>DATFRC010000219.1:0-19115 GCA_035263725.1 Jatrophihabitantaceae bacterium | reverse complement strand
GACGCTGCGCCCGTAGCCAGCGTCGCGGCCCCAGCCGCGGTCGCCAGGAGGGCGCCGACCCCACACACGAGTCGACGTCTCATGCTGCTAACCATGTGAACTGTCCTTCCGAATCTTCGGCCGATGCTCCACTGCTCGGCTTCACATACCTGGTACGGCGAGGACGCGCGGGCCGGTTCCGCGCGCGAAAGGAGCCGAAGCTCACAGCCGTGGCAATGAGCCAAAGGCCCATGGCCAACGTGTGGTGCGACGTGGCCGCGACAAATCTGGTCACGCGACGACGCTGCTGGCCGCGCCAGGCGAGTGCGGCGAAATGCAGCCGCGCTCAAGACGCGGTGGGCCGATCCCCGAGCGGTCGTCCGGCCACACCACTCCCCTCGCGCAGTATCGCTGGCGTCAGACGAATTCCGCGCGGTAGTCGTGAAGGAACTCGGTGACCGGGCGTGGGGGGCGGCCGACGATCTGCTGGAAGGTGTTAGTCGTGTAGTCGTTCTCGCCGGCGAGGATCGCCCACTCCCGGGTGATGAGCAGCTCGGCTGTCCCCGCCGCTATCCCGGCACTGGCGAGGCGTGCGAGGAGCTCTCGCTCGGTCGCAACCTGGAAGGTGATCGTCTTGCCGACTTCCGCCGAAAGCAGCTCCAGTGCCTCCGGCCACGACATGGCAAGCGGTCCTGTGAGGTCGTAGTGCGCACCCCATAGCGCCGGGTCGGTGAGCACACGCATCCCAGCTTCGGCGGCGTCGCGATGATCGATCAAGGCTATTCGACCGCTACCGGCGAGCCCGGTCCAGGTGTGCGTGGCGCGCACCTCGCGCGCTGCGGCGAGCAGCGACGACGAGAAAATCGCGGGACGGATAGTCGAATACGGCACTGCGGTCGAGAAGGCGAACCGGTCGATGCTGTAGTGGGCTCGCTGGTTGATACCTAGCGAGTCCGCCGAGGTGTTGAGCACCGATAGGCGGGTGACCTGCTCGATCGAGTGGATCCTGGCGGCGGTGTTGATCGCGATCCGCTGCAGGGCACCCTCGGTCCCGATCGATCCCATCGCGATGAACACCGTGCGGATTCCGTCAAGCGCCTCGGCAAGGTCGCGTGGGTCGTCCAAGCGGGTCGGGCGGATGTGCAGCCCGCCGAGTTCGCCGAAGATGCGGCGGGCCTTGGCCGGGTCGCGAACGAGCGCGACGACCGCAGCGCCGCGCGCAAGTACGCCGCGGACGACCTCGCTGCCGACGCGGCCGGTGGCGCCGATTACCGCGCTGGTCATCGTTTCGTCGAATTGTTCGCGGCGTCGCGGCTGGGAAAGTACTGCATGTCGCCTTCTGGTCAGCGCCCAGCGGGTGTGCAGATGCAGGAACGGTTGCCGTCGGCGTCTTCGACCACCCAGTAGGTGGGTGCCGCGCGGTCGCTGACTAGGCGGCCTCCGGCGGTCAGGACCGCCTGCAGGCGCCGTTCGCCCTCGTCGTAGGGCACCCAGACGTCGAAGTGCCAGCGCTGCTCGAAGGACTGTTTCGGCAGTGCCCACTGCTCATCGGCGTCGTTCGGTTCCTGCCACCACACGGTGGGTACCTGGCCGCTGGGGTCGACGGGTTCGCCATGATCGACCGTGCCGCCGAGCAACGCCGCGTAGAACGGGGCGAGCCGTTCTCCGCCTGCGGCATCGAGTCCGAGCTCAACCTGGGTGAGACCCGAAACGTCGGCTTCGATCGATAGCTCCGCCGCGTGTCTGCTGATGTCCCGCGCCAGATCGAGATCGCGGCCGGTGATGCCGCCTACGTCGTGGCTGCTGAGGGCGACAATCACGTCGGAGTAACTGAGCAGGATGTCGGGATGGTGGTTAGCGGCCTCAGCCGCCTCGCCGATCTTCTTTACGAGAGCCAGGCCGGTGGCGAAGTCGCCGGTGCGAAACCGCGCCTTGACCCGTCCCAGGATCTGTCTCCAGTCCGCCAGACCAGCCTCGCGCACCTGCGTCGCGGTCAACTTCTCTTGGCGGTCGGTCATCGTTGTCGCTCCGTCCGGTTGTCGGGAAGTCGCTATACGCCCACGGTAAACGCGGTGTACGACAGATCCTCCTCGTCGACCGATAGGTCATTCTGGTCGCACGATGGCAGAAGGCGAACCGGAAGGTCAGACTTCCACAGATGAGTGATGTGTTGGCGCTGTTCCGTCGAGCCATCGACACGGACGATGCGACGGCAATGCGCGAGGGACTCGACCTGGTGTTCTCTGCGGCGGGCGGGCTCTCGGCGTCGGACGAGTTCGACCTGCGGAACGAGGACTATGTGATGGAGATACCGCAGTCGGGTGAGCGCATCACGGGCCGCGACCGGCTGCGAGCGATGCAGGAATCCCTTCCCGGCCCGCCACCGTCCATAAGAAGGCGCCCGGGTCGCGCGGCGACGGGTTCTGGCCAGGAAAGTCCGGCGGATGGTGGTGTGACAGTTCGGACGGCGCTGCTGCGTTGGTGCAAGCAGACCATGCTTCCCCATATCGAAAATATCGCGGTTCTTCCTAATGCCGCCTGTCGGATAGCGACTGACGATGTAGTAGAACGCTATCGACATTGTCGTAGAGGCAGCGTCGCGGCCCGAACGATGTAGCCGGTAAGCGTGCCCACGAGTCCATGAGGTGAATATGTATTGTGCGGTCTGTGTACGTCTCTACTTGCCTTTCGATTCCGAAGTTACGACCCATTGCGAAGCGGCGAAGACGTCGTCGATGTCTGCCAGTGTCAAAGTTCACATTAATCGGCGGTAGCCGACTTCTCTACATATCGCTTGTCACTAGTGCGCACGGTTCCTCCCGGAAGTGTCGACGTGCGACACAACTCCGAGGGGGTGTCGCATACGGGTTTCAACCTAGGAACCACGCCGAACACGGCGTACCGATCCGCCGGCTGAAGCGACCGATTGCGGCGCCGAGTATGGGCGCTCGCGACCGGGCGAATCTGCTCAGTTATTCGCTGATCAGTCGGCCCGGTCGCTGGAGGCCCACTGTCGCGGTTGGTCGAGGTCTTGCCGGTTCAGCGAAGCGCCAGCAACCTGAGCCTTCGGCGCATCGCGGTTTGCATTTGTGCAGGTTGTCACGATGCTCGACGGCGCTCGTGTCGTCGTCCGGATTGCTGCTCGGGAAAGGCATCGCATCGTCACGATCGGCCGTTGGCATGCACCATGCCTGTGCACGCGTCGCTGTCCCGCGGGCGCGGGTCTCGAGCGCAAGCGCGCGGCAGCGCGCGGCGACATCGTCGACGTCGAGGTCCATGAGGTTGTTCGTCATCGCGCCCAGAGGTCGCGCTGGGTCGAACTTTTCGGCCTGGGGGCGCATCTTATAAGCGTGGTGGCATGCCGGGCTGCGGATGAGCTGCCGTCCGACGCTGAGCTGGTGCGGGCTGCGCGCGGCGGCGACAGCCCCGCGCTGGGCATGCTGCTGGACCGGCACCGGGCGTCGCTTCACGCTCACGCGCTGGGGATGCTCGGCGGCGGCGAGGACGCGGCCGATGCGGTGCAGGAAACGTTCGTGCTCGCGCTGCTGTGCTTGCATCAGCTACGCACCGCCGATGCGGCGGGGGCCTGGCTGCATGCGATCGTGCGATCGGTGTGTGCCATGCGGGTGCGGCGGCCTTGGCGGGAGATTGCCACCGCAGAGATCGAGACCCTGGCCGAGCGCGCCGAACCCGTCAACGTCCAGACGCCGCTGCAGGACTGGGTCTTGACCGCGCTGGAGGGGCTGTCCGAGCCGCTGCGCGTGGTGACGGTGCTGCGCTACTTCGGGCGGGGGCACTCGTATGCGCAGATCGCGCAGATCTGTGGTGTGCCGGTTGGCACCGTCCGCAGCCGGCTGCATCAGGCGAAAGCCGAACTCGCAGCTCAGCTGTTGGCCCAAGCATTCGATTCGCCGCGTGCCGGCTCCGAATGGGAGCGCCGCATCGTCGCCGCACACGCAGCGCTCGATGACGGCGACCCTGACCCATTCGTGGAAATGTTCTCCCGCGATGTCGCCCTGCGCGGCGCCATGAATCTCGACGGAATCGACGAAATCCGGCGGCTCTGCGAACACGACCTCGCCGATGGCGTCCGCCTGCGATTGCTGCACATCGTGACAAGTGCCGGAATCACCGTGGTGGAGAAGGAGTTCGTCAACCCGCCTGAGGATCCCGAGCACTGCCCGCCCGGTCTGATCGAGGTGCTGTTCCACGATGGCGGCGACATGGTGCACCGCGGGCGCTCCTACTTCGAGCCGCGCGTGCTCGAACATTCGACCTGAAGGAGTTGCGGTGATCGCCCGCCTCTACGCGTTCATGTACGACCGGATCGGTCGCGGCTCCGAAGCGGCGGGCCTGCAACGAGAACGCGTCGCGCTGCTGGCGCAGGCACGCGGCAACACAGTCGAGATCGGCGCCGGTACCGGCCTCAACCTCGACCACTACCCACCAACCGTCACACACCTGACACTCGTCGAGCCCGATCGCCACATGCGCAAGCGGTTGCGCCAACGCGTCGCGCAGATACGCCCCGACGCCGCCGTCCTCGACGCCCGCGCCGAATCCCTTCCGCTGCCGGACGCCTCCGTCGACACCGTCGTCGTCACCTTCGTCCTGTGCAGCGTCGCCGACCAGAACGCGGCACTCGCCGAGATCACGCGGGTACTCCGCCCAGGTGGCCAACTCCTGTTCCTCGAACATGTGCGCGACACAGATCCGCAGATCGCAGACAAGCAAGACCACGCACCATTCCTCTACTCGTGGATCGGGTGCCACCCCAACCGGGCCACGCTCGAGGCGATCACCCACTCCCCGCTCTCAGTCGTCAACGTAAGGCACGGACAAGTCCCGAAAGCCCCCGTGATCGAGCGACCAATGGTGGTCGGCGTGGCCGAATCGAAAGAGCACACAGGCTGAACCGTCGGCAGGTCCACTAAACGGACAGCGCGAGCCCCTGCGGGCGGCGACGGCTCATGGCGCCGTCCCTGTGCACGCGCATCCGGGGGACGAGGGATTTCGGCGACAGATGGATTGTCCTCGGCACCGAGCTGGGTGGAGGTCGCGCGCTACCGGTGGGAACGGCAAAGCTGAGGAAGCCAGGAGGCCTTAGCCCAGGTGCGCCGATCGACTAACAGGCGGGCTTACGCGCGCTCCAGGGGTCGTCGCCCGCTTCGCTGCTCGCCGATAGCTCGCTGCTCTTGTCGCTTGCGGTTGTCGCCGGCGGCGACGCTGCGATTCCCCAATCCGTCGATACGCGCGGGCGGCGGCACGGCGTAGACGGGCCGCTATGAGTCCTCATAACACGTCGTAAATGCGTCGACGCGGACCACCGGGCCTCAGCTGGTCGCGGTCGGTGCGAGCCGGTTCCATATGCGTTGCAGCGTGCGCCGTTCGGCCGGTGTCGTGTTCGCGAGGAATCTCGTTCGGAGCACTGCGTTGTGGGTGAGTCGCGCAGCGCGTAGCTTCGCGTCGCCGTCGTCGGTCAGCACTGCGAACCATTTGCGTCCGTCGTTCGGATCGACCTCGCGCCGCAGGAGGCCGTCGCGTTCGAGTCGGGTGACGAGGTGGGTTAGGCCCGCTGGGCTGAGGAGCACCCGTTGGGCAAGGGTCGCCATGCGTAGTCGTGCGCGTGGTGCGTTGAACAGGGTGATGAGGACGTCGAACTCGGTGACGGCCAGGTCGTGCGCCTGGCGAAGTTGGGCGTCGAGCTCGGTCTGCACCGTGCGGTTGAGCATCAGCAGCGCGTTCACCGACTGCCACTCCTCGGTATCCAGGAACTCGTGCTGGTCAGGTCTTGACTTCGCCACGCCCGGAAGTATATTTCGTTCGGTACGAAAATGAAACTCTCGCCACGCGGACACCTCGAAGGGTGCCCAGCGCAGCATTCCACGACGTGGTCAGGAGGAATCGATGTTCGCGATGGTGATGTCGTTCGACGGTGAGTCGGCCCAGGACGTCTCGGCGGGTATCGAGCATGTCCGCGATGAGGTCATCGCGCCCCTGACAGCGGCGCCCGGCGTCAGCGGCTGGTGGCTGGTCGACCACGAATCGGGGCGCCGGATGACCGTGCTGATCTGCGAGGACGACGACCATCTCCAGGCCGGCATGGCGCAGGTTGCGGCCGAGCGGGCGAAGAACCCACAACGCCACCGACCAGCGCCTACATCGGTCGCGCGCTTCGAAATCTACGGTTCCGCGCCCCTTTGAACGGCACCCAGCTGCCATACCGCGCGTCACAACCCCCGGGCCCTATCCGAACAACCACAGATACGGACACCGCCGAGTAATCGGACGACGCGTCGTGTCCGGCAACGGACATCTGGCCGGAAGGCTCCATCACACGCGTCGCGCGCGTCGGGAACTCCCGAGCCAAGTACAAGTCGTGCAGCACCAGATCTCGGCCGGCACCACGGGACCGTAGACCCATGCGAGGAGCCGCGGGCTCACTGTTGAACGGCTTCGTCGGCCGGGGACAGTCAGCCACCGCTTGACCTACAGCTCAGCGCCGATCGCGCCTATCGTCTCGTCGGTCTCCTCGGTCGTCTCGCCGATCATCGCGGCGATCGTGTCGTCGGCCGATACCGTGAGCCACGACCGCGGTCGTCCCCACGACGGCGGCGGTACGCGCGACGGGGGCGCCGATCACCCCACGGCGCGCAGCTCGGGCCGGTCGAAGCATGTCAGTTCCCTTCTTCGGCGGCCATTTCGGCCTCGATCGACGCGGCGATCGCTTGGATCGGAATCCGGCCTGTCGCGATCAACTGGCCCCCTGACCTGCGTGCCGCGCTGGCGAACGGCGCTGCCCAGGTGTTCTCCCAGACCAACACTCCGGCCACGCTGCCCGGCTCCATCGCCGCGGCCAGGTGCACGACATCATCCGCGGCGAGAATCTCAGATACCTGGGCCGCCAATGCCCGGATCTCCCCCGCGTCCTCGGTGTCGTCGATCTCATACGCGTCCACGGACCCGTCTGCCGCCTTCTGCAGGATCATCAGGTCCAGCACGCGGATTGTTCCAGCGTCGGACAGGCGGACCAGCTCGGCCGCCATCTCACCGGTGAAGTTTTGAGCTCCGGGCGGGAACTCCACCACCAGGTAGTCGACCGGACCGAGCTCGTCGATTCCGGAGTTTTCTGCACCACCCATGCTCGTCTCCTAGTCTTCGCCTCGAACCGAAACCTTGGCCTTACCATCACCGGCACGCATCACCCCTCGCGGATGACAGTTCGGAGGTCTGCTCCGTCAGGATCGCGATGCCGGTTTCTCCGGAGAAGGATCCCGCCGGCTGTCTATGCGGCCACGAGGGCCCCAGACAAACACCACGCGATTGATTGGTCGACGCGCTACATATTCGGCGCACGGTCCGCCCCGTCGACGGCGCGCATAACGGCGACCGCACAGCCCACACCGTGGGCACGGTCGACATTTGCGTGATAGGGACTTGCTGGCATCTCGGCAATCGGCGCGAATGACCGTAGCGGCGATCATCGTTCACGGAGCCGCAGGCGATCTGCGGGCGGGTGCGGGATTGGCCCGTCCGGCGATTCGGCTGTGCGCGTCGGCCAGTTCGCGGCCAGTTCGGCGCGGGAGCGGACGTTGAGTTTGGCGTAGGCGCGAGTGAGGACCGCCTCGACGGTCTTGACGGTGATGCTCAGTTCGGCGGCAACCTCGCGGTTCGAGCGGCCGGCGGCGACGAGTTCGACGACTCGGCGTTCCCCGTCGGTGAGCCGTTCGCCGGCCGGTGTGCGTCCGCCGAGGCGGGCCATCTCATCGCGTGCTCGGCTGGCCCACAGCGGTTCGCCGATGCTCTCGAAAACGTCGAGCGCGGCCTGCAGCCGGGACCGTGCGTCGCGTCGCCGGCCGGTGCGCCGCAGCGCTTTTCCGTGGGCGAGCAGGGTTCGGGCGTGTTGGTGGGGCCAGTCGAGGCGTTGGTGGTGCTCGAGGGCATCGGTGAACGCGGTGTCGGCCTCGCGCAGGTGGGATTGCGCGGCGAGCAGCATGCCGTGCGCGCGTGCGGCGGTGGCCAGCGCGAAGGGCCGGTCGTAGCGGCGGCCGATGGTCTCCCATTCGGCGATGTCGCGTTCAGCATCGGTGTGCCGGCCGACTGCGATGAGCGCTTCGAGCCGGTCAGGAAGGAAGAAGTACGCGCCCGGCTCGACGTAGCCGATCGAGCGAAACATCTCGACGGTCGGCTCCAGCCAGTCCAGCGCCACGGCGTGGTTGCCGAGTGACAGTTCCAGGTAGCCGACCACAATCCGATGCGCGAGTGCGTTGTGCGGCTCACCGATCACCTCGACGGTCTGCGCGAGGCGCCCCGTGAGCGTCCGCGCGGTTTCCACTTCGCCGCGGTGAGCTGCGATCAGGCCGGCGAACGCGAGATACATGCCGACGTGCTGCGACGTCTCGCTGCTGTCGGCGACGGTGAGCGCCCAGTTGATCGTGGTCTGCGCGCGGTCCAGATCGCCAGCGCGCAGTTCGGCCTCGCACAGGTGCATCGCCACCCCGCAGGAGCCGCGTTCGTCGCCCCGGGCGATGCAGGCGTCCATGTGCCGGCGGAGCAGGGTGCGGGCCTCGGTCAGCTCGTTGCGCTGCACGAGCACGATGCCGAGCCGGTTCTCCGGTGACATGTAGGCATCGACGGCGCCGCCGATCTGGCCCTCGAGCGCAACTGCCTCCCGTAGAAGCGGCACGCCGTCCAATTCCGGTGTGGAGAGCGAAGCCTGAAAGCCGAGCTCGGGTAGCACGGCAGCCAGCGCGACATCGTCCCCGGCCGCACGCGCCTCCGCCGCGGCTGCCCGTAGCATCGCCAGGGCGCGCTGGTTGTCGGATTGGGCCAACACGTTGGCGCGCAGCGCGATATGGCGCACCCGGCTGCGCACCGTGCTGCTCTCCGCGACCGCCTGCTCGGCCATCGCCACCGCCCGTTCGTAATCGATGGGTGCGCTGTTGGCCAGCTGGGCCAGTGCTTCGGCGTGAATGTCGCCGGGCGGGCAGGCCGTCGCGACGTCGGTCCAGACGTCGACGGCGGCGGCTAGGTCACCGGCGGCGAAATGCCAGCTCGCCGCGGCCAGCCGGCGCCGGGCTGCTGCTTCGTGATCACCCGGCGGGGTAAGGCGTGCAGCGATCTCGGACAGCCGCGCCGCATCGGCCGGTGCGGCCCGCGCGGCAGCTTGTGCCGCACCCATGTCGATGACAGCAGCAATTGCCGGATCCGGCGCGGTGCTGGCCACCGCCAAGTGCCGCGCCCGCTCCTCAACAGTTGCCGCGGAGTCGGCCAGCCCAGCATGGATCGCGCGCCGCTGCCGCGGCGACACGGCGGCGTATGCCGCGGCGGCGAGCAAGGGGTGCGTGAACTCGACGCGACCGGGTTCACGCTCGGTGAGGATGTCAAGTGCGAACGCGGTGTCCAGGATCGCCTCGTCCGCAATCACCTCACGGATTCGCTCGACGTCGGGGGCCGTCATCGCCGCAACGGTGGCGAGGGCGCGCACCGTCGCGGCGGGCAGCTCGGCGAACCGGCGCCCGAGCAGGGTCCGCACATCGTCGAGGGTGAGCGCCCGGCCGATACCGAACTCGCCGTCCGGGTGCGAGCGGGCCAGCTCCAACGCGTAGAACGGATTTCCGCCGCTCACCTCGTGCAACGCCCGCGCCGCGGTCATCCCCAGCACCTGACCGAGGCGGCGCCGCACGATCTCGCGCAGCGCCTCCGGCGACAGTGGGCCGACCGAAACCCGGCACAAGTCATCGGCATCCAAGCCGAGATCCGGTTCACTGACCGCCGCGCGCCAGGTCACCAGCAGGCGTACCTGGTCGCCCGACGACAGGCGGCGCGCCGCGAACGCCAACGCCTCAGCCGAGGCCGGATCGAGCCACTGGGCGTCATCAATCGCGATGAGCAAGGGATTCTCTGCGCCCAGCGCGCGTATCGCGGACAGTGTGGCCGCGGCGACAACGCCGTTCTCGACCGGATGCGCTCCCGGCGCGGCACGCAGCAGCACAACATCAAGCGCCGCCCGCTGCGGCGGCGGCAAAGCATTCGCCAGCGCATCCACGCAATCGCCGAGCAGCCCCTGCAACGCCGCGAACGGCATCGACGCCTCGACTTCACGCGGCCGTACTGCCAGCACCTGCGATCCAGAGGCGCCAGCCTCATTGACCGCAGCCCGCCACACCGTCGACTTTCCTATGCCGGCCGGCCCATCGATCACGACGGCTCGGGCGCCCGTATTGGCAAGACCCGTCGCGACCGCTGCCAATTCGTCGTCCCGGCCCACCGCGCGCAAAGTGTCGGGGTTCCCCCGATGCCCGCCCACGCCCTGCGCTCCTAACCTCGCCGCGAGAGCTTCAACAGGCCGTATCCGGTCACAGCCCTCTCAACCAACCGACTCACGCACTCAGCAGCGCCGAGTACCCGCTCGGCGAGGCGCGAGCGCGCCGGCCGGCGGGCCGTCAAACCGCACAGTGAAAGGAACGCCATGACCGCCACACGCGTCAACAAGCTGCTCACCGGTGCCGCGGCCCGCGCCGTCCAATTTTGCGGGCGGGTGAACCGAAGACCGGATGGATCGCGGTCGATTCCTCGTCCGGTGATGTTGGCCTCGGCGCTGTGCGTCGCGCTGGCCCTTGCGCCTGCGGCGGCGGCATCTGCGCAGTCGCCGTTCCAGGCCACCGTGTCCTCCACCCAAACCCTCCCCGGGGGACCCTGCTCGAACGGAGCGTACATCTGCGGCACGGCCGACCTCGCCGGTTACGGCGCCGCGACCTGGAACATGTACATCACCAATGCCGTCGCCGTCCCGACGGCGTGCGGCAGCAGCTACACCGCCACGACGCAGTTCACGCTCGCCAGCGACCCCGCCAGCACCCTCGTGCTGGACGAGGCCGGCAGCCTGTGCGGGCTCGGCAACGACGGGGCGGCCTACCGCGGCTACTTCAACGAGGCGTCACAGGCGTACGGCCACCCGTTCGCGATCGTCGGCACCTGGAGCGCCGACGCGGCCTCCACGGGCCAGTTCTTCGGGTTCGCCGGGTCGGGAACCGACCTCGTGAAGATCGCCGGCGCGCACTTCGGCGGCAGTTACGCCGGCACGCTCAGCTAGCCGGTGCTTTAGCCAGAGGGTGGACAAGGTCGGAGAATTACCACCGAAGCCGATTGGCGGGCCGCGACGCACTGGTCAGGTGCGCGCGGCCCGCGGCATGCAACGAAAGTGCGTCCAATGGCCCTCTGAGACGACAAGTACAAGCCTTGGTCGCTGACAACATGAGCCGATAGCTTTCTTTCCGGTGGCTCTCGAAATTTATTCGAATCTGTAGATCCATTTGACGACGTCTTTGTGCTCGAAGTCGATCTTGACACCTTGACCCGACCGACCGCGACAGATCCAGACATCCGTCGTGTTCGTGACAGGATGGATGTGCGCCGCCGCGCTCAGGTTCCTGCGGATGACCGGTCACCCACGTGCAGTGCTCGGTGACGGAAGGCGCTCGTACATCGTGATGACTGAGCAAGGGCAAACCGGCACGGGCTACAGCATCAGAAGTGGATCACATGACAACACAGCCGGCTCGGACTGCCACCTCAGCCGTTGGAGACAAGCGACCTTCTCGGGCGCCCTGGTTTCCATTGATCGTCATCGTCCTAGCGCAACTTCAGATGGCTACGAACATCAGCGTCTTGCCCGTGTCGCTCGGGCCGATCTCCGAGGACTTGGGTGCGCCGTCAACGGCTACAGCGACGGCGCTCCTCGTTTACTCGTTGTTTGTCGCCGCGTTCGTCATGCTGGGCGCGAAGATCGGCAAGCTGGTAGGCGAGCGCCGGGTGTTCCAAGCAAGCGCTGTCGCGCATGGCGCTGCGATGGTGTTGATGGCGCTCAGCACCGACGCGTGGTTAATGAACACTGCCCAGGCGATCGCGGGAGTTGCCGCCGGCGCGCTAGTTCCGACGTTGGTGGTGCTTATCGCCGCGAACTACCACGGCACTCATCCTGTTCGGGTTCAACAACCTCCAGACGTGGGGGCCGCTGGTGGCCAAGGCTGCGGCACCGTTCTCGCTGCTGCGGGTGTCGCCGGCACCGATCCTCATCCTCGTGGGGATCGTGCTGGGCCAAGCGTTTTTCGCGTGGTCGAACAGGCGCGTCGCAGCCAATAAGCAGCCGCTGCTTGCGATGGAGGTATTGGGGAGCAAGGAGGAGAAGAGTGCCGTCGTCGCGTTCCTCGTAGCGGGCAGCCTCAGTCTCGCAGTGGGCTTTCTCATCCCGCTCTACGTTCAGATCGGCCAAGGCCGCACGCCCCTGGCCTCGGCGGTCGCCATCCTCCCGTACGCGGTTGCCATCGCAGCCGCGGGCGTTCTTTCGGTGCGACTGTACGACCGCTTCTCGCCGCGCAGTCTCGGTGTCGCCTCGTTCATCCTGATCGCGATCGGTCTGGTGATAGTCGCCATCACAATCGGCAACGATTGGAGCACCGTCGCGGTCATCGTCGGCCTGCTGCTCGTCGGCATCAGTGAGGGCACGCTGCTCACGCTGCTGTTCAACGTGCTCGTGTCCGCGTCTCCCAAGCGACTGGCCGGCGACGTGGGCGCACTGCGCGGCGTGGCGAACAACGTCTCGAACGCGCTCGGCGCGGCGTTCGCCAGCGTGGTCGCAGTCGGGTTGTTGGGCGTGTTCCTCGCCTCGGCATACAGCCGCTCCGAGCTACCCCACGACGTCGAGACACGCGCCGTTTCCGGCACTGTCGACTTCATCTCCGACAACGAGCTAAGGAGTGCGCTCAGTGCGAGCACGGCGACGCCCGAGCAGGTGGACAAGGCGGTCGCGATCAACGAGGACGCCGGGCTCCGCGCGTTGCGGGCGTCGTTCCTGATCGTGGGCGCGATCTCGCTGTTGGCGATCTTCCCGGCGTCGAGACTGCCGAGCTATGTGCCGGGCGAGCTCTCGGCCGAGGACATCATCAGCGAGGCAGGGGCTGGAAAGAAGGACGCCTCAGCCGTGCCGCGGCCAGCGCGCCCCAATCGATGAATCGGTAAGGCGGTCTTGGGAATCTGCTGGCGTTCGGGGCAAACCCCGGCATAGCCTGCCCGCCGTGACCTGGATCGCGCCCGACGTCGAGCGTTCGGAGGACTATCCGGCGCGCCGCAACGCGTCCGAGCGGGAGATGCTCCGCGACTGGCTCGACTGGCACCGGGCGACCTTGCTCCGCAAGTGCGCGGGGCTGGACGCCGCGCGGCTGGCCAAGCGCGGCGTGCCGCCGTCGAACCTCTCCCTGCTCGGCCTGGTCCGGCACCTTAGCGACGCCGAACGCGGGTGGGTCAGGCAGACGTTCCGCGGCGAGCAGATACCCGACCTGTACTACCGCTCCGACGCCCCGAACGCGGACTTCGAAGAGGCAGACCCGGTCGGTGCCGAGGAGGACCTCGAGCGCTACCGCGCCGAGTGCCGGGCCGTCGATGTCGTCCTGGAGGGCGCGAAGCTGGACGACACATTCACGTTCCGCGAGAAGACCACCTCGGTGCGGTGGATGTGGCAGCACCTCGTGGAGGAGTACGCACGCCACAACGGGCACGCCGACCTGCTCCGCGAATCCATCGACGGCTCCGCCGGCCTCTGAGCCGGTCCGCGGCAATCCCCCGGGGCCCTTGGCGTGAGCGATGCTGGACCGAGCGTGCTCCAACGGCCGGCCGCGGGTCGTCTGAGCACAACACTCGTCCGCGGACGCACGTCAATGTGTGCGCAGGAGGTGCACAACGGTCGTCTCAGTGTCGGCCGGATCGGGCGTCGGATCTCCGTAGATCTCCCACACGTGCCCAGCGGACTCCCTCCTGTTCGCGACCATCCATCGCTCGATCGCCTCATACGCATCGTTGAGACGCTCGTAGGGCCCACGGTGTACGGCCACGACAGCTTCGCCTTCTGGCGTTTCGGTCGCGTACACCTCGCCCATCGTTTCAAATGTGCGTGTTACCTCGACACCGAACTCGCACAGCATCGGTGCACTCGGGTGCGCCGAGTGGTGGTAGACGAATATGTTGTGGCCATCAGTCCATAAACCCGGCCGGTTACGAATGGCGTCCCAGACTTTGCCCACTGCGGGCCCCCACACGGCGCCGACCTCACTTGCGAGGACCTCGCGCCGTACCGCGGCCAATTTTCGAGGACGCACAGTCTCGACGGAGACGGAGACGGACACCCCACCGATCGTAGTGATGCGCCTTCCGAGAACTGCGCGCGAGTTCCTTATCAACGCAACAGGAATCATTGGGTCTTGACGCAGAAGGGAGCCAAATCCGGTTGTCTCTCACGACCCTGGACTGTTCAGTGCACACCGCCGAAGGTGCTGGCCATTGTCCCGGTGTAGGTGCAGCCGTCCTCGTTCTGCTTGTCTTGCCAGTCCTTGAAGTTCGTGAGCTGCTTCTGGTCGACCGGATGGCTGAACGACACCGACTCTGTCTGCCCGTAATCGACGCTGACGCCCTGCTTGGTCACAGCGATCGGCCGCTGACCCAGTTGCGGCCACGTCATGGTCACTGTGACGGTGATGCCGATGTTGCCGGTGTTCTTGACATCGGCGTGTCCGACCAGGTCCGCTGCGTGGGCCTGGCTGGCGTTGGACACACTCTCGTGCGAGCAACTGCCGCGGACGGTGCCGTAGGGCAAGGCGCCACTCGGCATGGGAGCAGTGATGTTGTTGCCGAGCGGCACGCCGCTGCGCTTGGTGTTGTGGTTACCAGTTGCCGCGTTCCAGAGCACGGCAGCAAGGATGGCAACTCCGAGGATTACGAGGAATGTGTTAAATGGGCGGCGGCGGGACTCAGTTGCCATAGAGGTCCCTCCTGTTCGCGCCGAGTGTGAGGCGCGGCGTTAGCCCCAGTGTCAGAATCGAAGGTCCCCTGGCCGGACCCTAGAACTGATCCTCTCGTAGCCAGCTCCTCATCGAGCCTTCCTGTCCGCTGCGTGAGCGGCAAGACTCTCACTCGATCGGGATCAACCACTTGGCGCCGAGCGGCGGAGCCGGCGAGCGGTGACGACTAGGGCGGCGTGTCGGGCGCAGGATCGGTGAGTAGCGGTCGAACGCGCTCACTGCGGCGCGCCGCGAGGTATGCCGAGACGCGCGGCCCGACGGCGAAGGCGACTGCCGAGAGGGCACAGGCGACGATCGTTGCCGTGACCGTCGCGGCGGCGCTCATTCGGCCATCGTCGTCTCGTCCGATCGCAAGGCCGACCAGGATCGCCGGGGCCAGCAGCAGACATGCGACGATCGGTACCAACACGAACGGGATGATCACCAGGGATGCCCAGCGGATTGTTCCGCGCCAGGGCTTGCGATGCGCCCAGCGCCAGCGAAGCGGGACTGGCCGGTAGGGGATGACGATGCCGAACCACGCCGCGATGCTCGATGCGCCGAACGGCAGTGCCAGGAGCACGCACGCGAGCAGGAATCCACGCAGATAGCTGCCGTCGTAGATCCCGATCAGGATCGAGACGACAGCACTGGGGATTCCCACCAGCAGCGACAGCGTGATGGACTTGGCCCGGAGCAGTTGCTGCAATCGCGGCGAATCGTCGAGGGCCGGCACCATCGTGTCCACGTCTTTGCCGATCATGTTCGTCGCGGGCACGTCGGCGAGCATCCATATCTCGAGGACGACAGCGAACGCGGCGGGCCCCTGCGGAACGAACAACCAGTCCTTCACCGCCTGCGGGAGCAGAAACCAGAGGCCCGTGACGAGGCCGGCGTTGACTGCGACCGCGATCAGGTCATCCCACGGGGAGCGGAAGGCGCGCCTGAATTCGTCGCGCAAGTCGTCACGAAACGAATGTTCCTGCCCATCGGCCGACACAGTGTTGCGCGCCGATCCCATGCCAGCTCCCCTCGATCGAAGGAGCGTACCGACGCTCGGGCACGACACTGCGCGCGCTGGAATTGACGACCGTTCCGGATGCGTCTACCCGAAGGTCGGTACGAACGGTGCGCCGTGGCCGGGGATGATCAGCGTTGGCTGTTGTGCCAGTACCCGGGCCCGGTTGGCGTGCAGGAGGTCTTGATCCTGTGCGAGCGGATCGTCCGGCGGGCCGTCGGCATGCCACCACAGGTGCGTGAGCACCACCAGGCCAGTGTCGGTGTCAGCCAGCGTGGAGATGTCCTGCATGGTGTGTCCGGGTGTGGCCATCAAGCGCACCGCAGGGCTGACCTGGAAGCCGTCTGCGTCCCTCTGGTCCCATCGATCGTCCTGATAGATGGCCCAGAAGTCGTGGAATCGCGCCGCAGGGAACAGCGCTGCGTTGAGCGTGTGATCTGGATGATGGTGGCTGAAGACCACGTCGGTAACGTCGCCGACCTGAACGCCGAGCGCCGCCAACGGGTCGAGAATCGCACCCCGGCGGGCCACCATGCCGGGGTCGACCACGATCGCGGCGCTGCCGTCGCGGATCAACGTGACCGTGCTCGCGACCCGGTCGCCGGCGTATCCGTCGGTGAGAACGTCCACTTGTGCCGTCATCGCGTCAGACTCTCACAGCGCGGCTGCGGATGCGTGTGTTCGGTGGCCCCGGCTGTATGAGCAGCCGAGCGGCGCACCTCCCCATGGTCACGGGAATGTGAGGAGGCTTGAATGTCGCGCATCCTTTGGCATGTCCCGCGGCATTTCGCGCCGGATGACGCCGTAGCGGAGCGACGAGATGTGCGCGAATAATTTTTCTGCGTTACTGGCGCGCGCATGGGCCGGCCAAAAGACACCGGCCCTTAGGGGGGCTCACGTGGCTGGCACCGTAAACATCGCCCTTATGCCGGTGAGCGGGCGCTACGACTCCGACGACAATCGATGGCGTGAGCAGGTCGCCGACCTCGTGCGCGACCTGCGGGTCGAGACCGAGTCGCTCACTGTGCAGCGCACGCCCGTACCTGGCACGAAGGGCTCACTGCGCCGGAGTCAGGCGTGTTCCTGGCCGTGTTCGGCTTCCTGCTGATCGCCGTCGCAGGACGGTTCCGGCGTCCCAAGACCCGCTGGGGCCGCGCCAGGAGTCGTCGGGCTGGATGAGGCGCTAGCGAGGCCGCCTGCTCCGGGCGTCCTCTGGCTTATTGTTCGCTGAGGGAATGCGCGGGGACGCGGAGAACTGTCTGGTGGCGATGAGCATGAGCGGCGTGCAGATCAGCGAGGAGCAGATCGCGGCGATGTCCCACCAAGAACGCCGCGACCTGATGATGCGCCTGGCCCGTGCGAGTTCGACCATCGTCCCGGTACCGCAGGCACGTCGGATTCGGCGCAGCCGCCTGGCTCTCAACTTCACCGCGGTGTTCTTCCTACTGCCGTGGATCGTGTACCTCGGTCTGCGACTACCCGACCACTACGTCGCGCGAAACTGGGCCACGGCCTGGGTGGGATTTGACGTGTTTCTGCTGGTGATGTTCGCTCTCACCGCGATCCTCGGGCTGTTGCGCCGCGAGCTATTGGTGCTGGCAGCATTTGGCACCGGCGTGCTGCTCATCTGCGACGCGTGGTTCGACGTGATGACCGCATCCCCGGGCGATCGGTGGTTTTCGGCGGCCACCGCCCTGTTTGTCGAGTTGCCGTTAGCCGCGCTGATGGTTACCGGTGCCCTTCGGCTGATCAGGGTGTCCGCCATGCGGCAGTGGTTGCTCGAACCGGGCCAACACGTGTGGATCGTCCCGCTGTCCATCAACGACCTGTTCGCCAAGCCTCCTCTCCCGCCCGCTCGGCCCGGCGCGACCTGACAAACGCGCTCGTGCGCGAGACTGGCGGTCTGGCGGTCCACCGATGGAGGAGCCTGACCGCGTATGAGCGATGACAGCACCCGACTCGCTGTCCTGATCGATGCCGATAACACCTCCCCGAAGCTGATCAAGGAGATGTTCGAGGAGCTGGCCGGCTACGGGACCATCACCGTTAAGCGCGCCTACGGCGACTGGACGAGCCCGCATCTGAGCGGATGGCGTTCCATACTCCTGAGCAACGCGATCTCCCCGCAGCAGCAATTCGCGTACACCTACGGCAAGAACGCCACCGACTCGGCGTTGATAATCGACGCGATGGACCTGCTGTACTCCGGCAACGTCGAAGGATTCGCCATCGTCTCCAGCGATAGCGACTTCACACCGCTGGCCACCCGACTGCGTGCGTCGGGAATGCGGGTGATCGGCGTCGGGCGACGCACGACGCCGAAGCCCTTCGTCGAGGCGTGCGAGAGGTTCCTGTTCCTCGAGGTACTCGGCGGCGACGCCGAGGCAACCGAGCAGGCAACCGAACCAGCGAAAGACGACCAACTGCGGCCGATCCAGAGCGTGCTGGCCAAGGCGCTGAACAGGGTCGACACCGACGACGAGGACTGGGCCTCACTCAGCGCACTAGGCAACCATCTCAACCGCACCGATCCGTCCTTCGACGCGCGCAACTACGGGTTCGGCAAGCTCAGCGACCTGGTCAAAGCACAGCCGTTCATCGAGTCGAAAACAGTCACGGCTCCAGGCGGTCGCGGGCAGCTGTGGGTGCGGCTCAAGGGGCGTCGACCCATCGAGGACGCGTCGACCAGCAAGACCACGGTCAAGAGCGCCAAGAAGGTGGCGAAGACGCCGGCCAAGAAGACGGCCCGGCAGGCCGCGGCAAAGAATGCAGCACGCGGCTCGTAGCCCTGAGGCCTCGGCCTCGCGACCGCGCCACGTCGCCATCGACGCCATCCGCGCTGTCGCGGCCCGGATTTCGCTCCCTAGATGGCTCGAGTAGCGAGCCGGGTGTGATGCTGCGGGTATGGACGCAGCAGGTAACCGGGTCGCTCTTGTCTCGGGTAGTTCGCTCGGGCTGGGTCGAGCAATCGTGCGCCGGCTTGCCCGCGACGGCATGTCCGTCGCGGTTAACGGCAGGCGTGACGACGGGCAAGCGCGTGAGGTGGCCCGCGCCATCCGGGGCGACGGCGGCGTGGCCGACGCCTTCTACGCCGACGTCACCGACGAGCAACAGGTCACCAACCTGATCACTGCAGTGGCCGACCGGCTGGGTCCGGTCGATGTGCTGGTGCTTAACGCGACCGGCCCGCAGCCGGAAGCCCCGCTGATCGACGTGACGTGGGACGACCATCTCGCTCAGCTCGCCTTCTTCGTCAAGAGCCCGGTGCTGCTCGCCCGTGCGGTCGT
>DATFRC010000218.1:0-7741 GCA_035263725.1 Jatrophihabitantaceae bacterium | reverse complement strand
CGTCCGCCTCGGCCGCTACCCGCTGCTGGTCATCGACGAGGTCGGCTACATCCCCTTCGAACCCGAAGCCGCCAACCTGTTCTTCCAACTCGTCAGCTCCCACTACGAGCGCGTCTCGCTGATCGTCACCAGCAACAAGCCGTTCGGCCGCTGGGGCGAAGTCTTCGGCGATGACATCGTCGCCGCCGCCATGATCGACCGACTCGTCCACCACGCCGAAGTCGTCGCCCTCAAAGGCGACAGCTACCGGCTAAAAGACCGAGACCTCGGCCGCGTCCCCACCGCCGCGACCGACGACCGATGACACCGAAGGTGGTCAGTTTTCACGTGCCGACAACTGATCAGTTTTCGCGTGCCGTTGACACCGATCACGCAACATTGCCATTGGGCGCGCTACCGGCCGCGGCCAGAGCGCAGCCGCGGGCTCGGACCGAGTGCCGGCCACCCGCGGGATCGGACGTGACCTGCGCCGCGGGCGGCTGGCTAGCGCATCGGCGACCGCACTGTGTCGGGCGATCCGACATCGCATTGGTCTGGCGGGATGCTTAGTTGTCTTGCGCATGATGCGCCCCCCGGCGGCAACTCGCACGCTATGCGCCGGGACTATACGCTGCTCCAACAGGGCTGGGGATGCTGGTGCGGCAGCGCGCTGCAAGCCGCGGGCGACGGTAGGCCGCGCCACCGCGCGTTCAAGTGCAAGAGCTGAGGCAGCGAGGTGGTCGAGCCGCGGCCACGATCCGTCGCTGAAGCTCGGCTGGGCAGCGCGCCGTGCACACTCAACGGTGTCGCCAGGTTGGAACGAACGCGATTTGCGGCCTACGCCAATTGAACTTGTCTCCAAGTCGCTGGGTTAGCGTCGCCGTCACCTGGATCGGTGCAGAACCACAGCGCGCCGGCGTTACTCACGAATAGGTCGCCCCGAAGGGCTGCAGTAGGTGGCGCTCCCTCAGCTGCCGGCTCCAAATGAATCGGCGCTGTGCCGTCGATCGCATCGAACCACCCGCCGTAGGCGAGCGGCACGTCGCCCTCACTTATAGAGCCGATACTGTTTCCGAGTACCCCTACGCCGGGCGTGAGTTGGCCAGGGGCGAAGACTGGGCCGGTGGGAGGACCTCCGAGAACGCCCACGCCATCGCTAGCGCCTTCAATTCCAATCCGCCCGCCGAATCCGTACACACCGACGCCCCGCACCGACTCACCGGCGACCCCACTGCCGGTGCCATCCGTCCGCCCCCTTACGCCTGTCCCTTCGCGCTCGGCAACGCCCTCGACGCCGGTCCCACCCGCGGCGAGACCACGTACGCCCGTGCCATTGGAGATGTCGCCATCGAGATCCGCGGTGTATCCGACCACTCCCACCCTTTCTTGAATGTCGTCCTGATTGCCGGCACTACCCACGCCTCGTACTCCGATGGTTAGCCCGTCGTTCTGGTCCGCTCGCGCGTCGAATCCGACGCCCGGTCCGGTGGCCAGAAAGTTAGTGTCACTAGTCATGATCAACCTCCACGCTCGACCGCTGTACTGGCCTCAGCGTCCACCTCATCGAAGCCAACGGGAGCGCCTCCTGTGGGCAGTGTCAAGCCAGCTGCTGAGGTGATGATGATGTTGCGGGTCCGTGGCCTCGTCGCGGTGCCTCCCCATTTGCTACTTGCGCGACCAGTCCCGGTTGTTCCTCGCCGCACCTGGTGGCGGGCGGGGATGTTGGCGATGCAGGTCGCGATCCACTGGGAAGTGCCGGCGACGAGCGCCGTATACCCGATGGTGGTGCCGTCTGTTGTCGTTGCTGAACGTCCGCCGCAACCAGTTCAGCCGCCTCGGAGGCGAATGAAGCTGACAGTCACGCACGGCTTGCCAATCGATCAGAGCCGCACATCGATGCATATCAGCACATGCCGCTCTCCGATCGTCGGTCCGTTTGTGAGGCCGCCTGCCGCGGCGGCTGAGGCAGCGAGCGCCCGGAGCCTTGAGGTTCGGGCGCTCGCTGCGGCCCGGCTTGGCGCTGCCTGGATGTCGTGGAGACGTTCCTAGTGCTGGCGTGGGCAGCGCCGTGGTTGGAGTTGTGTTGCTTCGACATAGCTGGCCACTTGCCGTCCCATTACGGCGGCGGTGTCGCCGGCGAAGCGGAAGTGGATGCCACCGAACACCCGAGCGTCGATGACCTGTTGCACGCCGGCGCTGAAGCTGGGCAGCGTTCGGGTCACTCCGGTCATGGCGGGTGAGGTGATGGTGTAGCTGGTGTTGTTGCCGAAGCGCTCCGCGAGCACGGCGGCGGCTGCGGCGCTGACGCCTGGGTGTCCTGCCGGGTATTCCTGGAAGGCTGGCGTGACGAGCAGCGGCTGCCAGTTCGGGTCGGCCTCGGTAAGCGGGTTGTTGTCGAGGTCTGCGTGTTGGATGGCGGTGACGGGCCGCCAGGTGTCGTAGAAGTTCTTCGCGTTCCAGATGGCGATCACCGCGTCGGCCATCGCCATGTTGGTGAGGGCCAGTAGGTGGGTGGCGTCGGTGAGGTCGACGTGGCGGCTGGCGATGAGCGTGTCAGCCACGCCGTCCCAGAGCGTTACTGGTGGCGCGGATTGCCAGAACTGAGCGGTCTGGGTCTGGAAGTCGCTGCGGACGGTGCTGTTCGCGGCTCCGGATGTTTTGACCTCGTTGTAGTCCTGCGTGTATTGCGCGCTGGTCAGCGCGGGTGGCGGGCCGGGCAGGAACTGGCCCGGCGAGGTGAGTGCCCACCCGGTCATCGCGGCGAATTGCCGAAAGGCCGGGGAGGGAACATATGCGGGTGGGGTGGGTTGCCAGCGGCCGATGGCCGGGTTGGGCATGTAGGGCGGCGGCGGGGTGGTGAGGCCGTCGTGTGCGCGTAGCGCGAGGATCGCATCGGCCACCGAGACACCCCAGTCAACGCCCCGCTGCACAGCGTCCTCATCGGACTCGCCAGCATCGTCGCGGAGCCGTGTCAGATCACTGGCAAGCAGCGCATCGAAGCGGGTTTGCTCGGCCGGGAACAGCGTGACCAGCGCCTGGTGAGCCGCCCCGGCGGCCGCGGCCGGCGCCGACGCCCCATGCGGCGCCGGTCCGGGCAGGTGATAGGCGACGTACTGGTTAGTGAGTCCGTCCACGGCGTCGAACACCGACACCTGCACGATGGCGCCGGCTCGCATGGCCGGTGGTGGTGCGGTGTTCTCGACGGTCAGCGCGTTCACCAGCGCCTGATTCCACTCGAGCACCACCCAGGCTGGTGACCCATCCTCGTGCGCTGACGCGAGGGTAGGCGCCAACCCGGTGACCACCAGGATCGGCGCGACCAGCGCCGCGAGCCGCCGTCCCCGGCGACTTGCGCTGCGAGATTGTCGGTTCATGTCTCCTCCTCCGGCCGAGCGGTGGATGCACCGCTGATCGGCGCGGTGCTCTACCCGCAGAACCGCGGGAGAGTCAGCGTCGTGTGTCGTTGTCCGCTTGAACGGCGAGCCCCGGTGCCCGTCGGACCGCTGAAGGTGCTGCTGAGTAACAAGGTTTGCGGCGATCCACGAGTCTCAGGAGTGCGTGCAACGTAGGGCGAGCCTGCCGACGGCAGCATCGGGGGAAACACCTAAGGCGGTACCTAAACCGGCTCTGTGGATACCTAGAAGCCCTTGACGGCAGGCTGCGGCGGGCCGACCATGACGGGCGCAATGTGCCGCGTCTTCGCTTGCGTTCCGCTTGGCGCGGGACGACAGAGTATTCGCCCGCTCACGGTGGCCGTCATGGCCGGGGCGGCCGCCCTCCTCGTTGGCTGCAGCGGCGCCAGCCGGGCTGCGAGACAGAACGCATCCGAGCATGGCCAGCAGGTCAAAGGCCTCGCCGGGGGGGAGGTCGCCGCGTTGCCGAGCGGTAACCTGTTCGTCCGCGTAATCGGCTTTTCACAGGGTCCCCTGACTGCGTTCCGGTCGCACAAGCACACGCCGGGGTTCGTCTATGTCGCGGCCGGCGTCCAGCGCCTGGTCAGCCCGCCCGCGCCGGCGAGGATCATCCTGCCCGGTGAGGCGGTCTTCCAGCCGAGCGTGTTTCACATCCACGCGAACCCTTCGACAACCAGCCCTAACCGCTGGTACTTCATAGCGCTGTGGCCGACCGCCGAGCGCCGCGCTCCGCTAGTCAGCTCGACCGCCACGGTCATTTACGAGAGCCCCGACCTCGACGCCTCAACCATGCCGCCGGGACCCAGGATCGAGACGCTCCGGCTGGTGACGCTTCAGCCGAACGGCCGCGGCGCAGCGCACCGCTTTAGCGGTCTCGAACTGCTCTTCATGCTCGAAGGCACGATCCGCATCGACGTGGCGGGCCAGCAACCCACCAAACTGTCAGCCGGGCAGGGACAGTACCTCCCGCCCGGCACAAACGAGCAAGAGTTCACTGCCAGCGCTGGTGTCGCCCGGTATCTCGCCTTCATCGTGACGCCAGCGCAAGCGCCATTCGAAATCCAACTGCGCAACCCCGTCTGACCCAGGGGTGACAGGGGTCCCCGTACCCCTGCCACCGCGCCTAGGGATGGAGTGCTCGCACTCGGCCGTTATCAGCGTCAGCGATGTAGACCACGCCGGAAGAGTCGACGGCGACGCTGAGCGGTAAGTCGAGTGCGGAGTGGGGCGAGACGCGCGCGCCCGCGTAACCGGGCCGGCCAGTGCCGGCGACCGTGCGGATCACGCCCCCGACATCGACCTCGCGGACGCTGTTATTGCCCCCGTCGGCCACGAACAGGTCACCCTCCCGATCCGGCGCGATAGCTTCTCCGGCACCGTTGAGCGGGCCGGTCGCGAAGCTGAGGCCCGCTTGAGTGGCCGGCTGCCCGTCGCCGGAGTAACTCGGCACGCCGTCACCGGCGATCGTTGTGATCACGCCCTCGAGGTCGATCTTCCGGATCCGGTCATTGAAGCTGTCGGTCAGGTAGACGTTGCCCTCGGCATCGACCGCCACTCCCTGCGGCGAGTTCAGCACCGCCTGGCTTGCTACGCCGCCGTCGCCCGCGTAGCCCGGCTCCCCCGTACCCGCAACAGTGCTGATCGTGCCGTCCGCGGAGATCATCCGCACCCTGTTGTTGCCAGTGTCCGCAACGTACACGCTGTCGCCGAAACCTACCGCGATACCCTCGGGCGAGTTGAGCAGCGCCCGTGCGGCAGGTCCGTCGTCGCCGCCGTAACCGCGCCGACCGGTGCCCGCGACCGTTGTGATGATGCCGTCTCGCCCAACACGCCGGATCCGGTTGTTGCCCGTGTCTGCAATGTAAAGGTTGCCTTCCGGGTCAAACGCAATGGCCGTCGGCGAGGACAGGAGAGCGTCGGCCCCAGGGCCGCCGTCGCCAGAGAAGCCTGGAATCCCTGTACCGGCCACCGTCGGAGCGGCTTGGGCGTCGAGGCGGCGGACCCGATTGCCATCGACCACATACACACGGTCCGAGCCGTCCACGGCGACCGCCACCGGATGCGTAAAAGCAACGCTCGCACTCGTCATCACAGCAAATGGCGGTGAATGCCCGGACCTCGTGGCCCAGAACACCGTACCGGCGACGACCGTGGTCACGACTAACACGACTACCGCGGCCAAGCCACGCCACGATCGGCCACGCCTTGCGTCGGTCTCTGCAGGCTGCGGAACTGGGCTTCCAGCGTCGAGAACCGGACCGCTAGTGGCCGGTCGTGTTGACTCCACAAACCATGCCGCGACCTGGGCCCGGGATCGACACCCAAGCTTCGCGCGGATGTGCTCCACGTGTGCCTCGGCGGTGCGCTCCGAGATGACAAGCCGCTCCGCGATCTGCCGGTTACTCAACCCCGCGGCCACGAGCCCGGCGACCTCGCGCTCTCGCGGCGTGAGCAGCCGCCGAGGCGCCGGACCCGGCAGTTGAGGGCTACTGGCACCCTCTGTGCCCATGCCAAAACTGTAATCGTGCCGCAGGCGTTCCGAAGATCACCGGCGGTTATCGCTCCCACACTTGATGACCGCGCGATACAAACGATCTTGGATGGCGCCGGACGTGCCGGTGAGCGCGCGTGCTCGCGCATGGGAGTGCAACCGGACAATCAGCTGGGTTATAGCTGGATGTACACGCATGCGTACCCGTGCGGTCGTTGCGTGCGGGAGATCAATCGCCGTTCCAGCAGCCCATGATGTCGCTAGCGATCAGGTCCGCGACCATCGCTTTGCTTGCCGTGCTCGCCGCGAGCGTCGCTGGAAGTTGGGTCGGATCCACCTGCAGTGTCGGTGTGCCTGACCACCAACACCGATCCCGCCGCGGTGGCGAACGCGCTGTCGCCAAGACCGAACAGCTCACGGCCGATACCCGCGGGTTGGTGTTCGCGCTCGAACTACGCCCGGGCGGTTGTGTAGTCCGGCGACTGCCTCACCGACAACACAAGCGCGTCCCCGCGCAGTCGGTAGGTGCACGTGAACGCATCGTCCGCCCACGTCGAGGTCACCGTCGCCGGGGCCGACAGCGCCAGGATCGCAGCGATGTCGTGACGGATCTCGGGATCGCAGACCATCCGCGCCGACTCCGACAACACGGCGGGATTCACCGTGGCCGAGACGCTAAGCGTGCCCCGCTCCGCCGGCGAGGTCGCCGTCACGGCGCTTGCTGAAGTCGCCGGGCGCCGCGAGCCCGAAGAGGGGGTGCCGCATCCGGCGACACCAAGCACCGCCACCACTACAAGCCCAAATACCGCGCGCCCGCGCTCGCGCCGATCAGCTCGCAAAACCCTCCCCGTAGCCTGAGCGCACACCGACCGCCTGGCGTGCGGGCCCCCCGGCCGATGGCCGGAACTGCTCGTTGGCGTGTGGCCGGGGGCCCGCACCCAGAACAGACTTGGGCGGGTGAGACGCACCTGACCGCGGCGTTTCTTGCGTTCCCGTGGCTCGGAGTGCTGGCCCCGGCCGATCGAATGTCAGACGCTTCGAGCGGTCCACGTGAAGGATCGAACCTCCGGCAGTTCGGCGGCGACGCGGTCTGCGACCCACCAGTCGCCGTCGATGTCGTAAGTCTCTAGAGATTTATTCTTCTTCCTCTCCTAAAGATCTAGAAAGTTGGCTACTCCTACAGAGGGGGCGAGGATGGTCCTCGTTCCAGGAGGGGGAGTAGACAAGATGTTCACGCTCAAGGTCACGCTCGATGACGATCCCGTGCGGGTAGCTGACTGGCTCGCAACGTTCCAGCAACACTTCGACGAGACATCCCGGGCAGCTGAATCGATCGTGGAAGCAGTCGAGACAGACGCCGAACTACACGCTGAGCTGGAGCGGTTCCGCCAGAACTGGCCGAGGTATCGCGAGCGATTTGACCAACCGCACGATGGGCTCGTGGCGCTCGGATATAGGCCGGTACTGCCGAAAAAGTTGAAGCCGACCAGCGTGCGGGCATACATCGCCTACCACAAGCCCAGTGGGGAGCGGGTATTCGAGAACAACTCGAGCACTTCCTACATCGCGGGAACCGAGCGTCGCGAACGGCTTCGAGGCAGCCACGAATGGCTGATTGATAGCGGTCAAACACTGTCCGTGCAGTTCGACACTGCTGAGAAGGTCGAGTACCTCCTCGACCTCGCCACGGCTGAGCTTTCGCGTGGCTGACGCCACGTAGGCCATGCACGTCCCCGCAGCGCGAGCGGGCACAGATCGCATGAGCTGATGTTGAATGCCCAGCTCGGATGCGCCAACGGCTTCCGGGTGGGAACGACAAACGGCGAGGTCACCTAAAGCGACGACGCCGGCATGTGCG
>DATFRC010000217.1:0-6184 GCA_035263725.1 Jatrophihabitantaceae bacterium | reverse complement strand
GAGGGACGTAGCGCTACCGTGCGCGGCCGGTCGACGCGGGAGAACGAGCGCCGGCGAGCGGCGAAGCCGATAAGCATCTCGGCGATGCCGTCGGCGGCGAAGTCCACCGGGAACGGGGTGATCGCCCCACCGGCTGACTCGGCATCGGCCCGGTGGATCGCAGTCTCGTGTGCCTGCCTGCGCGCCCAGAACGCAAGCGGCGATGGCGCCGCGAAGAAGGTGTAGCACCGCAGGTCGGGTTCGGCGCCACGCAAGGCGTCTAGCAGTTCGGCATGCCCCTCACGGAACCACGCGACGACGTCACGCGATCCGGGCATCGCCAGATCGTCCTCGCGCGGTGACGGGTCGTGATCGAGGTCGTTGCGCACGATCGACGCGGCCCACCGGTGCACGCCCCCGAGATGCGTGACGAGGTCGCGGACCGTCCACTGTGGACACGGTGGCACGGCCGCCGTCAGGTCGGTCGCCGAGTCGGCCAGGCGAACACCGTCACGCTCAAGCTGGCCGAGATGCTCGTGGACGTCCATGATCTATCCCACCTTCCGCGTCGCGGCGGCGGGACTCTTCGCGCGAGCGCTCATCGTCAGAGGAGGGTGTGCATCCAGCCGTGTGCGTCGGGCGCGTGCCCGGTCTGCACGTCGAGCAGCGCGTTGCGCAGCTGCATGGTGATCGGGCCGGGCCGGCCGTCGGCGATCGTCCAGTCGGCTGCGGCACTGCGCACCTCGCCGATCGGCGTGATCACCGCGGCGGTGCCGCACCCGAACACTTCGGTGATGCCGCCGGACGCGCATTCGGCCTGCCACTCGTCCGTGGAGATGCGGCCCTCATCGACCGAGTAGCCGAGATCCTTGGCGACGGTGAGCAGCGAGTCGCGCACGACACCGGGCAGCAGCGTGCCGGTCAAAGCCGGCGTCATGATCCGGGCGGACGGACCGCTGCCGTACACGAAGTACATGTTGTTGGTGCCCATCTCCTCGACCCAGCGGTGTTCGACTGCGTCCAGCCAGACGACCTGGTCACAGCCTTTCTGCGCGGCCTGTGCCTGCGCGACGAGGGACGAGGCATAGTTGCCGCCGGTCTTGGCCTCGCCGGTGCCGCCGGGCGCCGCCCGGGTGTACTCGGTCGAAAGCCACACCCGCACGGGCTCCAGGCCACGCGGGAAGTAGGCGCCGGCAGGTGAGGCGATGAGCAGGTACGTGAACGAACTGGACGGGCGCACGCCGAGCCCGACCTCCGTGGCGAACATGAACGGGCGCAGATACAGCGACTGCTCGCCCCCGGTGGGCGCCCACTCCCGGTCCACGTCGACGAGCGCACGCAGCGATTCGAGGAACAGCTCGGTCGGCAGCTCAGCCATGCCCATGCGGCGCGCGGAACGCTGGAATCGCTCGGCGTTGGCGTCCGGGCGGAACGACGCAATCGAGCCGTCAGGCTGGCGGTATGCCTTGAGTCCTTCGAAGATCTCCTGGCCGTAGTGCAGCACGACAGTCGCGGGATCGAGGCTGAGCGGCCCGTAAGGCAGCACGGCCCCGCCGCCCCAGCCGTCCGCCTCGGTCCAGTCGATACGCACCATGTGGTCGGTCATATACCGGCCGAACCCGGGGTCGGCGAGCATCGCTGAGCGCTGTTCCGCCGATGCCGGATTGGGATTGCGCTGCACCGTGAACGCCATAGTTGGTCATCCTAGTAACCGAGCCTCGGCGGTGGGCGACGAATTAGGCGGTCACCGATCGGCGGCGAGCACCACGCCGGGCAGCGCTTTCGCGAGCAGGGCCAGCAGCTCGTCACGGGGCGGACGCCGGTCGGATGAAAGCCAGCTGATCACGACCTCTTCGCAGAACGCCACCCAGCCGCGCACGGCGAGCTCGGTGCGTGCCGCGCCGGGAAGGCCCAGCGCATCCAGGTGCTTGAGCACACGGTTGGCCTGCTCGGTACGGGTCTCGTCGGCCACCTGGCGCACGGCCGCATCTCCGCTGGCGGCGCCTCGCACCAGTGAGACGTACACGTCGCGATTCTGTGCGACGTAGTCGAGGTAGGCCCCGAGGGAGGCCTGCAGCTGCTCGAGCGGCGGTAGCTCCGGATCGGGCTCTGTGCGGGCGAGCAGTTCGCGGGCGCAGGCTCGCACGACCTCGAGGTGAAACTCCTGCTTCGACCGGAAGTAGTGGAACAGCAGGCCGCGCGATATTCCGGCCTGATCGGTGAGCGCCTCGACGGAGAGGTCCTCCAGGCGCTGCGTTGCCAGCATCTGGACGCCCAGCTCGATCAGCTGGGTGCGCCGCGCGTCCGGCGCGAGCCGTACCCGTTTGGCCACAGCAACATGCTATCGGTCTACTGAACGTAAGTCAGTAGACTATTGACTCGCGTTCAGTTGGCTCGTACGGTGACCGCGTGCGGGACGTTGACGTACTCGTCGTCGGCGGGGGGTTCGCCGGGCTGGGCGCCGCGATCAAGCTCAGTCAAGGCGGCCGGCACAACTTCGTGGTGATCGAACGGGCTCATGAGGTCGGCGGCACCTGGCGCGACAACATCTACCCGGGAGCGGCGTGCGACGTCCCGTCGCACTTGTA
Organism: Jatrophihabitantaceae bacterium; assembly: GCA_035263725.1. GTDB lineage: Bacteria > Actinomycetota > Actinomycetes > Mycobacteriales > Jatrophihabitantaceae > DASXRA01. The sequence goes on along the minus strand of DATFRC010000217.1, from coordinate 3,617 downwards.
CTCGTTCTCGTTCGCGCTGAATCCGAACTGGTCGCGGTCGTTCTCCGACGGCTGGGAGATCCAGGAATACCTGCGCGACATCGCCGCGCGATACCGAGTGCTCGACAAATTCGTGTTCGACTGCGAGTTGCTCGCCGCAGCCTGGGACGCCGCAGCGTGCCGGTGGGTCGCCGAAACCTCGCAGGGCTCGTTCAGTGCCAAGATCCTCGTCAGCGCGACCGGCGCACTGTCCGAGCCGGCGCTGCCGGACATCGACGGCATCGACGCGTTCGCCGGTGACGTCTTCCACTCCGCACGCTGGAACCCGTATGTCGACCTGACCGGAAAGCGCGTAGCGCTGATCGGCACCGGCGCGTCCGCTGTCCAGATCGGGCCCGAGATCGCACCGATCGTCTCGCACCTCGACGTCTACCAGCGCACCGCGCCGTGGATCGTGCCACGCCGGGACCGCACCTACCCCGCGTGGGAGAGCTTTGCGTATCGCCACGTTCCCGGACTGCAGCGGCTGGCACGCACGCTGATCTACTGGGGACGCGAGACGTTCGTGTTCGGCTTCGCGATCAATCCGCGTCTTGCCGCACCCGCGCGCAAGATGGCGCTCGCCAACATCGCCCGAGGTGTGCACGACACCGAACTGCGCAGGGCCGTAACGCCCGATTTCCAGATCGGCTGCAAGCGCATCCTGCTCTCGAACGATTGGTATCCGATGCTCGAGCGCGACAACGTCTCGCTCGTCACCGACACGATCACAGAGGTGCGGACGAATGGCATAGCTACGACGGACGGCACGGTCCGCGAGGTCGACGCCATCGTCGTGGCAACCGGGTTTCGCGTCACAGATTCGCCCGCCCACCACAAAGTCAAGGGCGCCGACGGGCGCACCCTCGGTGAGGTGTGGCAGGCCGATGGAATGCGGGCGTACAAAGGCGCGACCGTCGCCGGCTTCCCGAACCTGTTCTTCCTGATCGGTCCGAACACGGGGCTCGGCCACAACTCGATGGTGCTCGTGATCGAGTCGCAGTTGAACTATCTGCTGGACGCGCTGTCCACCATGGACGAGCACGGGCTCGCCACCGTCGAGGTACGCCGCGATGAACAGCTCCGCTACAACGCCGAGCTACAACGGCGCATGGCCCGCACCATCTGGACGACCGGCGGCTGCGCGTCCTGGTATCTCGACTCGCGTGGGGTGAATACCACCCTGTGGCCCGGCTTCACGTTCACCTTCCGGCAGCTGAACCGCCGGTTCGACCTGGCGGCCTACGACTCGACGGCGCTCACGTGAGCCGCTTCGCCCGGCGGACGGCCGTCGTCACGGGAGCCGCGTCGGGCATCGGCCGAGCACTCGCGTGGGAGCTGGCGGCGCACGGGGCGACGCTCGCGATTTCGGACGTTGACGAGGCCGGCCTCGCCGAGACAGCCGAGCGCGCGCGGCAGATGGCGGCGACGGTCCGCTGCGATCGGCTCGACGTTACCGATCGGGACGCCGTACTGCGCTACGCGGACACGTTCGAGGGTGTCCACCTAGTGATCAACAACGCCGGCATCGCGTTTACCGGCGACGTGCTGGAGCTCGCATTCTCCGACATCGAACGAGTCATAGACGTCGACTTCTGGGGTGTCGTCAACGGTACAAAGGCGTTCTTGCCGCACCTGATCGCGTCCGGTGACGGCACCTTGGTGAACGTCTCATCGGTACTCGGACTCCTGGCCGCGCCGTCGCAGGGTGCTTATATCGCGGCGAAGTTCGCGGTGCGCGGCTTCACCGAGGCGCTGCGCCAGGAAATGCTGCTCGCCGGCCACCCGGTGCGCGTGACCTGTGTGCTTCCCGGTGGCGTCAAGACCCCGATAGCTCGCCACGCCGGCGCCGTACTGGGGCGGGATCCCGCCGCGCTCGGCGCGTTCTTCGACCGGCGCCTGGCACGCACCTCGCCAGAGCGGGCGGCGCGGACGATCATTCGAGCCGCCGAGCGAGGACGCGCCCGCGTGCTCGTCGGCTCGGACGCGCGAATGCTGGACGTCTTGGTGCGGCTTGCCGGTCCCAGCTACCAGCGGGTGGGCGTCGCCTTGGCGAAACGGCTGACGCGGTGATGCTCCCGCGCCGGCTCGTCATGGCCAACGCCGCGGTGTTCTATCGGGTGGCCCTCGACGCCCACCTGCCCTTCACGGTGCAGCGACGCCTGTTGGAGGCGGGCGCACGGCTGCAGCCCCTGCCACGGGGGACCGTCGTGCGGCACGCCACGCTGGGCGGGCGTGCGGCCGAACGCGTAACCGTCGGCGCAACCGTACGCGAGCGTACGGTGCTGTACCTGCACGGTGGCGGCTACACGACCTGCTCGCCACTCACGCACCGTTCGCTCGCCGCGTACCTCGCCAAGGCCGCGGACGCCGTCGTCTACACGCCCGCGTATCGCCTGGCGCCCGAACACCCCTATCCGGCTGCGCTGGACGACGCCGTCGCGGCGTACCTGGACCTGGGTCACGCGGCGATCGCCGGTGACTCCGCCGGTGGTGGCCTGGCAGTCGCTACCGCTCGCCGGCTGCTCGACCGCGGCGCGCACGTACCCGCGCTCGCGTTGCTCTCGCCATGGACCGATCCGGGCGATGGCACGGCGCGCCGCACCCGCGACATGGTCGTCAACCTGGCATGGGCCCGGATCAGCGCGGCGGCCTATAGTGCGGGCGCCGACAGGCGCGATCCCGGCTTCGCGCCGATGTACGCGGACCTGGCGGGGTTACCGCCCACGTTGGTCCACGTCATGCCGGGCGAGCTGGCCTATGAGCAGGTACTGCGGTTCGTCGCCCGGCTGCGGGCGGTGGGCGTCGACGTGACGCTGCGCGAGTTGCCCGGACTGTGGCACTGCGCCCACACCCAGGCCGGCCTGGTCCGCGAGGCGGGTGACGCCATCGCGGACGTCGGCCGGTTCCTGGGTGCGGCGCTTGACGCCGCTAGGCGTTACGGCGTCGGGTCGGCGTAGGTACCGCCGCGGATGTCGCTGTTGCCGAACGTCGCCGGGCAGGACGCCGGCACGTTCGGTGCCGCGATCGGCGTCGTGTAGAGCGAGGCACGGTACGCGTCGATAGCCGGGCAATCGGCCGCGTTCGTGGTGTCGTTCCACACCGCGGCGACAACATCGTTCGTCGCGGACGCGTAGACATAGTCGCCGATGAACTCGTCGGTCAGCGCGTTCGCCGACGAGCCGCGCGGATCGCCCACACCGCCTCGGTGCAGCACGCCGAACGTCCCGGGCACGCCGCCGGTGACGTCCGCGTGGAGCACGACGCCTACAAGGCCACGCGGACTGGTCGTGTCGTTGCGGTACGGCGTGGTGAACGCGTTGTAGACGATGTAGACGTCGGACCCGTCTGGGGAGACCGCCGGGGCGACGTACACCGGCCTGTCACCGGCGGCGAGTGGCACCGCCATCGGCGTGGCCCACGTCTGGCCGCCGTCGCGCGACCAGGTCAGCATGAGTTGCTCGTGGTTGAGGCCGTTTCGCCCATCTGCCCAGGTCATGAACAGCTCGTTCGTCCCACCGGAGCCGGAAGGCCGGCCGTTCGCGACGTCCACGCTGGCGCCGACGCCGAGGTCGACGCGCGCGCCGCCGAGGCCGTCC
>DATFRC010000216.1:0-6776 GCA_035263725.1 Jatrophihabitantaceae bacterium | reverse complement strand
CGTCATCGCGGCCGTCGTGCTGGCAGATCAAGCCGCGAAGTGGTGGGCGTGGCGGCACGTTGACGGCGTGCTGATCAACAGTGGTGGGTACATCCTGCTCGGTCCGACGGTTCGTTCGTGGTTCGCGCACCCGGTCGGCGGCGCGGCGTTCGACGTCGTAGGCGTGGCCGCACTGATCGTTGCCGGGTGGTGGCTGATCCGCCGGCCGCGACGCACCGTCTTACTAGGCGGCGGGCTGATCATCGGCGGGTGGACCAGCAACATCCTGGATCGGCTCGGCCTGCACAACTGGACGGCTCCGGGCAGTGCCCGCGGCGTGGTCGACTTCGTCCCGGATGGGACGCCCGGCCGCAGCAATACAGCCGACCTGTGCATCGCAATTGGCGTAGTAGTGCTCGGTGCGAGCCTGTTGTTCCGCCACGGCGAACGCCCGCCGTCCGCACCACGCCGCCCGGGAATACGTGCCTGCGTCGCCGCGCTGATCGTCCTGGCCGCGGTGATCACGCTCGCCGTGACGAGCGCGATCGACCACAAGGGCCGCTACGACCCCTCAGCTGCCCCCTCGACGCGCGTGGGGGTAGGCGTGCCGTGACGCAGATACGGTGCGCGATCTCTGCGCTGGAAGCCGCAGGCGCGCTACCGCGATGCTTGTGGTTACGGCGAGTACTGCGGCGACGGCTGCGACGGCGCCGAAACCCACCATGGCACGCCCTCGTGCGTAACAACGGTGACGTGAGCCCCCGGCGTCGTGGCCGTGCCGAAGCCTACGAGGCGTATGCGCCCGATTGACGGCCTTCGCATGTTCCGCGCGAACCCTGCTCAGAACTGCACCCCGCGCGACAACGCGCCGTCGACGAGGATGTTCGCGCCACTCGTCCGGCTCGACGCCGGGCTCGACACGAACACGACGGTGTGCGCGATCTCTTCCGGAGTGCCCATCCGGCCGGTCGGGTTGAGCGCCAATGCGGTCGAGTACAGCTCGGGCAGATTCTGCTCGATATCCGCCCAGACGCCGCCCGCGAAGTAGGTATTGCCCGGCGACACGGTATTCGCGCGAATGCCTTTGTCCGCCAGCTGATGTGCCAGACCCTGCATGTAGTGGATCAGGGCGGCCTTGAGCGTCCCGTAGGGACCGGCGGCGAAGTCGATCTCTCGCCCGGAAACGCTGGACACGGCCACGATCGACGCCGCAGGGCTCGCTTCGAGATATGGCAATGCTGCGTGCACGATCCGGACGGTCGCCATCAGGTCGACTTCGAACGACGCCGTCCAGTTCTCCGGCTTGTCCTCGATCCCAAGTGCGCTGACGTTCGAGACGACGATATCGAGGCCGCCCAGCGCCTCGGCGCTGCCGGCGACCCAGCCGGTGAGCGCCTCCGCGTCGGCGACGTCGAGCGAAGTGCCAAGTACCGTCGCCCCGTCGGCCGCGAGCGCCTCCTGCGTCGCCTTGACTGCGTCCGCGTGGCGGGCACAGAACGCGACGGACGTACCTTCGGCGACGAAGCCCTCGACGATGGCCCGGCCGATGCCTCGGGTGCCGCCCGTCACAAGCGCACGCAGTCCCGACAGGTGGAGGTCCATGACAGGAATCCTTTCGATTCAGCTGATTCGAGTGGCACGTTCGCGAAGGTCGCGATGCAGCCCCTCGAACGCGTCGGCGGTAGGCAGTAGTGACTTGGGCACCTTGGTGACAACGCTGTAGTTGGGGTCGACCACGTTCGCAATGGGCACCTGCGACACCTGCGACAGCAACTGGTACGCGTCCATCTTGTCCAGCCCGAACAGTTCGCCGAGCCAAACGACCATGTCTACCTGCGACACCCGCCACGCGTCCTCGAGGGGACGGCTGGAACCGACGGTCATCAGGTATTCGTCGTCCTCGAGGCGCGGCCATGCAGGCGCTGCGCCCTTGACCAGATCGACGATCAACGTCGTGGTCATCGCGCCTTCCACGGCGGTGCCGCAGGATTCGCCCTCGCCCTGGCGGTAGTGGCCGTCTCCGATCGAGAACAGCGCGCCTTCGACGTTCACGCCGAGGAAGCACGTGCTGCCCGCGCGCATCTCCGGACTGTCCATGTTGCCGCCGAAGCGTTCCGGCACCAGCGAGCTGCGAACCTCGTTTCCTGCCGGGGCTAACCCGACCGTCCCGAGCATCGGCTCGAGGGGGAGATCGACGCTGAACTCGCTGTGCCGCGCTTCGAACTGCAACATTCCCCGGGCGCGGTCGAGATGATAGATCCATGTCGTGTCCGGGAGCGGATCCTGCAGCGTTGCTGTGCGATCGGTGCTCGTGAGCCCGCCGAAGAACGGGATGGCCGCCGAGGCCGCCCAGTCGCGTGCCGGCTCCATGCGGACGAAGTGCAGAGCCAAGGCGTCACCGGGTTCGGCACCGTCGACGTAGAACGGTCCGGTCTGCGCGTTCACGAAGCGCAGGTCCACCTTCTCGCTGGACAGGTCGTGCACGCTGCGCAGTACTCCGCCGAACGCGTCCTCCGACCATAGACGCAGCGCGGTGCCCGGCGTGATGCGCTGGACCGGTGCGGCACCGCCGAAGGTGTACGCGAGCTGATCGGCTCTTGGGGTGAATTCGATGATGTCCAGGGTGTCTGTCATGGCCGTCCCGTCTGTCAAGGCAGCTGCACGTGTTGCGGTCCGAGTTCGTTGATGCTGCGCACGCCGAGCAATTGCATGGTGCGGCGGACTTCCGCGGAGAGAATCTCGGCGGCCCGGTCCACACCCCGTTCGCCGCCGGCCATCAAGCCGTACAGGTACGCGCGTCCGACGAGTGCAGTGCGGGCTCCTAGCGCGACCGCAGCGATCACGTCAGCGCCGCTCATGATCCCGGTGTCCACCCATACCTCGGCCTGCGCACCGACCGCATCAACCACGTCGGGCAGCACCCGTAGTGGGACCGGTGTCCGATCGAGTTGCCGACCACCGTGGCTCGAGACCAGCACAACGTCCGCGCCGGCTGCGACGACGCGGCGGGCGTCCTCGACCGTCTGGATGCCCTTCACCACGAGTGGACCAGCCCACAACGACCGCAGCCATTCCAGGTCGTCGATCGTCATCGTCGGGTCGAACAACTGGTCGACGAGCTCGGCGATCGTCGCGTTCCACGAGTCCAGTGATGCGAACCTGAGCGGTTCGGTCGTCAGCAGGTTCAACCACCACGCGGGATGAGCGAGCGCATTCCATACCGTGTTGCGCTTGAGCTTGGGTGGGATCGTGAACCCATTGCGCGCGTCCCGCAACCGTGGGCCCGCTACCGGCACGTCGACGGTCAGGATCAACGCTTCGTAGCCCGCTTGCCCGGCACGTGCGATCAACTCGGCGCCCGCCGCACGATCTCGCCAGACGTAGAGTTGAAACCACTTACGGGCCTTCGGGGCAACCGCCGCGACGTTTTCCAGGGATGTCGTCCCCATCGTTGACAGCGCGTACGGGATGCCGCGCCGCTGTGCTACGCGCGCAGCGGCGCTCTCACCCTCGTGATGCATCAGCCTGGTGAATCCGGTGGGCGCAAAGGCGAACGGTTGCTCGGAGCGCGACCCGAGCACTGACGCCGAGGTATCAACCTCGGAGACGTCATGCAGTACCGACGGAAGAAACTGCAGACCCGCGTACACCTCACGTGATCGCCGGAGGCTGATCTCTTCCGAGGCGGCGCCGTCGACGTAGTCGAACACCGCTTTCGGGCAGCGGTGGCGTGCGATTGTCCGCAGATCGTCGATGGTGAGCGCGTTGGCCAGCCGCCGGCGCGTCGGGCTGAGCTCTGGTCGGCGGAACGCGACGAGCGGTGCGACGTCGGCCCACCTCGGCAAATGCCGCGGTGGACTCGACGAGGTCACACCCGCAACTCTCGTCCACTGATGGGTGTATCACCAGATCCATGGTTAAGCGGTGCGGATAGCTACGGGAAGATGAGGCTTTCACGACGCTGTCGGCGTCCGAGAGTCCGCTTGCCGACGCTCAGCGCCGACACATCCGGTTCACAGGCGATGGCCGCGCGCGGTAGCCTCCGACGTACCGCAGGTAGCCAAGCAGTCAACGGGGCGAGGGACGAGGCGACGGTGTCTGAGCTCCAGGCGATCGTAGATTCCATAGCCACCAGGGCAGGTCGGCCAGCTCTGATCGAGGATCGGCGGCAACGAGTCGTCGTGTACAGCGAGCAGACCGAACCCCTGGACGAAGTGCGCCGGCTGTCGATCCTGCGCCGGCAGACGACAGCCGAGGTGATCGCGTTCTTCCGGGACGTCGGCGTCGAGCAGGCCACGTGCGCGATACGCACGCCGGCTTGCCCACGCCTGGACATGCTGCCCCGGGTGTGCATCCCCATCCGGCACGGCGATCTGCTCCTCGGGTTCTTGTGGTTCCTCGATCCGGACGAGTCGATGACCGACGACGAGATCGCGGGCGTGACGCCCACCACCACCGACCTGGCACTCGCCCTGTACCGCGAGAACCTGTCCGGCGAGATCGCGTCGCAGCGGGAAACCGAGGCGATCCGGCTACTGCTCGCCGACGAGCCGGACGCGCGCCAGCACGGTGCATTTGCGCTGCTCGACGAGGCCGCGCTGGCTGACGACGGCCCAGCAATCGCGATGGTCGGGAAGCTGTGCATGCGCCCTGGCGAGCGGCTGGACGATCTGGTGCGCATCGCGGTAGAGCAGGCTTTCCTGGAGAGCCGGCGCTGGCTCGGTCCGCGCCAGGCCGTGCACCTGTCGCGGTACGACCACGGCGTGCTGCTCGTCCGCTGCAAACGGCGGCGCGGCTGCGTCGAGGTGCCGGACATCGCCGCTCATCTGCACGCGAGTCTTTCGGGCGCGGCCCGCGGTCTGCCGTCGGTGTCCGGCGCGGTGGTCGGCGTGGGGCAGGTTAGGTCCGGGCTGGCTGAATTGCGCGACTCCTATGACGAGGCTGCGCTCGCCATGCGGGTCGCGGTGCAGCTTCCGACAGCCGGACCGATCGCGTGGTGGTCGAAGCTCGGCATCTATCGCGTGCTGTCGCAGCTGACCAGTGATGACATACGCAGCGCCAGCGTCCATCCCGGCCTGGAGAAGCTGCTGGACGACCCACTGCACCTGCCTCTGCTCGCGACCCTGGAGGCCTACCTCGACCTGGCCTGCAGCGCAGGCGCAACAGCGCAGCAGATGAACCTTCATCGCACGTCGCTGTATTACCGGCTGCAACGGGTCGAGGAGCTTGCCGATACCAGCCTGAAAGACGGGAACGAGCGGCTGTCGCTGCACCTCGCGCTCAAGGTGGCGCGACTAACCGGCCGCTACCAGCCGGATGCCGATGCGGCGCGAATGATCGAGCAGTCGCAAGCCGGCTGAGGCGCGCGGCCGGCGACGGGTCGTGCAGGTGTAATGCCGGTCTACGAGCAAGTCCGTCGATTGTCGCTGGAGGTTAGCCAGCAGGGCTGCCTACCGCGTCGCCCAGCGATCGCCTGGCACTCGTGCAGTCGACACGCTCTACGACGTACCCTGACAAATCCGACGTCTGGCCATTTCCCGGTCGTGCGCAGTTCACCGAGAATTCAATCTGCGGCGCGCGTCGGCTACAGATCTCGAGATTCCTTATCGGCGAGCGACGTGGCTAAACGCCTGAATGGCAATGTGGCAGGTACCGGACAGGTCGACTTCTCGGGGTTCCGACCGTTTCTGGCACGGGGGTAGCGTCCGTCGTATTCGAACTCCACGATGTCGCCAGCCATGCTATGGGCCGCGAGGAGGTTTCGAGTATGGGATCGGGCAGCAGCGGCGGCAAGACGGGTGCAGGCGTTTCGTGCAGCGGCCCGCGTCGGGCCGCCCGGGCGCCACCGCCAGTCCGGGTCTCATTCCTTCATTACCAGCATTCGCATCAATTCAGAGAAGTGGTGTGTGCTGAAAAGCAATCATGTTTGTGCACTGGAATACGGCGCACCAAATAGCGAGCGAAACCATGGTGCGAGTGCCAAGGACCGGACGCACGCCGTCCTGGCGTGTGGCCGCGAGACAGCGTGACGAGGAGGTCATCAGCTCATGAGATCCAGCTTCAGACTGCCGGCCGCGAAATGGCTGGCGCCGCCGATCGGAGGGGCCGTCGCATTTATTGCCGGCTCGTCGATCGCGCTGGCCAGCACATTCGTCGCCGGTTCGGTGGTCCGGGTGCCGGACAATCCACTCGGCGGTAACGCAGCGTGCGCGGCTCTGGTCGCGAAACATACCGCGCTCGGCAGTAGGAACTTCCCCGACTCCGAGGTCGAACCGCAGGTTGCCGTCGATCCCACCAACCCGATGCACCTGATCGGCAGCGTCCAGCAAGACCGTTGGAACGACGGCGGCGCCAACGGACTCACCAACGTGGTGTCCACGAATGGCGGGACCTCGTGGTCGCTGGCCGCGGGCCAGCCGCAGTTCTCGATCTGTAGCGGGGCGCAGCCCGGCTCGCCGGGATTCTTCGACCGGTCGACCGATCCCTGGGTGAGCTTCTCCGCCGACGGCGCGGTGGCCTACTCGATCGGCGACTCGTTCAACGCGAACGGACCGGGCTTCGGCGGCGCCAGTTCGATCATCATCAGCCGCTCGACCGACGGCGGCAACCACTGGCAGACACCGGTCACCGCGCGACTCGACCTCTCGAACACGGTGCTGAACGACAAGGAATCCGTAACCGGCGACCCGCTCGTGGCGAACAACGCCTACGCCGTCTGGGACCGGCTCGAATCACCGCAGACGAACGCCAACCCGAGCGCGACGGTGCACGCCTTCGCCTTCCGCGGTCCGGCCATG
>DATFRC010000215.1:0-2226 GCA_035263725.1 Jatrophihabitantaceae bacterium | reverse complement strand
GCGGCCCGTGCTGCGGGCCGGGATAGCCAGGCTGCTGTCCGGCACCGAGCCGGGGATCGCGGTGGTGGGCGAGGCGGCGACGGCGCGTGAGGCCCTGGACGCCTGCGATGCGCTCAGGCCGGACGTGATCCTGGCCGACCTCGGCATGTCCGCGCGGGACATGGCGGGCACGGCCGATCCCGGCGAGAGCACCGCCGACCTGCTGCTCAGGCACCGTCAAGGCCTCGCCGTCGTAGGACTGTGCGAGGTCGGCGACGAGAGGCTGGTCGCAAGCGCCATGCGTGCCGGGGCGCGCGGGTGTGTTGACATGGGCGCGGACGGCCCGGAACTCGCCCGGGCGATCATCGCGGCCGGACGCGGCCAGGCGATCCTGTCCCGCGCCGTGCTGCGGCAGTTGCACCGCGGACTGCGAGACGACGGGCCAGGGACGGCGCTGACCGAGCGGGAGCAACAGGTCAGGAGCCTGATGGAACAAGGCCTGCCGGACAAGCTCATCGCCGAGCAGCTGGTGCTGTCCATCAAGACAGTCGAAAAGCACGCCGGAGCCGTGCTGCGCAAGACCGGCGCGCGGAACCGCACGGAGCTCGCCGCGCAGGCGAGCAGCGCACGGCTGCGGAAGGCCGCCAGGTAGGACGGTCACGGGACCGTTAGGTAGGGAAAGCCCTCCCCGTAAGATGGGGGGTTCCACCGATCCGAACTGGTGGCTCGCCGCGTAGGTTCGGGCCTGTCCTCATATGGAGGTCTGGTCCGTTGCCTGTTGTGCCACTGAAGGAAATCCTCGACCGGGCGTTCGCGCAGCGGTACGGGGTCGCAGCCATCAACGTGGTGAACGACCTCACGCTGGAAGCGGTGCTCGCCGCCGCCGTCGAGCGGCGTTCCCCCGTGATCATCCAAACATCGGTGAAGACCGTGCGGTCCATCGGGGCCGACCTACTGTTCGCCATGTGGCGCGAGCTCACCGCGGGCATCGAGGTACCGGTCAGCCTGCACCTTGATCACTGCCCGGATCGGGAGGTCATCAGCAGCTGCCTGCACAAGGGCTGGAATTCCGTGCTGTTCGATGGCTCCAGGCTGCCGGTGGAAGAGAACCTCCAGCAGACGATCGAGGTCGTCGCCGAGGCCCGGTCCTACGGCGCGCACGTCGAAGGCGAGATCGAGGCCATCACCGGGGTGGAGGACGACATCGGGTCCGACGAGGAAGCCAAGCGGCAGTCGCTGCCTGTCGCACTCGACTTCATTAGGAAGACCGGCATCGACGTGTTCGCGCCGGCCATCGGGAACGCGCACGGGGTCTACCGCGCGGAACCGCGGCTCGATGCGCAGCGCGTCTCGGACATCGTGGCGGCCGAGCCCATCCCAATCGCGCTGCACGGCGGCACCGGGATGACTGACGCGCAGTTCAGCGACCTGATCGAGCGTGGCTGCGCGAAGGTGAACATCTCCACCGCGCTCAAGATCGCCTACATGAAGTCCAACCTGGCGTTCCTGCGCGGCGCGGAAGAGCGCGACACCTGGGATCCGCCGTCGCTGTTCACCGCCGTGCGGGCGGCGGTGAAGGACATGGCGGCCGAGCACATGAGCCGGTTCGGCAGCGTCGGCAAGGCATGGTGAGCATGACACGCGCGCTCATCTTCGACTGCGACGGCGTGCTGGCCGACACCGAGCGCTACGGCCATCTCGTCGCGTTCAACAAGACCTTTGAGGAGTTCGGGCTGCCTGTCCGCTGGACCGTCGCGGACTACCAGGAAAAGCTTCGCATTGGCGGCGGCAAGGAACGCATGGCCAGCCTGCTGACCCCGTCGTTCGTGGCGCGCGCCGGGCTGCCGGCCGACGCCGCGGGCCAGCAGGCGGCGATCGCCGCCTGGCACCGTCGCAAGACCGAGCTGTACCTGGAGCTTGTCGCCTCCGGCGCCGTCCCGCCCCGGCCGGGGGTGGCCCGCGTCGTGGACGAAGCCCTCGCCGCGGGGTGGGCGGTCGCGGTCGCTTCGACGTCGGCGGAGTCCTCTGTCCGCGCGACCCTCGAGCGGGCCGTGGGCACTCAGCGCGCCCAGGCCGTGAGCGTGTTTGCCGGAGATGTCGTCCCCCGCAAGAAACCGGCGCCGGATATCTACCTGCTGGCGCTGAAGTCGCTCGGCTTGCTCCCGGATAGCGCCGTCGTCGTCGAGGACTCGCGCAACGGCCTGCTGGCCGCGGCCGACGCCGGGATCACCTGCGTGATCACCGTCA
>DATFRC010000214.1:0-12002 GCA_035263725.1 Jatrophihabitantaceae bacterium | reverse complement strand
CGGCTCGACCACGCGCCCCTCAACCTCGATAGCCCCGTCCTTCTTGGCCATGTCCTCCGCTTTTCGTCGGTACTCCTGTCGCAGCACGCGAGCGCACGAGGCGATCAGCGTGCCAGAGCTGGCGCCGCCAAGAGAGGGATCTCCACATCTGCGACCCGCGGCCACAGCGGGCATGCCAGAAGGGCGGCGTACGCCGACGACAAGTCTACGCAGTAGGGCGCCCCGGCGCCAATCCGCCCCTCGTCGCACGCCACACCGGCGGGCCGGCGAGCAGCCCGGCGGCGAGCACCAGCAGCGTGACCACGCTTAGCCGGGCCGCCAGCGCCAGGGCCAACGCCCCGACGAGGGAGCCCAGCGCCACGCATGCCACGCGGCGGGTGGTGTCGGTGCGCCGCACCGCGGCGGCGAGGAAGCCGACCCCTGCGATCGCGAGCAGCACACGGATCGGCGCCGGCCGGACCATAGAGATCGATTCCGCCAGCCCTAATGGCACCAGCGACAGCACGCAGGCCGCCCACATCCGCGCGGACGTAGGTAAGAACCGGAGCGGATCGCTGATCACCACGTCGGGCCAGGAGGCCGCGGCGCGCCCGGGCCGTGGCGTCCCGGCGCGATCCACGCGACGACGATGCCGGCGGCCACACCGAGCGTCGTTATCAGTGAGGTGTTCTTGGCGATATCCGGCAAAACGAACAGCACCCAATACAGTGCCAGCCCAGCAGCCCCGCCGACGGCGACCTGCCAGGCTCGATACGCCGTGATGCGGACCGCGGACCAAACCGAGGGCGCGAACGTCAACGCGGCCGCGACGAGGGCCACGCCGCCCCAGGCCTTGACGGTGTGCCACGCATTGTGGCCGCCCTCGGGTACCGAGATGCCGATCGCGATCGCCACGAGACTCGCCGCCGCGAACAGCGTGACCGCCACGGGCGGGCGGGGCACCTGGTGTGTGGGAGCTGCAAGCGGACCAGGTAGCTGGGCCGTCGGCGGTCCGGCGGGAGCCGGAGGCGGTGGCGGTGGCTGGTGAGACATGCCAGGTTGCTGGAACGTCATCACGAGATCCCTTCGCGGCAGGCGTGAATTTGCGCCGAACCATAGCGGGACGATGCGTACCACCCGCAGCCGGGGCCCTAGCCGCTTTCTACGCAGCAGCGGACAGTGCAGACAGAGCTACGCCGCGTGTCGCAAACTCGGCGCGGCCGCCGTCCGGAGCGGTCAGTACCCACGGCCCGTCGTCCATGATCGCGACTGTGTGCTCCCAGTGCGCGGCCAGCGAGCCGTCGGCGGTGGCCACCGTCCAGTGGTCGTCCAGCTCCCGGGTGGCGGGTGTTCTCAGGGTCAGCATCGGCTCGACGGCCAGGGCCATGCCGGGCACTAGTTGCGGCCCGTGTCCCGGACGGCCGGTGTTGTGGACATGCGGGTCCATATGCATCTGCGAGCCGATACCGTGCCCGCCGTACCCGGTGACGATGCCGAAATCCCCGGACGCGCGCACCGATGTCTGGACGGCATACGAGATGTCGGTCAGCCGTCCCCCGGCCCGCGCCGCTACCAGCCCGTCCCATAACGCCTTCTCGCAAGCAGCCGACAAGGCGGCGGCCTCGGCCGACACCACGCCCACGGGCACCGTGATGGCGGCGTCGCCGTGCCAGCCGTCGACGATCGCCCCGAAGTCGATCGAGATCAGGTCGCCTTCGCGTAGCACCGTCCGCCGCGACGGGATGCCGTGCACGACCTCGTCGTTCACCGAGGAGCAGATCACCGCGGGGAACGGCGGGAAGCCGTAGTTGAGGAACGACGACGTCGCCCCCTCAGCTGCCAGGACGTCTCGGGCAATGGCGTCCAGGTCGGCCGTCGAGACGCCCGGCGCGACGGCGGCGCGCATCGCCGAAAGGCCGTGGGCGACCACGAGCCCGGCCTCGCGCATCAGTTTGATCTCGTCGAGCGACTTCAGCTCGATCTGCTCCCGGCGGCGCAACATGGCTAGTCGGCGAAGGGGGTGAGCAGCGCGATCGCTCGTTCGGTGACGTCTTCGACCGGGCCGTGCGCGTCCATGTTCACGAGCTGGCCGCGCGAGTCGTAGAACTCGATCAGCGGCCGGGTTTGCTGGGCGTACACCTCGAGCCGGTGGCGGACCGTCTCGGGATAGTCGTCGTCACGGTGGTACAGCTCGCCGCCGCACCGGTCGCACACGTTCTCGACCTTCGGCGGATCGAACTCGACGTGCCACACGTGCCCGCACTTCTTGCACAGCCGGCGCCCGGACAGCCGGCGCACCACCTCGTCGTTGTCGACCTCGAGGTCGAGCACCACGCTGAGCGGGGTGCCGAGCTCGCCGAGGATCGCGTCGAGCTCGTCGGCCTGCGCAATCGTGCGGGGGAACCCATCGAGCAGGAAGCCGTCCATTGCATCGTCTTGCGCAAGCCGGTCGCGCACCATCGCGATCGTGACCTCGTCGGGCACCAGGTCGCCGGCGTCCATGTACTTCTTCGCGAGCTTGCCCAGGTCGGTTCCGCCGGAGACGTTCGCACGGAAGATGTCGCCCGTCGAGATCTTCGGGACCTTGAAGTGCTCCGCGATGAACTCCGCCTGGGTTCCCTTCCCGGCGCCCGGTGGACCGACGAGGACCAGCCTCACCGCAAGAAGCCCTCATAGTTGCGCTGCATGAGCTGGCTCTCGATCTGCTTCACCGTGTCGAGCGCCACGCCGACCAAGATCAGCACCGCAGTGCCGCCGAACGGGAAGTTCTGGTTGTTGCCGCCGGTCATGGAGAAGAAGAAGTTCGGCAAGACGGCGATGATAGCCAGGTAGATCGAGCCCGGCAGGGTGATGCGGGACAGCACGAACTGCAGGTACTCGGCGGTCGGGCGTCCGGGCCGGATACCCGGGATGAAGCCGCCGTACTTCTTCATGTCGTCGGCCCGCTCGACCGGGTTGAACGTGATGCTGACGTAGAAGAACGTGAAGAAGATGATCAGCACGAAGTAGATGCTGATGTGGAACCAGCTCTGCTGGTTGATCAGGTACGTGTTGACGAACCGCTGCAACCCGCTCGACGTGTTGCCCTGCAACTGGCTGATCAGCTGCGGGATGTAGAGCAGGGAGGACGCAAAGATGACCGGGATGACACCCGCCTGGTTCACTTTCAGAGGCAGGTAGGTGGAGGTGCCACCGTACTGGCGCCGTCCGATCATCCGCTTGGCGTACTGCACCGGGATGCGTCGCTGCGCCTGCTCGACGAATACCACGGCGGCGATGATGCCCAGGCCCAGGCAGATGATGAGGAAGAAGACGAAGCCGCCGGAGCGGGTGAGGATCGTGTTGCCCTCGTTCGGGATGCGCGCCGCGATCGAGGTGAACATCAGCACGCTCATGCCGTTGCCGACGCCACGGTCAGTTATGAGCTCGCCCATCCACATGATGACGGCAGTGCCGGCCATCATGCAGAGGACCATGGTGGACAGCGTCCAGATGTCGTCCTTGTAGAGAACCGACAGCGGGTTGCCCTGCGCGTCGGCGCAACCGGAGAACAGCTGCCCGGACTTGGCCAGCGCGATGAAACCGGTCGACTGCAGGAGCGCGAGGCCGATTGTCAGGTAGCGGCTGTACTGAGTCAGCTTTTGCTGCCCCGCCTGACCTTCCTTCTTCAACTGCTCGAAGCGCGGAATCACGACCACGAGCAGCTGGATGATGATGCTCGCTGTGATGTACGGCATGATGCCGAGCGCGAACACCGAGAGCTTGAGCAGCGCCCCGCCCGAGAACAGGTTGATCAGCGAGTAGACGTTCTTCGTGCCCTGACTGGCCGTGTTCAGACACGTGTTGATGTTGTGCGTATTCGTGTTAGGGGTCGGCACCGACGCACCGACGCGGTACAGCACAATCATGCATAGCGTGAACAGCAGCTTGTTCCGCAGGTCCGGCGTGCGGAAGGCCGAGGCGAATGCCTTGAGCACAGATCCTCCTGCGCGGTGGTCGGCGATCGTCGGGCCGCTGCTTCGCAGCGGTGGGCGCGGTGCCCCTTGCGTCCAGGTGTTTCAGGCTAACAGGCCAGTTAAAGACGGGGCCTTACAGCTGCGTAACCGTACCGCCAGCCGCTTGGATCTTCTCCCGCGCGCTGCCGGAGAAACCGTGTGCGGTGACGTCCAGTTTCACGGTCAGATCGCCATTGCCGAGCACCTTGACCGGCTCGCCCTTGCGGACGGCACCGGCCCGGACGAGGTCGTCGACCCCGACCGTTCCGCCTTCTGGGAACAGCTGCGCGAGCCGGGCGACATTCACGACCTGATACTCGGTCCGGAACGCGTTCCGGAAGCCCTTGAGCTTGGGCAGCCGCATGTGGATCGGCATCTGGCCGCCCTCGAACGTCGCCGGGATGCGGCCGCGGGCCTTCGAGCCCTTCGTGCCTCGCCCGGCCGTCTTGCCCTTGGAACCCTCGCCCCGGCCGACGCGGGTTCGCTTGGTATGCGAGCCTTGCGCCGGGCGCAGGTGATGCACCTTGAGAGGCATGCTGCTACTCCACTTCCTCGACCGTGACCAGGTGGGTGACGGTCTTGACCATGCCGCGGATCTCCGGCCGGTCCTCCTTGACGACCACGTCGTGAACCCGCTTGAGGCCCAGCGAACGCAGCGTCTGACGCTGATTCTCCTTGTTGCCGATCCCCGATCGGACCTGGGTGATCTTGAGCCGGGCCACGTCAGGTACCTTGCCCGGCCCGCGCCCGCAGCATGCCCGCCGGAGCGACGTCCTCCAGCGGCAGCCCGCGGCGTGCCGCTACCTCCTCCGGCCGGACGAGGCTCTTCAGAGCGGCCACGGTGGCGTGCACAATGTTGATCGGGTTGTCGGAGCCGAGCGATTTCGACAGCACGTCGTGGATGCCGGCGCATTCCAGCACGGCGCGCACCGGTCCCCCTGCGATGACGCCGGTACCGGGGCTGGCCGGCTTGAGCAGCACGACGCCGGCTGCGGCCTCGCCCTGGACCGGATGCGGGATCGTCTGCTGGATGCGCGGCACCTTGAAGAAGTTCTTCTTGGCCTCCTCGACACCCTTGGCGATCGCCGCCGGCACCTCCTTGGCCTTGCCGTAGCCGACGCCGACGGTGCCCTCACCGTCTCCGACGACGACAAGCGCGGTGAAGCTGAACCGGCGTCCGCCCTTGACGACCTTCGCCACGCGGTTGATCGTGACGAGCCGTTCGATGTGTGGGCTCTTCTCCGGAGCGGAGGCCCCGCCCCGGCCGCCGTCGCGGCGCTCGCGCCGCTCCCCGCGCTCGCCGCCGCTGCGGCCTCCGCGCTGCGGTCCCGGCATCAGATGATCTCCTTCATTAGAATTCCAAACCTGCTTCCCGGGCCGCGTCCGCGAACGCTGCCACCCGGCCGGTATAGGTGTTGCCACCCCGGTCGAACACCACCCGAGTGATGCCCGCGTCTTTCGCGGCCGCAGCCAACTGCTCGCCGAGCTGCCGGGCTCGCGCCTTTTTGTCGCCGTCGGACAGCTTGTAGGTGGACGCCGACAACAGCGTCGCGCCCCTGCCGTCGTCGACGAGCTGCACGAACAGGTGCCGCGCCGAGCGAGTAACCACGAGGCGAGGCCGCTCGGCGGTGCCCAGCACCTTCTTGCGCAGCCGGAAGTGCCGCCGCGACCGGGAGATCCGGCGCGCGGCGGACACGCCGGCGGAACGGCGCGCCTTCTTCAGAACGCTGCTGGCTGCCATAGCTACTTACCTGTCTTTCCGGCCTTGCGGCGGACGACCTCACCCTGGTACCGCACGCCCTTGCCCTTGTAGGGGTCGGGCTTGCGCAGCTTGCGGATGTTCGCCGCGACCTCGCCGACCTTCTGCTTGTCGATGCCCTCGACGGCGAGCCGGGTCGGGGTCTCGACGCGGAACGTGATGCCCTCGGGCGCCTCGACGACCACCGGATGCGAGTAGCCCAGGGCGAACTCGAGGTTGCTGCCCCGTGCCTGGACGCGATACCCGGTGCCGACGATCTCGAGCGTCTTCGTGTAGCCGGACGTCACGCCGGTGACCATGTTGGCGATGAGCGTGCGCGACAGGCCGTGCAACGACCTCGACTCCCGCTCGTCGTCCGGACGCGCGACCTGCAAGGCACCGTCGTCGCTACGCCGGACCGTGATCGGCTCGGCAATCGTGTGGCTCAGGATGCCCTTCGGACCCTTGACCGTCACGTGCTGGCCGTCGATCGTCACGTCGACGCCCGTGGGTACCGAAATCGGCATCTTTCCAATGCGGCTCACTGCCCAACTCCTATCGCCGCCAGACCGGCACAGCGGCTATTTGCGCAAGCGCTCATCGCTCTTCCGCTCATCGCGTTCACCAGACGTAGGCGAGGACTTCCCCGCCCACGCCTCGCTTGGCGGCCTGCCGGTCTGTGAGCAGCCCGGACGACGTCGAAATGATCGCCGTGCCCAGTCCGCCTAGCACCCTGGGCAGCCCGGACGACTTGGCGTATACGCGCAGCCCCGGCTTCGATATGCGGCGCACGCCGGCGATGCTGCGCTCGCGGTTCGGGCCGTACTTCAGCGTCAGGGTCAACACCTTGCCCGGCTTGCCTTCGCCCGCGTCGGCCACCGCGTAGCCCGCGATGTAGCCCTCCTGCTTGAGGATCTCCGCGATGTGGCTCTTCAGCTTCGAGTGCGGCATCTCGACCGTCTCGTGGTATGCCGAGTTCGCGTTACGCAGACGGGTCAGCATGTCTGCGATCGGGTCGGTCATCATCGGATGTGTCTCTTTCTTGCGGCGGTTCCCGGAGGCCTGCCGCGCTGTGGGTAGTTACCAGCTCGACTTCGTCACGCCTGGCAGCTCGCCGGCATGTGCCAGCTCGCGCAGGCAGATTCGGCACAGGCCGAACTTGCGGTATACGGAACGCGGGCGGCCGCAGCGCTGACAGCGGGTGTATGCCTGCACGGCGAACCGTGGCTTGCGCGCCGCTTTGTTGACCAGTGCCTTCTTTGCCATGCCCTAGCTTCTCTCTGTCTCACGGAACGGGAAGCCGAGCGCCCGCAACAGCGCGCGTCCCTCGTCGTCGGTCGCCGCCGTCGTGACGACGGTGATGTCCATGCCGCGCGGGCGGTCGATGGTGTCCGGATTGATCTCGTGGAACATCGACTGCTCGGTGAGGCCGAACGTGTAGTTGCCCTTGCCGTCGAACTGCCGATCCGACAGCCCACGGAAGTCGCGGATCCGCGGCAGCGCCAGGGTGAGCAGGCGATCGAGGAACTCCCACATCCGGTCCCCACGCAGGGTGACCTTCGCGCCGATGGGCATGCCCTCGCGCAGCTTGAACTGAGCGATCGACTTGCGGGCACGCTGCACGAGCGGCTTCTGCCCGGTGATCAGCGTCAGGTCGCGTACCGCCCCGTCCATGAGCTTGGCGTCACGCGCGGCCATGCCGACACCCATGTTGACGACGATCTTCGTCAGCCCCGGCACCTGCATCGGGTTCGCATAGCCGAACTGCGACTGCAGCGCCGGCGCCACCTCGTCGCGGTAGCGCGTCTTGAGCCGCGGGGTCGGGTACGTCGTTGGCGCGCTCATCAGAGATCCTTCCCGGAGCGGCGCGAGACGCGAACGTTGCGGCCACTCTCTTCGTCGCGCCGGTAGCCCACGCGGGTGGCCTTGCCGTCGCCGTCGATCACCATGACGTTGCTGGCGCTGATCGCGGCTTCGAAGTGCTCGATGCCACCCGCCTTGGCGCCCCGTCCGGTCGTGGTGATGCGGTTGTGCTTGGTCACCCGGTTGATGCCCTCGACCACGACCTTGTTCGTCGCGGGGTCGGCGGAGATGACCTTGCCCCGGACACCCCGGTCCTTGCCTGCGATGACGACGACCTCGTCACCTTTCTTGACCTTCATTGGATTACAGCACCTCGGGTGCGAGCGAAATGATCTTCATGAACCTCTTGTCGCGCAGCTCCCGGCCGACCGGACCGAAGATGCGGGTGCCACGTGGCTCCCCGTCCGGCCGGATCAGCACCGCCGCGTTCTCGTCGAAGCGGATGTAGCTGCCGTCGGGCCGCCGCCGCTCCTTGGAGGTACGGACGATGACGGCCTTCACCACATCGCCCTTCTTGACGCCGGCTCCGGGAAGGGCGTCCTTCACCGTGGCGACGATGGTGTCGCCGATACCGGCGTAGCGCCGGCCCGAGCCACCCATCACCCGGATGCACAAGATCTCCTTGGCCCCGGTGTTGTCGGCCACGCGCAGCCGCGATTCCTGCTGAATCATCGGGCCTTCTCCAGTACTTCCACGACGCGCCAGCGCTTGGTGGCCGACAGCGGACGGGTCTCCATGATCAGCACCCGGTCACCGACGCCGACCTGGTTGGACTCGTCGTGGGCCTTGAGCTTGTTGGTGCGCCGGATGACCTTGCCGTACAGGCCGTGCTTGACCCGGTCCTCGACGGCGACCACGACGGTCTTGTCCATCTTGTCGCTGACGACGAAACCCTCGCGCGACTTTCGGAAATTGCGACTCATGATGCGACGTTCTCCTCCGGCGCGACGGACAGGCCCAGCTCACGCTCACGCAGGATCGTGTAGATCCGCGCGATCTCGTGGCGCACGGTGCGCAGCCGCCGGTTGTTGTCCAGCTGCCCGGTCGCCATCTGGAAGCGCAGGTTGAACAGCTCCTCCTTGGCCTCGCGCAGCCGGGTCTCCAGCTCGTCGTCGTGCAGTTCGCGGAATTCGGCCGGCGTGGTAGCCATCAGAACTCACCTACTTCGCGCTTGACGATGCGGCACTTCATCGGCAGCTTGTGAATCGCCCGGGTCAGTGCCTCGCGCGCCACGACCTCGTTCGGGAACGACAGCTCGAACAGCACCCGGCCCGGCTTGACGTTGGCGATCCACCACTCCGGCGAGCCCTTACCGGAGCCCATGCGCGTCTCGGCCGGCTTCTTCGTCAACGGACGGTCGGGGTAGATGTTGATCCACACCTTGCCGCCACGGCGGATACGCCGGTTGATCGCAATACGCGCGGACTCGATCTGCCGGTTGGTGACGTACGCCGGCTCCAGTGCCTGGATGCCGTACTCGCCGAACGCGACGTGCGTGCCGCCCTTCGCCATGCCCTTTCGGCTCGGGTGGTGTTGTTTACGGTGCTTGACCCTTCGTGGCATCAACACAGGTCAGCCCTCCGTGTTCTCGTTCGTGACGTCCTCGGTCGGGACCTCGGACGGCGCCTCATCGGCGATCTCGGCGGCAGCCTCCGCCTCCGTGGGGATGACGGACGATTGCACCTCGTCCACGGCCTCCTCAGGGACGGTCGGCGCGGTGCCCTCGCGCGCCGCGACGGCAAAGTCCTCGGCGGCGACGCGCGTGAACTCGTCGGCCTCGACGGCCGCAGCCTCGATGCCACGCAGCCGTGCGCCCTCGTCGGAGCGGCTCCCGGACGCGGCACGCCCGGCCTCCGTGCTCGTGCCGGTGGTGCCCTGCGATCCGGAGCGCCGCGGCCGCCCGGACGGGCGCTCACGACGCTGGCGCAGCACCTCGGCGGCAGCGGCCGCCTCGCGCTCGGCCCGCGAGCCGGTCGGCACCTCGCCCTTGTACAGCCAAACCTTCACGCCGATACGCCCGAACGTCGTACGAGCCTCGTAGAAGCCGTAGTCGATGTTGGCGCGCAGCGTGTGCAGCGGCACGCGTCCCTCGCGGTAGAACTCGGACCGCGACATCTCCGCGCCGCCGAGCCGACCAGAGCACTGCACCCGGATGCCCTTCACTCCGGGGCTCTTCAGCGCGGACTGCATGCTCTTGCGCATCGCCCGCCGAAAGCTCACCCGGTTCGACAGCTGCTCGGCCACGCCTTGCGCCACGAGCTGCGCGTCGCCCTCGGGGTTTTTCACCTCGAGGATGTTCAGCTGCACCTGCTTGCCGGTGAGCTTCTCCAGCTCGCCGCGCAGCCGCTCGGCCTCGGTCCCCCGGCGTCCGATCACGATGCCGGGACGGGCGGTGTGGATGTCGACACGAACCCGATCACGGGTGCGCTCGATCTCGACCTTGGCGATGCCGGCCCGCTCCATGCCCTTGCTCATGAGGCGGCGGATCGCCACGTCTTCCTTCACGTATGCCGCGTACTGCTTGTCGGCGAACCACCGGCTCGTGAAGTCGGTCGTGATGCCCAGGCGGAAGCCGTGCGGGTTGACTTTCTGTCCCATTACTTCCGGCCCCTCTGCGTGTCGATGCTCTCCACCTCGATCGTGATGTGACTGGTCCGCTTGTTGATCCGGTACGCCCGGCCTTGCGCGCGCGGCCGGAACCGCTTGAGCATCGGGCCTTCGTCGACGTAGGCGCGCGATACGAACAGCGTTTCCGGGTCGAGCGACAGGTTGTTCTCGGCATTCGCGATCGCGCTCGCCAACACCTTCGCTACCGGCTCGCTCGCCGCCTGCGGGGCGAACCTGAGCACGGACAGTGCCTCCTGCGCAGGCAGGTCGCGAATGAGATCGACGACCCGGCGCGCCTTCGTAGGCGTCACCCGGACGTACATGCCTTTCGCGTACGCCGTGTTCACTGCTTCGTCAGCCATGTCCGATCCCTCAGCCTCGCCGTGCCCGGCGGTCGTCCCTGATATGCCCGCGGAACGTCCGGGTCGGCGCGAACTCGCCGAGCTTGTGGCCGACCATGCCCTCGGTGATGAACACCGGGACGTGCTTACGGCCGTCATGCACCGCGATCGTGTGCCCCAGCATGTCCGGGATGATCGTGGAGCGCCGCGACCAGGTCTTGATCACGCTCTTCGAGTTCCTGTCGTTCTGCTCATCGACCTTCTTGAGCAGGTGCTCGTCGACGAACGGCCCCTTCTTCAAACTGCGCGGCATTGTTAGCGGCCTCTCCTCGTGCTGCGCCGGCGGCGAACGATCAGCTTGTCGCTGGCCTTGTGGCTCCGGGTACGTCCTTCGGGCTTGCCGTTGGGGTTCACCGGGTGACGGCCACCGGACGTCTTGCCCTCACCACCACCATGCGGGTGATCGACCGGGTTCATGGCGACGCCTCGCACCGACGGGCGCTTGCCCTTCCAGCGCATGCGGCCGGCCTTGCCCCAGTTGATGTTGGACTGCTCGGCGTTGCCCACCTCGCCGACCGTGGCCCGGCAGCGCACGTCGACGTTGCGTATCTCGCCGGACGGCATACGCAGTTGCGCGAACGTGCCTTCCTTGGCGACCAGCTGTACGGAGGCCCCTGCACTTCGCGCGATCTTGGCGCCTCCGCCGGGACGTAGCTCGATCGCGTGCACGACCGTACCCACCGGTATGTTCCGTAGCGGCAACGCGTTGCCCGGCTTGATGTCGGCGCGCGGGCCGTTCTCGACGATGTCGCCCTGCTTGAGCAACCGCGGCGCGAGGATGTAGCGCTTTTCCCCGTCGGCGTAGTGCAACAACGCGATCCGGGCGGTGCGGTTCGGGTCGTACTCGATGTGCGCGACCTTCGCCGGGACGCCGTCCTTGTCGTGCCGGCGGAAGTCGATCAGCCGGTATGCGCGCTTGTGGCCGCCGCCCTGGTGCCGCGTGGTGATCTTGCCCTGGTTGTTGCGGCCGCCCCTGCTATGCAGCGGACGCACCAGCGACTTTTCCGGCTCGTCGCGAGTGACCTCGACGAAGTCGGCCACGGACGCGCCACGGCGCCCGGGCGTCGTCGGCTTGTACTTTCTGATACCCATATCAGGCCGTCCCAATCTGGCCGAACACGTCGATCCGGTCGCCGGCGCGAAGCGTCACGATGGCCCGCTTGACGTTCCTGCGCCGGCCATAGCCGAACCGGGTGCGCTTGCGCTTGCCCTGCCGGTTGAGCGTGTTCACGTCGGTCACCTTGACGCTGAACACCTGCTCCACAGCGATCTTGATCTGCGTCTTGTTGGCAAGCGGGTGAACGTCGAACGTGTACTTGTTCTCGTCCAGCAGGCCGTAGCTCTTCTCCGAGATCACCGGAGCAAGCAGCACCTCACGGGGGTTCTCGAACATCAGCCCTGCTCCTCGTCGACCTTGTC
>DATFRC010000213.1:0-8730 GCA_035263725.1 Jatrophihabitantaceae bacterium | reverse complement strand
CGTCGTCGGGCAGGTCACCCCGTGGAACTACCCGATGATGATGGCGATCTGGAAGTTCGCCCCGGCGATCGCGGCGGGCAACGCGGTAGTGCTCAAGCCGGCCGACACCACGCCGGTCAGCACCGTGATGCTTGCCGAGATCGCGGCCGAATTCCTGCCGCCCGGGGTGCTGAACGTGGTCTGCGGCGACCGGGACACCGGCCGCGCGATCGTCGCGCATCCGACGCCGGCAATGGTGTCGATCACGGGGTCGACGCGTGCCGGGCGGCAGGTTGCCGAGGCGGCTGCGTCCGACATCAAGCGCGTGCATCTCGAACTCGGCGGCAAGGCGCCGGTGATCGTCTTCGACGACGCGGACCTGGCCGGTGCCGCCGCAGACATCGCCACTGCCGGGTACTTCAACGCGGGCCAGGACTGCACGGCGGCCACGCGGGTGCTGGCGGCCCCGCGCATCGCCGACGAGTTCGCCGCTGCGTTGGCCGAGCAGGCGCAGGGCACGCGTACCGGCCCGCCGTCCGACCCGGACGCGGGGTACGGCCCGCTGAACAACGCATCGCAATTCGATCGGGTCGCCGGGCTGCTCGGCCGCCTGCCCGACCACGCCCGCGTGCTCGCCGGTGGCGCACGCCAGGGCGAGCGTGGCTACTTCTGGCAGCCCACGGTGGTGGCCGGGCTGCATCAGGACGACGAGGCGTCCCAGCAGGAGATCTTCGGACCGGTCATCACGGTGCAGCCGTTCAGCGATGAGGACGAGGCGGTGCGCTGGGCGAACGGCGTTGAGTACGGGCTGGCGTCGAGCGTGTGGAC
Source organism: Jatrophihabitantaceae bacterium (assembly GCA_035263725.1). Classification (GTDB taxonomy): domain Bacteria; phylum Actinomycetota; class Actinomycetes; order Mycobacteriales; family Jatrophihabitantaceae; genus DASXRA01. Next base: position 7,923 of record DATFRC010000213.1, on the reverse strand, counting down.
GCGTGACCACGGCCGCGCAATGCGGGTATCGCGGCGTCTCGATTTCGGCTGCGTCTGGGTCAACTGCCACATCCCGCTGGTGGCCGAGATGCCACACGGCGGGTTCAAGCACTCCGGGTACGGCAAGGATCTGTCGGTGTACGGGCTCGAGGACTACACCCGCATCAAGCACGTCATGCACAACATTCAGTACTAAGCGTCCTGTCGGGTGATGGGCGACAAGATCGGCGGCTGATCTTTGGACGATCGGCGCGCGGTCGGCGGGCACGGACACGGCTAGCCTGTCGCTCACCACCACGAGAGGAGCACCTATGGCCACGGCCGCCACCACACCGGACCGGCTCGTCCTCGCCGACCTCGTTCCCGGCTCGCTCGCACGCGACGCCGCGCTCATCGTCGGCGGGGCCGGCCTGACCGGGCTGGCTGCCCAGGTGTCGATCCACACACCGCTGACGCCCGTTCCATTCACGCTCCAGACGTTCGCTGTGCTGCTGACGGGCGCGGTGCTCGGCCCGGTGCGGGGCGCGTTGTCGATGCTGCTGTACCTGGTGGCCGGTGTGGTCGGGGTGCCGTGGTTCGCCAGCCACGCGCACGGCTGGGGCGGAGCCTCGTTCGGATACATCATCGGCTTCGTGGTGGCCGCCGGTGTCGTCGGCGAACTGTCCCGGCGCGGCAACGACCGGCAGGTGCTCAGCACCATCGGGCTGATGGCACTCGGCAGCGCGATCGTGTACGTGTTCGGCGCGACATGGCTCGCCGCCGACCTGCACGTCGGCGCTCAGAAGGCGGTCGATCTCGGCGTCACGCCGTTCCTGGTCACGGACGCGCTCAAGCTCGCGGCGGCCGGGCTGGTGCTGCCGGCCGCGTGGAGGCTGGTGCGGCGGTTCCGGTGAAGCACACCGTGGCTGCCGAGTTGGTGGGGAATGTGGCCCAGGTGGCCGTCGTGGCCGGCGATTCGGTCGGACCGGCTGACACGCTTGTCATCCTGGAGTCGATGAAGATGGAGATCCCGGTGCTGGCCGAAGTGTCCGGCGTGATCGCTGAGGTGGCGGTTGCGGAGGGCGATGTGGTCACCGAGGGAGACACAATTGCGGTGATCGAGACCGGCGAGTGATCCGATCGCGCAAGATTTGCTCGCGTCAGACGAGGAATTCTTGCGCAATCGGGCGGATGAGGGGTGACACCACCGATGGACGTGCCACAGCAGCGACTGCTACGCACCAGCGTTCCCGGGCCGCGTTCCGTGGCCCTGCATGAGCGGAAGGAGGAGGCGGTTGCGCCGGGGGTCGGCACGACGCTACCCGTGTACGTCGCGCAGGCGGGCGGCGGCATCGTGGTCGACGTCGACGGCAACCAGTTGATCGACTTCGGCTCGGGCATCGCGGTGACGTCGGTCGGCAACGCCGCGCCGCGCGTCGTGGCGGCCGTGCAGGAGCAGGTCGCCGACTTCACGCACACCTGCTTCATGATCACGCCGTATGAGGAATACGTCGCTGTCTGTGAGCAGCTCAACGCGCTTACCCCTGGTAAGCAGAGCAAGAGGAGCGCGCTGTTCAACTCCGGCGCGGAGGCTGTCGAGAACGCGGTCAAGATCGCCCGCTCGTATACGGGCCGGGCCGCAGTAGTCGCGTTCGATCACGCCTACCACGGGCGGACCAACCTCACCATGTCGCTGACCGCGAAGAACATGCCGTACAAGCATCGGTTCGGGCCGTTCGCCGGCGAGATCTATCGCGCGCCGATGGCCTACCCGTTCCGGTGGCCGACGGACCGTTGCGCCGAGGAGGCATTTGCGGCATTCGCCGACGTGGTGCACACGCAAGTCGGCGAGGCGAACACCGCCGCCGTGATTCTAGAGCCGATCCAGGGGGAGGGCGGCTTCATCGTGCCGGCGCCGGGGTTCGTGTCGCGAGTGGCCGACTGGTGCCGAGACAACGGCATCCTGTTCATCGCCGACGAGATCCAGACCGGGTTCTGCCGCACCGGCGACTGGTTCGCGTGCGAGTTCGAGGGTGTCGTGCCGGACCTGATCACGACCGCGAAGGGCATCGCCGGCGGTATGCCGCTGGCCGGGGTCACCGGACGCGCCGACGTGATGGACGCGGTGCACGTCGGCGGGCTGGGCGGCACGTACGGCGGCAATCCGGTGGCCTGCGCCGCGGCGCTCGCCGCCATCGAGACGATGCGCGCCGACGACCTGGCGGGCGCGGCCCGGCGCATCGAGTCGGTCATGCTGCCCCGGCTTTCGGCGCTCGCGGCGAAGTATGAGGCGATCGGCGACGTACGGGGACGCGGCGCCATGCTGGCGATCGAGCTGGTCCGGCCCGACAGCCTGGAACCCGACCCGGTGCTCACCGCCGAGGTGTCATCGGCGTGCCACCGCGAGGGATTGATCACGCTGACTGCCGGCACCTACGGCAACGTGCTGCGGTTCCTACCCCCGCTCGTGATCGCCGACTCGCTGCTCACCGAAGGGCTGGACATCCTGGAGGCCGCGTTCGCCGCCGCGGCGTAAAAGGCATCATCGCCCGCCGGTATCGTGTCATCACGTGGCTCTGGTGGTGCAGAAGTACGGCGGCTCGTCGGTGGCGGACGCCGAGCGCATCAAGCGCGTTGCGGAGCGCATCGTGGCCACCCGCCGGGAAGGGCACGACGTTGTGGTCGTCGTGTCGGCAATGGGCGACACCACTGACGAGCTGATCGACCTCGCGAAGCAGGTCGTGCCGGTTCCGTCCGGGCGCGAGTTCGACATGTTGCTGACGGCGGGCGAGCGCATCTCGATGGCGCTTCTCGCCATGGCGATCAACTCGCTGGGCTACACGGCGCAGTCGTTCACCGGGTCACAGGCCGGCGTGCTGACCACCTCGGTCCACGGCAAGGCGCGCATCGTCGGTATCACGCCGGGACGCGTCGAGGCGTCCTACCGCGCCGGCAACGTAGCCATCGTCGCGGGATTCCAGGGCGTCAGCCCGGACACCAAGGACATCACCACGCTCGGCCGCGGTGGCTCGGACACCACGGCGGTGGCGCTCGCGGCCTCCCTCGACGCCGACGTCTGCGAGATCTACAGCGACGTGGACGGAGTGTTCACCGCCGACCCGCGCATCGTCGCCAACGCGCGCAGGCTCACGACGATCACGTACGAGGAGATGCTCGAGCTGGCCGCGTGCGGGGCGAAGATCCTGCACCTGCGAAGCGTCGAGTACGGGCGGCGCTACGGCGTGCCCATCCACGTCCGCTCGTCGTACTCGACCAAACTCGGCACCATCGTCGCCGGCTCGATGGAGGAGCTACCCGTGGAACAGGCCATCATCAGCGGCGTCGCGCACGACCGCAGCGAGGCGAAGGTCACCGTCGTCGGCGTGCCGGACAAGCCGGGCGAGGCGGCCGCGATCTTCCGCGAGCTGGCCGGCGCCGAGATCAACATCGACATGATCGTCCAGAACATCTCCACTCGCGGAACGGGCCGTACCGACGTGTCGTTCACCCTCCCGGCGACGGACGGCGCCACGGCGCTGTCGGCGTTGAAGAAGGTGAAGAACGAGGTCGGCTTCGAGGACCTCCTCTACGACGAGCACATCGGCAAGCTGTCGCTGATCGGGGCCGGAATGCGCTCGCACCCCGGCGTCTCGGCGACGTTCTTCAGCGCGCTCGCCGCGGCGGGCGTCAACGTGGAGATGATCTCGACCTCCGAGATCCGCATCTCCGTCGTGCTGCGCGACACCGACCTCGACGTGGCCGTGCGCGCCGTGCACGATGCGTTCGAGCTGGGTTCCGCCGATGACGCGGTCGTCTACGGGGGCACCGGGCGATGAAGGTCGGAATAGTCGGCGCCACCGGGCAGGTCGGCGGCGTCATGCGGCGCGTATTGGCGCAGCGTGACTTTCCCGTCGACGAGATCCGCTACTTCGCCTCCGCGCGATCGGCTGGTACGACGCTGCCGTGGCGCGGGGTTGACGTCGTCGTCGAGGACGCCGAGACAGCAGATCCGTCCGGGCTGGATATCGCCTTGTTCTCTGCGGGAAAGGCCGCCTCGCGCGAGCTTGCCCCCCGTTTCGCGGCCGCCGGCGTGACCGTGATCGACAACTCGTCGGCGTGGCGCATGGACCCCGACGTCCCACTGGTCGTCTCCGAGGTCAATCCGGGCGAGGTCCGCCACGCCACCAAGGGCATCATCGCCAACCCGAACTGTACGACGATGGCTGCCATGCCGGTGCTCAAGCCACTGCATGACGAGGCCGGACTAGTGCGCCTGGTGGCATCGACGTACCAGGCGGTGTCCGGCGCGGGACTGTCCGCCGTGGAGGAGTTCGACCGGCAGGTTCGCGATACCTGGAGCGAGGCGGCATCACTCACGCATGACGGCACGGCCGTGAAGTTCCCGGAGCCGGCGAAGTTCGCTGCTCCCATCGCGTTCAACGTGCTGCCGCTGGCCGGATCGATCGTCGACGACGGGTCGTACGAGACCGACGAGGAGCAGAAGCTGCGCGGCGAGTCGCGCAAGATCCTCGACATTCCCGATCTGCTCGTCTCCGGCACCTGCGTGCGCGTGCCGGTATTCACCGGGCACTCGCTGTCGATCAACGCCGAGTTCGCCCGGCCGCTATCGGTCGAGCGGGCGAAGCAAGTGCTGCGCGACGCACCGGGAGTCGCGCTCACCGACGTTCCGACGCCGCTGCAGGCGGCAGGCACCGACCCGTCCTATGTAGGTCGCATCCGCCAGGACCCGGGGGTGCCCGACGGCCGCGGAGTCGTCCTGTTCGTGAGCAACGACAACCTGCGCAAGGGCGCCGCGCTCAACGCGGTGCAGATCGCCGAACTGGTCGCGACGGTTCGACCGGGGTGACCGCCGAGGCGCTGCCGCGCCGCGCCGTTCGCACCGGCGATGCGGTGCGGGCCGCCCGGATCGGCGGGCTGGCCTCGATAGCGATCTTCGTCGCGGCCCGGCTGGCGCGCGTGCACGGGCCCGAGGGCTTCGTCGTTGCCGGCCCGCCGTGGACCCACCCGGGCTCGCTCCGGCTCTACCGGGAGGGCTACGACGGGCAGTTCGTTTATCGGCTTGCACTCGACCCGTTCACCCGGCGCGTCACCGAGCACGGCATCACCCTGGATGTTCCCGCCTACCGCCAGCAGCGCATCGCCACGGCACTGATGGCCCATGCCGTGGCGTGGCTGCCCGGGATCAGTACGGCGTTGGCGCTGATCCTCGTCAACGCGCTGGCCCTGGCCGTTGCCGTATTCGCCGGCACGCGAATCGCCGCAGACGCCGGACGGCACCCCGGCTGGGGTATCGTCCTGGCGGCGCCGGCGTGCATGCCGATCTCGCTGGGACGTGACCTGACCGAACCGGTCGCCTGGGCGGCCATCCTGGTGGCGCTTGTGCTGGTACGCCGGCGGCACTGGTTGGCCGCGGCCTTGTCGCTCACGGTGGCGGTGCTGGCCCGTGAGACCTCGCTCGTCGTCGTCGCCGGTCTCGGCGTCGGCGCGATATGGGACGCGGTGCGGGGACGCCGCCGCGAATGGTCGCCAGCCTGGCTGCTGATTCCGGTGGCCGTCGAGGCTGCGTGGCAGGGCTGGCTCCACTCGGTGTGGGGGGTCCTGCCCGCGCGCACCGGCCAGTCGAACAACGCGTCCGGGGTGCCCGTGGTGGGCGTGCTGCGCTCGGTCTTCGAAACCGGGGCTGATCAGCCGGCGCTCGACGTGGTGTACATCCTCGAACGCCTTGCCATCCTCGCATTGATCGTGTCCGCCGCGTGGATGCTGTGGCGGCGGCGTTCGGCGGTCTCGGCGGGCGAGGGCGCATCCTGGCTGTTCGCGACGCTGCTCGCGCTGTCCTTACGTGACTGGAGCATCGACGTCGGCTTCCTGCGCGCGACATACGAGGCGTGGGGCCTGTCGGTGCTCGTCCTGGTGTACACGCGTGCCTGGCAAGCCCGGTACCTGCTCGCCGGCGCCGGAGCGACGACGATCGCGATCGCCCTCATGTACATCGTCCGCGTGTAGGACACCCCTAGCTGGCGTTCCAGCTGAACGGGGTCATCTCGCGCAGTATCCGGCGGCGACGGTTCCGCGGCAGGTGGTCGATGTACAGGATGCCCTGCAAATGCTCGGTCTCATGGATCAGGCAGCGGGCGAAGAAGCCGGTGCCGGCGAGCTCGATCGGCGCGCCTGTCTTGTCGACCCCCCGTACGGTGGCCACCGAAGGGCGCTGCAGTTCGTGGTACGGCCCGGGGACGGAGAGGCACCCCTCGTCGCCGTCGTCCATCGGCCCGGAGGTTGACACGATCGAGGCGTTCACCACATGGCCGACGTGCTGTTTGCCCTCCGCGTCCGGGCAGTCGTAGACGAACACCGCCAGGTCGACGCCCACCTGCGGCGCGGCCAGTCCGACGCCGGACGCAACTGCCATGGTCGCGAACATGTCGTCGATCAGCGCAGCCAGCGTGTCGTCGAACGCGGTGACCGGCCGGCTGACCCTGTGCAGCACCGGGTCACCGACGACCGTCACCTTGCGCGGAGTTCCTGCCACGAGGCGTGATGTTATCTCGCTGCTCGGAGCCGCCGGAGCGCCGTTGTCGTCGGCTCATGCTGTGATGGCCGAATGGTGACCGTCGACGACGTGCGCCGGATTGCGGCATCGCTGCCGGGCTCGTACGAGGTCGTGGTACGCGACCGGGTGAAATTCCGGGTCGGCCGCTACGTCTACATTGCGTTCTCGCGGGACGAGACGATCATGGGCTTCGGCTTCCCGCGCGACGAACGTGACGCCCTCGTTGCGTCCGACCCGGAGACGTTCCTGCCACCAGAGCGGGTCGATGAGCGCTACCACTGGGTGCAGGCGCGCATGGCCGCGCTGGACGGGGATCAGCTGCACGAGCTCGTAGTCGACGCCTGGCGGATCGCAGCCCCTAAACGCCTGGTCGCGGAGTACACCGACGATCGGACCTAGTCGGCCCGTGGCAGAGTTGCGCGTGTGGGTTCGCCGCTTGCGGAGTGGCTGTCTCGTCACGTCGAGGCCGGCACGATCCCCGGCGGGGTAGCCCTGCTGGGTGCCGGCGAGGGCGCCGAGGTGGTCAGCGCCGGGGTGGCATCGATTGGCGGCCAACCGATGCCTGCGGACGCGATCATGCGGATCCAGTCGATGACGAAGGTGATCACGGCGGTCGCGGCGTTGCGTCTCGTGGCGGCCGGGCGCCTCGAGCTCGACCAGAGCCTGGCCGAATGGCTGCCGGAGCTGGCCGCCCGGCAGGTGCTGCGAACGCCGACGGCGGCGCTCGATGACACTGTGCCGGCCCGCCGGGAGATCACGCTTCGCCACCTGCTGACCAACACGTCTGGCTACGGCATGATCATCGAGTCGTCGCCGCTGCAGCAGGCGATGGCCGACAACGGCACCGAGGCGGGCCCCGAGCCGCCCACCCTCGGTGCCGACGAGTGGCTGCGGCGGCTGGCCGAGCTGCCACTCGTGTTCCATCCGGGCGAAGGATGGCGCTATCACCACTCGTTCAGCGTCCTGGGCATTCTCATCTGGCGGGCGACGGGTCGCCCGCTCGCCGAGCATCTGGCCGAGGACATCTTCGGCCCGCTCGGGATGATCGATACCGCACTGTGGGTACCGGAGGAGAAGCTGGATCGGTTGCCGGCCGCCTATCGCCACGGCGAGGCGGGATTGGTCGAGACCGAGCCGGCAGGCGGAGGTTTCTATGCCGGGCCGCCTCCGTTCGACGTCAGCCATGGCGAACTCGTCTCGACGGCCCGAGACTTCCACCGCCTCACCCGGATGCTTGCCGATGGCGGCACGGTGAGCGGGCGACCGATGATCTCGCTTGCCGACGTTCGGCAAATAACTAGCGACCAGGTGCCGGACGCATGCAAGACTGCGGACAGTTTCGTCGCGGGGTTCTGGGACGGCGTGGGTTGGGG
>DATFRC010000212.1:0-6698 GCA_035263725.1 Jatrophihabitantaceae bacterium | reverse complement strand
CTCATCCACTGCTCGCGGGCAGCCGCGATCTCGTCGCTGGACCGGCCGACGAAGTTCCACCACATGACGATCTGCTCGCCGAGAGGCTCACCGCCGAGCAGCAGGATGCGCGCCCCGGAAGCTGATCGCAGCCGCAGATCGCGCCGGCCGCAACCCAGGTACAGCATCGAGCCGGGCGTGAGCTCGACACCGTCGACGTCGAGGGTGCCGAGCGTGGTGAGCACGGCGTGCTCGAAGTCCGGCTCGAGCGGCAGCAGCGCGTCAGCGTCCGGGTCCAACGCCACGTCCGCGCCGACGATGGGGGAGTACGCCTGCCCGGGCGAGGCGGCGCCGGCCAACTCGCCCATGATCACGGTCGTGGTCACCCCCGCGTCGGCGAAGCGCGGCAGCGCGGCGTGATGCGACCAGCCCGGCGACACCTCGCGCGTCTGGTCGGGCAGCGCCACCCATAGCTGGACGCCGTGCAGCAGGGCCGGATGCGGCACGGGCGACTGCTCGGCGTGCGCGATGCCGTGCCCGGACGTCATGAGCCCGAGCTCGCCGGGATGGATCAGCTGGTCGTTGCCGAGGCTGTCGCGGTGGTGCACCTCGCCGGAGAGTAGCCAGCTCACCGTCTGCAGGCCCATGTGTGGATGCGGCGGGACCTGCATGCCCGGCCCGGCCGCGATGTCGTCGGGACCGTAGTGGTCGACGAAGCACCAGGGGCCCACCAGCCGGCGCCCCAGATTCGGTAGCAGCCGGCGCACCTTGGTGCTCTCGCCGAGCAGTACCTCGCGGCCGGCGAACACTTCGTGCACCGGTGCCGTCGCGACGCCTGCTCGGCCGCCGCAGACGCTCAGATCCGGCGTTCGGTCGAGGTTGCTCACCCGGCCAACTCTAGAACCGCGACCGCCTTTGCGCGCGGGCCGAGCAGGGCCGCCAGGTCGCTCGCGGCCGCGTCCACCGCGGCGTGGTGCGCGTTCTCGACCGCTTCGAGCACGGCCAGTACCCGCCGCGACTCGGTGGTGACCTTGGTGCGGTCGGCGTCGCGGTGGTTCCAGTGGCGGGTCAGCACCCCGGAGTGATCGGCGTAGATCACCTCGCCCAGGTGCGGCTCCTCGACGGTGTCCGGCTCGCCCAGCGGGGTGAACGCGTCTCCGCTGCGGGCGAAGCGCACCGTGATGTCGCCGTCGACGCGGTCGAGGTCGAACGCGCCGGCGGGAACCCCGTGGGTGATCGACACCACGTTGTAGGCGTCGACGAACGGACTGATGCGCGGCAGCCGTCTGGACCGAGCGAGCCGCCGGGTGAGAGCGTCGACGCTGGGCCGCTGCCGGCGCGGGTTCGTCCCGAAGCGCCGGTACGCGGCATGCCAACTGGCGATCCGCGGATCGTCGGCGCCGATCGGCGTCCCGGACCGTTCGACTGCGGTGAGGCGATCGTCGACGTCCGGCCAGCGGCCCCGGTTGTCCAGGCCCTCCACGTGCACGCCCACGATGTGTAGCTCGGGGAACGCGGATCGTACGTCGTCTGCGACGGCGAGCAGGCCCACCCCGTTAGGCTAGCGACGTGGCAATCACAGCCGACGATCTCGGCCTGGACACCTGGCGGACCCTCCCGGCCGCGCAGCAACCGGAGTGGCCGGATGACGCCGCGATGCGCCAGGTGGCCGGCACCCTGGCTGGGCTGCCACCGCTGGTCGTGGCCAGCGAGGTCGACCAGCTCCGCGAGCGGCTGGGCGCCGTGGCGCGGGGCGAGGCGTTCCTGCTGCAGGGTGGAGACTGCGCCGAAACGTTCGCGACGAGCTCACAGGCCGACATTGCCGGCAAGGTCCGGGTGCTGTTGCAGATGGCCGTGGTGCTCACCTACGGCGCGTCGATGCCGGTGGTCAAACTCGGTCGCGTCGCCGGGCAGTACGCCAAGCCGCGGTCGTCCACCATGGACGCCACTGGCCGCCCGTCCTACCGCGGCGACATGATCAACGACCTCACGGGTGAGCGCACCCCCGATCCGCACCGCATCCTGCGCGCGTACTCCACCGCGGCCAGCACGTTGAACCTGCTGCGGGCCTACGCCAGCGGCGGGCTGGCCGCACTCGACCGCGTCCACTCGTGGAACACCGCGTTCGCGCGGACGACGGAGACCGGTGCCCGCTACGAGCACATGGCGAACGAGATCGACCGCGCGGTGCGGTTCATGCGCGCATGCGGGGTGCACGACGGTGCGCTCGAAGGTGTTGAGCTGTACGCCAGCCACGAAGGGCTCGTCCTCGAGTACGAGCGGGCGCTCACCCGCATAGAGGCTGATCGCGCGTACGACCTTTCCGGGCACTTCGTCTGGGTCGGTGAGCGCACCCGGCAGCTCGACGGCGCGCACCTCGACTTCGTGTCGCGTATCGCCAACCCGATCGGGGTCAAGCTCGGGCCCGGCACCACTCCGGAGTTCGCCGCCGAGCTGGTGCACCGGCTGGATCCGCACAACACACCCGGACGGCTCACGCTGATCAGCCGCATGGGTAACGACAAAGTGCGCGACCTGCTCCCGCCGATCATCGAGAAGGTGCAGTCGACCGGGCATCTCGTTGTCTGGCAGTGCGACCCTATGCACGGCAACACGGAGGAGACCGCCGACGGCGTGAAGACTCGCCACCTCGACCGGATCATCGACGAGGTGGACGGCTTCTTCGACGTGCACACCTCCACGGGCACACATCCAGGCGGGCTGCACGTTGAGCTGACCGGCGACGACGTCACCGAGTGCATCGGTGGCACCGCCGAACTCACCGCGGGCGATCTGGCCCGCCGCTACGAGACGGCGTGTGATCCCCGGCTGAACATCGAACAGTCGCTGGAGCTGGCGTTCCGCGTCGCCGAGCGGCTCGTCGCGGACCGTCAGCGCCGCGAAGGATGAGCGCTCGCGCGAAGAGCCGGGATGAGGAAGCGATGATCGACCTACGCAGCGATACCGTCACGCGCCCGACCCCGGGCATGCGCGCCGCGATCGCGGATGCCGAGGTCGGCGACGACGTCTACGGCGAAGACCCGACGGTCAACGCGCTGGAGGCCGAGGTCGCGCAGCTGCTCGGGTTCGAAGCCGGGTTGTTGGTACCCTCCGGCACCCTGGGCAACCAGCTCGGCATGCGGCTGCTGGTCCCACCGGGCAAGGAGCTGATCTGCGACAACGTGGCTCATGTCGTCCGGGCCGAATCCGGCGCCGCTGCGGTGTTCTCCGGCATCACGTTCCGCACCTGGCAGGCCGAACACGGTCTGCTCGACGTGGACGTGATCGCGGCGCTGATCACCCCGGACGCCGGCCCGCACATGGTGTCGACCGCTGCGATCGCCGTGGAGAACACGCACAACTTCGGCGGCGGCACAGTCCAGCCTGCGACCGCGCTCGACGGCCTGCGAGGGCTCGCCCGCGAGCACGGCGTGGCGCTGCACCTGGACGGCGCCCGGCTCTGGAACGCCCATGTCGCCACCGGCACACCGCTGCGCGAGCTCGCCGCAGGCTTCGACACCGCGTCGGTGTGCTTGTCGAAGGGGTTGGGCGCCCCGGTGGGCTCGGTGCTCGTGTCGTCCGCCGAGCACATAGCCGGGGCACGAGTCTGGCGCAAGCGCTACGGCGCGGGCATGCGCCAGGCGGGCATCCTTGCCGCGGCCGGCCGCTATGCGTTGACCCACCACGTCGAGCGGCTTGCCGACGACCATGCCCGGGCGCGGCGCCTCGCTGCGGCCCTCGGCCTCGATCCATCCACAGTGGACACCAACATCGTGGCGGTCGACGTGGCCGACGCTGCGGCGCTGGCCGCCGCCGCACGCGAGCAGGGCGTGCTGGTCTCGGTGCTCAGCCCACGCCGGATGCGCCTCGTCACCCACCTCGACGTGGACGACGACGGGATCGATCACGCGATCAAGGTGCTCGAGCCGCTCGCAACACGCTGAGCCCGCACACCGATCCGGTGAGTGATCTGCCATGCTTGCCGCCGATTGACGCTCTGCACTGTCGCTGAGCCGAACGGGGATCGCATGATGCGCGCCGGACACCGCCTGGCTGTCCTCTGCGCTGTAGCTGCTGTCGTTGTGAGCGTCTCGTCGTGCAAGGTGCTGCAGCGAGCCACTTCGAACAACAGGGCGCTGACGACGGCGGTCGCGAACGCCGACGTTCCGGGGCCATTCAACACCGCTGCCTGCCCGTTCGCCGCGCGCGACGTAGCTGGCGCGCTCGGCGGGAAGTGGACCGCGTCGAGCCTGCCGAGCGGTGGCTGCACCTACGCCAAGGGCGGCCGCACCATCCTGGTCAGCACGGTGCCGCTGCCGCGCGACGCCGCGGGCCGCACTGCGGCACTGGCCCGCATGCGGGGGTCGTGTGCCGCGGGCTCGCTGAAGAGGATCACCACGCAAGCGTTCGTGTGCCAGCAGGACAGCCTCGTCGAGGCGGTCGCTGTCGCCGGGAACCACCTGGTCGTGCTGTGCACCGCTGCTGACCAGGTCGCGGCGCAGCTGCCGGTGCTGCGCGACCAGCTGGCGGCTCTGCTAGCCCGCGAGGTGCGCGGCTGACGTCCTGCCGAGCATCGCCGGGATCGTGGCCACTGCCTCGGCCAGTTCGTCCAGCAGCTCGCCGACGAGCGCCTGCGCCCCGTCGCACAGCGCCGTCTCCGGATTCGGATGCACGTCGACCATCACGCCGTCGGCGCCCGCGGCCATGCCGGCCCGGGCGAGCGGCACCACCAGGTCGCGCCGCCCTGCCGCGTGCGACGGGTCGACGATGACCGGCAGGTGCGAGAGCCGCTGCACCAGCGGCACGGCTGACACGTCCAGCATGTTGCGGATGGTCGGCTCGAAACCGCGCACGCCCCGCTCACACAGCACGATGTCCAGGTTGCCGCGCTGGGCGATGTACTCGGCGGCCATCAGCCACTCCTCGTAGGTCGCAGTCAGGCCGCGCTTGAGCATCACCGGCTTGCCGGCGGCGCCCACCGCCTGCAGCAGCCCGAAGTTCTGCATGTTGCGAGTGCCGACCTGAAGCATGTCCGCGTGCTCGGCGACGACGTCCACGTCCGCGACATCGGTCACCTCGGTAACCACGGGTAGACCCACCTCGTCGCGCACCTCGGCGAGGATTGCGAGGCCGGCCTCGCCCAGCCCCTGGAACGCGTACGGCGAGGTGCGTGGCTTGTACGCCCCGCCGCGCAGCAGTGTCGCCCCGGCCTTCTTGGCCATTCGGGCCGACGCCAGCGTCTGCTCGGCCGTCTCGACAGCGCACGGCCCGGCGATGAGCGTGAACGTGTCCGGCCCGATCGGCACGCCGCCGACCCGCACCGTCGTGCGGCGCGGGTGGTTCTGCGCGGACACCAGCTTGTACGGCGCGGTGATCCGCATCGTCTCGGTCACCCCGGAAAGCCCGCTGACATCCAGCGTCTCGAGTACGTCCTCAGTGCCGATCACGCCGATGATCGTCCGGGTGACTCCGCGGCTGACGAATGCCTTACCGCCGTGCGCCTCGATGTGCGCGGTCACGGTACTGATCTCCGCCTCGGTGGCACCCGGCGCCATCACAACGACCATGGAGGGGAGGCTACCTTCAGAGCTCGAGCGCACGGCGCAGTTGCGCTGCTACCAGGGCGGGCTCTGTCCTGACCACAATGCTCGAGAACCTGAGCACGAGCGCGTCACCGAGCATCAGTTCGTTTTGGCGAAAGCTGGTCGTCCCACCACCCGCTCGGGACTAGGTGTAGCGCGCCGTCCACCTCGACAACAACTATGCGCCAGTGGCGCCGCCGCCAGACCGCGTCCAAGTAGCGCCTGCGGCCCGAGGAGTCCACCCGTATCGCCTGACGTTGCGGCTCCGGCAGCCGGTGGTGGCGACACAACCGGGCGAAGTCGATCTCACTCAACGCGTGAGCGCCTTGCTCGATGTCCTCCACCGCAGCAATCAGGGCCGCGTGATGGCGGGCTCGCGGTGCGCGGACGAGCGCCGCCCGCAGTGACGCCGGTGTGACGAGGCGTTGCCGGACGGCCGCAGCGAGTATCCCGCATGCGGGGCGGGCCAGGTCGAACGTGACCGCCGCGCGAAGCAACGCATCGGGCAGCACTTGTAGGACGCTCTCGCGATGCCGGCGGACGTGATCCCAGTTCGAGTCTGTGTGAAGGCGCATCGGCAGCGGGCAGCCGCGACGTCGCCGGGTCCCATTGGCCGCGAGCACGTGCACGGTGTCGCGTTCCCAGCCGCGCAGGCCGAATGCCTCCGCCGCGGTGAACGCCGTCAGCAGCGCGCGTGGCCCGCCATGCACCCGGGCGATCCGCCAGCGCTGCCGCCTGGACAGTGGGCCGTTATGCAGCACGATCGCATATCCGGGTCGTTGCCAACGCCCTGCAGCGAGCTGGGCCCGAATTTGGGAGCTGGTCGCGCCATTCCTGCGCAGAGCAGTCCAAGTCGTGACACGGCGTGCGTCGGCCGGATTGTTCACATGGCGATCATCGAGGCCGGTCGCCTGTCGGGATATGGGCTCGGCCGATCTGTGGATGGCGCCTCGAACACTTGATCACATGCAGATCGGGCGCTCGGCGCGACATGATCTGCATCGGGTCGGTATACAGCGCTCGGGACGCGGGGATCAGAAGACGTACACGGTGACGGTGTCCCCGCGATGCACCTGCGTGCCGGACGGCGGATCGAGCTGGAAGACGGTGCCGGAGTTGCCGCCCAGGATGTTGCGG
>DATFRC010000211.1:0-3842 GCA_035263725.1 Jatrophihabitantaceae bacterium | reverse complement strand
GTGCTCTGCGTCGTCGCGCACCCTGACGACATGGAGTACGGCACGTCTGCGGCCGTCGCTCGCTGGACCGCGCGCGGCATCGAGGTCGGTTATCTCCTGCTCACCCGCGGCGAGGCCGGCATGCCGAACCCTCCCGAGGAGACGGCACGCCTGCGCGTCGCCGAGCAGCAGGCCGCCTGCGCCGTCGTCGGCGTCACGCACCTGACCGTCCTCGAACATCGCGACGGCGTGCTCGTCTACGGCCTCGACCTTCGCCGCGACATCTGCCGGGAGATCCGCCGGTTCAAGCCCGACGTCGTACTCGGCACCGGTTACGAAATCGAGACGCCCTATGGATTCGACCAGGCCGACCACCGCGCGGCCGGGCTCGCGACGCTCGACGCGGTGCGCGACGCGGGCAACCGGTGGGTTTTCCCGGAGCAGGCCGGCGACGAGGACCTCGAACCGCACGCCGTGCGGTGGCTCATCGTCCCCGGGCTCGCCGGCTTTGGCGCGACCCACGGCGTCGAGGTCACCGGTGAGCCGCTGCGCCGCGGCATCGCCTCGCTCGAGGCGCACGCCGCGTACCTGGCCGCGCTCCCGGACCACCCCGCTCCCGAGGACATCATCCCGAAGTTCACCGCGATGAGCGGCAAGGCCATGGGCGTCGAGCACGCCGTTCTGTTCCGCGCCCACGACCTGCAGGCACCACCGGAGTTCTTCACCGAAGCCATGCAGGACTGACTCGGGGTCGCGCGGTTCTTTACTGCTTTCGGCTCAGGCACTCGCTGGAAGTAGATGCGCGGGCCGTTGCCATCCGGATCGATAATGGCGCTCGCGTCGTTCCAGTGTTCTTCCGTGATACCGTGATCGACCAGCCAGGCCTGCCATGCGGCGGTCGGTTCGGGTGGGTCCCTGCAACTGGTAGCCGAGCGCGTCTGCCCAAAATCGCGCTACTACCGGCGGTCGGCGCAGCCGATGACAACTTGGATCGGAATGGCCGTCCTCACTGAGCCCAGTGACGAACCGGGCCGCTTGGCCCGGCCGACGGCACAGTGCCAGACTGATTTCGTCCTCTCGCTCCAAGGTGAGGAGGTGTTCCCGTCACCGGTCTCGCCGACGTAGTTGACCTTGAGCGGTACCCGATCGACCGTCTGGACAGTCGCGCCGGGCAGGATCTGGTGGGGCGCTGCGGGAGAGAACTCGCCGCCACCGGCGCGTCGGAGGTCGAGGGATTCATGCGACCGGCGGCGGTTGCCTCCGTAGTGGCCTGGGCGATGACGGCCATGCCGGACGCCTACTGGACCGACACCGAGCACAACGTCTACTTCACCGCCGATGATCCTGACCTTCCCGCCGATGATCCGCGCCGCACCCGGGTGCGCTCGGCCAAGGGCGGCCTGGCTTATGACCAGATCCCGTCCGACTCCCCGCTTCGCGTTGCCTATGAGTCGGACGAGCTGACGGCCTTCGTCGGCGCGGCCCTGGGCAGCAAGATCCTGTACCGCCATGCCGACGAGCTCGGCGCGCTGAACGTTATGTACTACGCGGAGGCGGGCGGACACGGCTGGCATTTCGACGGCGCGGACGCCGTCGTCACGCTAATGCTGCAGCCGCCGCTCGGCGGCGGTCAATTCGAGTACGTGCCGATGCTGCGCAGCGCAGATAACGAGAACCTGGGCGGCGTGCGACGCCTGCTCCAGGGCGACCGCTCCGGCATTCGTTCGATGAGCGGCGCTGCTGGCACACTCGCCCTGTTTCGCGGGCACCACAGCCCGCACCGTGTCACTACCGTCACCGGGCCCCGGCCCCGCGTCATCGCGGTGCTCTCCTACGCGTCCACACCCGATGCGCGGCTCAGCGCCCACGTCAAGCAGCTTTTCCATGGCCGGACCCACTGAGATCACAGCACACCTGGACAAGTTCACCCGTGCCTGCACGGGTTCTCATCCCGGGTCTGCTGATAGGTAGTCCCCCTTGGTGATCGCGTGGACCCGAACGGGCCGGTTGCAGCTGCGATCGACCGTGCCGGGCTTGCTCGTGATGCGCTCGGAGGCGTCCTTGCCGACCTAGGCGATGCTCACGATCCGCTCCAGGCCGCGATCGATCAGGCCGCGGGTCCCGAGCTGGCCCTACGGACCGTGAAAACTGGCCATTCGGACGATGTGGACGGCTCGGGTCGCGGTGATGCTGAACATGTCACTGGGCCCGGAGGCCGGAGGCAGGTCCTTACGAGCTAGCCCAAGATCCTTACAACGGCCGCTGGCTGCTGGTGGTGAACGCGGGCAGCGACGAGCTGTCGTTGTTCGCGGTTCAGCCGGACGGTTTGCGGCTCGCCGACCGTGCCGGTTCAGGCGGCAGCAAGCCGACCAGCGTCGCTGTCCGCGGCACGCTGGTGTACGTGCTCAGCATCGGCACACCTTCCATCAGCGGGTTCACTTTCGCTGATGGAAAGCTGACCAAGCTCGGGGGTTCGACACGGCCGCTGAGCAGTGCCGATGCGGATCCGGCCCAGGTTTCGTTCACCGCCCACGGCAGGGTGCTGATCGTGACCGAACGCGGGACAAACACCATCAGCAGCTACCTGATCGACGAGCACGGCTACGCGAAAACCCGGCGACGATCAAAGCCTCGGGCCAGACGCCCTACGGTTTCGCCCTGACGGCGGACGGGTCGCTGATCGTCTCCGAGGCGTTCGGCGGCGCGACCGGAGCGGCGGCGGCCTCCTGCCATGCGGTATCCGGGGCTGGCGAGCTCACAACGGTCAGCGGCTCTGTTGGCGACACCCGCACCGAGGTGTGCTGGGTCGCACTGACGAAAGATGACCACTTCGCCTATGTGACGAACTTCGGCGACGGAACGGTGTCGTGCTATGAGATCACCGCCGATCGGAGCCTCAGACTCCACGAACCGGTAGCTGGCTCGACCGGGCAGGGCGAGAAGGGCATCCGCGACGAAGCGATCTCCGGCGATGGCCGGTATCTATACGCGATTGACGCCGACACGCAGAAGCTGTGCGGCTGGGCCGTGGGCCAGGACGGCCAGCTCAGACCGGTCGGCGAGTTCGGCGGGGTGCCCGACACGGTTGCCGGATTGGCGGCTAGCTGATTCAGAAGGCCAGGGTTTGGTTCCTCCCACTCGGCCAAGCGCCACATGCACGGTGACAGGCTCGGCCGGGCGGCCTGCCTCCCGGTGCGTTCTGGTGTGGTTCATAGTCGATCTAGCCGCATGGTTGCCCGGCGCAACGTCACTTTCTGTGATTCATCCTGCTCATGACTAACGCGCGTAGTCGCCGTTATAGTCGGCTACGTGGTTGGTTATGGGCGACATATTCGAGCACGGCCCCGGCGAGTTTGATGTTTACGCCTGGATGAGTCCTTCAGGCCTCCTGCGCCTGCGTGCCGCGTCTGGGCATGGTGCCCGTTTTGACAGGCGGGCACGGGGTTCCAAGGTCGAAGGTGGCAACCTCGACCGACCTTGGAGGACCCGTGCCCGTGCTGCGATCTCCCATCAACCTTGAGGATGTGCGGCTCGCGGTGCTTGGCGAGCCTGGGGGCATGTACCTGATCGGATCTGATGGAGGCCAAGATGTCAGACCATGGGGACCATGCAGTTGGTGAACACGACCTGGCCGATCTCTACGTTTTCCGCAAGCCCGACGATCCGGCCAAAACGATCCTGGTCATGGACGTGGACCCTGATGTGGTCCCTGGAGTGCCGCCGTCTCAGGCGCGGCCATTCGACCCGGGCGCAAGGTATGACTTCATGATCGATGCTGACGGCGACGCGGTGCCCGACAGCGCGTTCCGCATCACCTTTTCCAACGACGATGCCGGACGCCAGACGGGGACAGTGCGCCGACT
>DATFRC010000210.1:0-5324 GCA_035263725.1 Jatrophihabitantaceae bacterium | reverse complement strand
TCGCTGTTGGTGCTCGGCATCTCCCCGGGCGCGAAGAACAGCACGTGGCGGGGCACCTTGTGCTTCGCGACGCGCTCAGCGAGGAAGTCCTTGAGGCTCTGCTCCGTCGGCTGAGCCGACGCGGCGGGCTCGGCGCAGAGCACCACGACCTCGCCCAGCCGCTCGTCGGGAACCCCGACGACCTTCACGCGCCGAACCTCGGGGCACGCGCGCAACGCGAACTCGAGTTCGGCAGGCGAGACATTGGTGCCGGCCGTCTTGATCACCTCGGTGCGGCGCCCGGTCCAGTGCACGGCGCCGTCGGTGCCGACGAACCCCATGTCGCCGGTGCGGAGAAAGCCGTCTGCGTCGAGCGACTGGTCGCGTGCCTTGCCGACGTAGCGATCGATGACCGTCGGTCCCGCTACCGCCAGCTCACCGTCGGCACCGGCCCCGAGCAGTGCGCCGGTGTCGGGATCGATCACGCGCAGCCGCACACCCGGAAGCAGCTGTCCCGTGCTCACCCTCATCTCCTCCCGGGTGTTGTCCCAGCGGTGGCTCACAATGGTCCCGCACGTCTCGGACATGCCGTAGCCCAGTGGCATCGTCCACGTCGTGTCGCCGGACACCGACGGATGCCGCGTGAAGACAGACTTCCCGTAGACCTCGCGCAACGCCGACAGGTCGGCCGACGCCCACTTGGGGTGCTCCGTGAGCGCAGTGGCCTGGTGCGGCAACGTGTAGGGCTCCGTGACTCGCTCGCGTTCCAGCAGACGCAGCGCTTCGCCCGCCTGGAACGTCTCCTGCAGCACGAAGCATCCGCCTCCGGCGAGCGTCGGACCGAGCGCGGTGGTGATTCCCGCCGTCCAGAACAGCGGGAGCGGCGCCCACACCCGCGACTGCGGCGTACGGCGGAAAACGTCGGCGATGAGCCAGAACTGCAGGGTCGGCGCCCGGTGAAGGTGCACCATTCCCTTCGGCTCGGTGGTCGTGCCCGAGCTGAAGAGGATCAAGCCAGGATCTCCGGATGACACCATCTTCCGGCGGTGTTCCACCCGTTGCGCGTCTTCCGCTGAGGGTTCCCGTGCCCACGAGGTGTCGTCCACCACGTCGCACCAGCCGAGGAACGGGAGCTGGCCGGTCCCGACGAGGCCGGAGATCTCCTCGCCCAGATTTCGGCCGAGCAGGCGTGACTGGGTGACGACGCCTGCGACCGCGGATCGCGCGAGGAGGTCGGCGAGCTCGAGACGCGACGAGAAGGTGGAGACCGGAACAGGGATGCCGCCGGCGACGGCCACGCCGAAGATCGCCGCCACCATCTCGGGCCGGTTGCCCAGGACGAGGGCGACCCGCGTGCCGAGTCCCACGCCTCGGCGAACGAGTGCGGCCGCTACGGCGCGAGACTTCTGCTCCAGGTCAGCGTAAGACCACCGGACGGTCGTGCCGTCCTGCAAGGGATCATCGAAGACAATCGCCTCGCGGTCGGCATGGACGGCGGCAACCTCGACGAGGAAGTCGCCGAGCGTGAGCCGGTGAGCTGCGGTGATGGGCTCGACGGATGGCCCCTCCCAGGTAGTCACCTGCACATCTTTACGCAGCCCCGCCGCTCCGTAAAAGGAAGACCGCAAAGCGCCATCTGTCATGCTTCGCGAACCCTGGTCTCGGGAATGACAGGGCGCTAGCCTCCCTGACATGGGAGTCATGTTTCTGGGCCGGGCGGTCACCAGCGGCACCGTCAACGGTGACCTGATCCCAGAAGTGCCGGATCTCGCCCGCATGCGGCAGCAGCGGTCGTCGCGCCTGCGCGGGAGCATGCGGGAACGCGGGGTCGACGCTCTCCTGCTCCTCGGCACCGGCGCCGTCCAGTACGCGGCCGGAGCGGCCGCGCCGATCGTCGATGCGAGTCGCGCGACACTGCTGAGGCCGGTGGCTCTCGTCCTGGCTGACGACCCTGAGCCGCACCTCTTCACGCCGCACCGCGAAGCGGCGAAGGAGCGCGTCGCCGCGGACCACGTCCACCCGCCCCTGTGGGTGGAGCTCGATGGTCAGCTGGCCGACATCGCCACGAGGCTCGGTCGTCTGGTGCCCGGCGACGCCACGCTCGCTGCCGACGAAATGCCGTATCCGCTGCGGCGCGCGCTCGGCGACCGGGTCGTCGCCGAGGGCGCTCCCGTCCTGAGCGCGGCCCGCCTCATCAAGACCCCCGACGAGCTGGCGTGCCTGCGAGCCGCGCAGTCCATCAACGAGGCTGCCATGCGAACCGTGCAGGAGGCATTGCAACCCGGGTTGCGGCAGAGTGAGCTGACGGGAATCTTGCTTAGCGAGGCGTTCCAGCTCGGCGCCGCGGGTGTCGCGGTCGATGCCATCTGGCAGGTCATGCCCGAGCGGAGGTCCGACGGGCCGTGGGCCTTTCACGGCGACGTGGCCTACCCCACCCCGTCGTCGGACCAGATCCTGCGCGAGGGCGACGTCATCTGGGTCGACAGCGGGATCCTGTACGAGGGATACGCGTCTGACTTCGGCCGCACCTGGCTGGTGGGCCGAGACCCGGACGAGAACCAGCACGAGCACTTCGCGCGCTGGGTCGCGGTGATGCAGGCGGTCCTGGACGAGATCCGGCCGGGAGCGACCGGCGGCGACCTGTGCCGGGCCGCCCGGAAGGCGGATCCGTTGAGCGCGGCCGAGGGCGGCAAGCCATGGCTGGAGCAGTTCTACCTGGTGCACGGCCTGGGCCTGGACTCGGCGGAGATGCCGTTGCTCGGGACCGACCTCGGTGAGGAGTTCGACGACTCGTTCGTCCTCGAGCCCGGGATGACCTTCGAGCTCGAGCCGGTCATCTGGACGGAGGGCATCGGCGGCTACCGTTCAGAGGATTTGGTCGTGGTCACCGACGACGCGTGGGCACCGCTATCGGACTACACCTACGCGCCATATGAAGGACCCGGACGAGCGGAGACGGCACGTTGAGCCGCCCAGGGCTGGCGGCGCTCCCCGAGGGCGGGCGCGCCGACTTCGCGGCGATCCGCGCGGATCGGCGACGACGTCTTCTGGACGTCATGGCGGCGGCCGATCTCGACGTGCTGATCCTCGGCCGGCCAGGCGACATTGCCTTCGCCGCCGGCGTACGGCCGCTGTTCACCTCCGGTTCCAGGCCGTACTCCGTCGGCTGCGTCGTCGTCCGTGACGGCGGCCGCGTCCACGTCCTCGCCGACCATGACGATGGCGTTCCGGCCGAGATCGCCCACGACCAGATCATCGGCCGCTCCTGGAACCCGCGCATCGCCTCCGCGCGCACGGCACGGATTCCCGGTCTCGCCGGGGCCAGGCGGATCGGCAGCGCGGGCACGAGCACGAGCGCGGCGACCCTGCTCGCGACGCTCGCCCCCGCCGCGGAGGTCGTGGACGCACGCCCGCTGGTCCAGGCCGCGAGAGCGACGAAGTCCGTGGCCGAGGTCGCCGTCATCGAAACCGCATGCTCGCTCGCCGAAGCGGGCCTGGCAGCGATGGCGCAGGAACTCAGACCCGGCGTGACGACACGCCGACTCACGGCGCGCTACTCGGAGCGACTCGGCCAGCTCGGCGTCACGGTGGTCCCCGACGGGCCGGTCGCATGGCGCGCCGCCGGCGGCCTCTGCGGCGGTCTCGACGGCCGCCCTCTGGCCGAGGGCGAGTTGGTCAGCCTGTCGCCGAGCGTCACGTACGGCGGCTACGACGCGACACTGGCTCGAACGCTCGTCGTCGGCGGCTCACCGACGGCCGCGACCGGGAAGCTGCGCGACCGTGCCGTCCACTCGCTGAGCGAGGTCGTGACGGCATGCGTTCCCGGGGCCACCGGCGCCGAGCTCATGAGAAGGTGGGCCGACGCCGGGGAGCCGGCGTTCGCAGCGCCGCTCGCTCACGGCGTGGGCCTGGGGATCGAGGAGCCGATCATCGGCATAGGCCTCGGCGCCGACGAGGTCCTGACCGAGGGAATGGTCCTGGCAGTTCAGGGAATCGTGCGCGGGGTGCACGATAACGCTGTCGGCGGCTGGCATCACCGAGAAATGATCCAGGTCACAGCCGCAGGACCCCGTCTGCTCACCCGCCCGCACCCCCGCGCAGCCGACGCGGCGGCAACCACGACGTCATCACCTGGAGCTACCTGATGAGCGAACGTATCCATGGCACGCCGCGGCCTGGTGCGGCCACCGTGAGCTTCGATCATCTCCGTCCGGAGTTCCACGCCCGCCGTCTCGACGAGTGGGCGACGCTGCGCGAGACGTGCCCGGTCGCATGGAACCCGAACTACGGAGGCTTCTGGGCCGTCGCCTCCTACGAGGAGGTCTGCACCGTCGCGCGCGACAGCAAGGTGTACTCATCGGCGTACGAACCCGGTGCCGCTGACGGGATCGACTACCTCGGGATCTCGGGTGTGCCGCGAAAGGTCGGCATTCCGCGCGCCGGCATCGCCGAGGTGGAAGGCCCCGACCACGAGGCGCTCGCGCGGCTGATGAACCGCTGCCTGCGCCCGAAGGTCGCGCAGGAGCGGGCGGAGCTGATGCGGAGCGCTGCGCGGTGGTTTCTCGACCAGAAGATCGAGACGGGCGGGATCGACCTGGTCGACGACTATGCCAGCCCCGTCACCTCCGTGCTGACGATGGCGCTTATCGGGCTGCCGACCGGCGACTGGGAGCCCTACGCGGAGCTGTTCCATGCGACGATCGCCCGCCGGCCCAGCGACCCGCGCTATCAGCAGGCAATCGCACGAGTCCCGGAGATGCTGGAACGGCTGCGGGCCGAGGCCGATCGCCGCCGTGCGAACCCGCGGGACGACATACTGAGTGCCCTCGTCCAGCTCGAACGCGACAGCAAGCCCTTCGACGACGAGGCCATCACGGCGGTCCTGTGGAACCTGATCGGCGGCGGCCTCGACACCACCGCATCGCTCACGTCCCTGACCCTGCTACACCTCGCAGCACATCCGGACCAGCGCCGTCGGCTCAGCGAGCAGCCGAGTCTGCTTTCATCTGCCACGGAGGAGTTCCTGCGCTTCTTCACGGTGAACGAGCAGCTGAGCAGGACCGTCGCCGTCGATGCAGAGCTCGGCGGGCAACACCTGCGCGCCGGTGACCGGCTGCTGATCAGCTGGCTCTCGGCGAATCGTGATGCCACGCAGTTCCCCGACCCGGACGAGGTGATCCTGGACCGCAGCCCCAACCCGCACGTCGCGTTCGGCGTCGGGCCACACCGGTGCCTGGGCTTGCACATCGCGCGAACCAACTTCCAGGTGCTCATCCGCGAGGTGCTCGAGCGCATCCCCGACTACCAGGTGTCAGAACCCCCGGAGTTCTACGACGGGAACCCCC
>DATFRC010000209.1:0-3868 GCA_035263725.1 Jatrophihabitantaceae bacterium | reverse complement strand
GCGCGGGTCCCCGCATCCAGCGGCTACTGCGCATCACCGGCCTGGACCGGGTGCTCTACGTCGCCGGTCCGCGCGCCCACGTACCCGCGTCGGTCGCTTGATCACCGGGATTGCGACTGCGGTTCGGCCCCTGGTGCCGGGGTGTTGTCAAACCTCGGGCCAGGGGCCGGCGCGGTCGGCCCCACGTACTGGGTGGGTAGCAGCGCGAGGCGTGCCTCGTCGCGTGCACTAGCGCGGTGTGCTGAGGCAGCGCGCCACAAGCGCCTGCGGTGCCCCGCGCCGATCACCATCATGACCACGCCGAGGATCGCGACCGTCGCTATCGCCAGGCCCGCGACGACCAGCCAATACGGATGCATGGTCCACGACCACTTGAACGCATGGATCGTGATGTCGTCCGTATTCTGCGAGATCAACGCCACGCCGACGATCGCTGCGGCCAGGAAGAGTAACAACCCGAGAACGATCATGTGTGGCTCCTGAACTAGATCTCTACCTGCACTTAGGAACTACCCAGAGCGGACGGTGGAATATACACCCGCCGAATGATTCATCGGCGGATGATTTGGGTACCACTACTGGCATGGTAGCGAGAACACGCTCAACCTCGACCATGTCGACTACGGTTGCCGTTCTGCTCGTGGTGTGGCTGGTCATCGGCGCGATAGCCGCTGGACAGCGCGGGTACTACCGCGGCTCGTCGGAAACGTGTGCCAGAGCAGGAACGATCGCAGTCACTGTCATTGCCGGCCCTCTCAACTACGTGGGCGTCAATCCGAAAGTCAATTGCCACGTGCCGCAGCCGAGCAAGTGACTACTCTGACACCTAGAGGGGAATACCGACAGTGATTGTCCTTGGAATCGTTCTCTTGATCATCGGCTTGCTTTTTCACGTGGCCATTCTCTGGACGCTGGGAATCATCGCTCTCATCGTCGGCGTGATCTTGGCCATCGCCGGTGGCGCGGGCCGGGCAATTGGACCTCGGCGCCACTACTACTGACGAACCAACGCGCGTCAAGTGTCACAGGCGCCGCCTCCTCGCCTTCGGCCCGGCCGGAAACCCGCGGTCACGTCATGGGGTCGAACGGATCCTCCGGGGGCGGGGAGTTCGGCTCGATCAGCGTCTCGCCGTCCTCGCGATAGATGATGTCGGTACGGCGCCGCGTCGTGTACAGCTGGTAACCGATCGCCAGGCCGGCGAGGCCGACGAGCAACAGCACGACGCCGATGACATGGATGTTCACGCCGCTCGGGCTGCTGCTGACGCCGAACGTCAGGATCGCGCCGAGGGCGATCACAAACAGGCTTACCGCGAACCTCACATCCAAACTATCTACCCATGCGCGCCCGCTTCTAAGCGCGTCCGAGTCCGTGGTCTACGCGCTGAACCGGTCGGCGAGTACGACGGTGTGCGGACGCGAGGTTTGGACGGGCGCGTGGCCGGGTAGTAATGCAAAAAGATGTCTAGGACGTGGTGAGGGAGACACTGATGCCCCGCATCGAGGTCGAGATCACCCATCCGGACCGGGTGCTGTTTCCCGCCGACGGCATCACCAAGGGCGACCTCGTCGGTTACTACAACGAGATCGCTTCCAGAATGCTGCCGCATCTCAAGGGCAGGCCGCTGATGGTGCAGCACTTCCCACGCGGTATCGGCGAGCAGGGCTTCGTGCAGCAGGACTTCGACGGCGCACTGCCGGACTGGGTGAGCTGGATCGAGGTCGAGAAGCAGGGCGGGACCCTGATGCATCCGGTGGCTGATCGCCCGGAGGCGATTGTCTGGCTGGCGAACCAGGACTGCATCACGCCGCACATGTGGCTGTCGCAGCGGGGCCGGCTGGCCCACCCCGATCGGTTGATCTTCGACCTCGACCCGTCCGGCAGCGCGGACTTCACCGCGGTGCGCGCGACCGCCTACACCCTGGCCGAGGTGCTGGACGGGCTCGGCCTGGTGGCGTACTTGCAGGTCACCGGCTCGCGCGGCGCGCACGTGGTGGTGCCGCTCGACGCCGACGCCGACTTCGCTACGGTGCGCCAGTTCGCCCGCGACGTGGCCGACGTCGTGATCGCTGATGACCCCGGGCAGCGGACCCTGGAGGCGCGGAAGGCGCGGCGCGGTGATCGCGTGTACATCGACGTGATGCGCAACGCCTATGCGCAGACGGCGGTCGCCCCGTACGCCGTGCGCGCGCGGCCGGGCGCACCGGTCGCCACCCCGATCGAGTGGTCTGAGCTGGATGGGGCGTCAATGCGTGCGGACCTGTTCACCATCCGGGACGTCGCCAAGCGGGTGGCGGATCGCGGCGACCCCTGGACGGACCTGGCCCGGCACGCGCGCTCGCTGTCCCAGCCGCTGGACAAGCTGCGCCGAATGTCGAGCACTTCGCGACGGAGCTGACGCCGGGGCGCACCGCTTCGTCCGGTCACCCGAGGAGGGTGACCCTTGGGATCGCTACGGTGGCGACGATGACCCCAGGCGATTCAGGGGGTGACGCATTGCCGACCGGACCCGCCGCGAGGCTCTCGGCTGTGCCGAAGAACATGGTGCGGATTCCGCCAGGGACGTTCGTGATGGGCAGCGACGATTTCTATGCCGAAGAACGTCCGGCGCACGAAGTGGCGGTCGGCGGCTTTCTCATGGACGAGCACCCGGTCACCAACGCGGAGTTCCGCCGTTTCGTGAAGGACACCGGGTACCAGACGACTGCCGAGCAGCGACCGGATCCGGCGGACTTCCCGGACGCTGATCCGGCCGACCTCATACCGGGATCGTTGGTCTTCCGTGCCACGTCGGGCCCGGTGCCTCTGGATGACTGGCAGCGCTGGTGGCGGTGGACACCCGGCGCGAACTGGCGAACGCCGACGGGTCCGGGCAGCAACCTCCACGGGCTGGAGCGGCACCCGGTAGTCCACGTGTCGTACGAGGATGCGCTGGCCTACGCGGACTGGTCCGGCAAGCAACTTGCCGACGAGGTCGAGTGGGAATTCGCAGCACGCGCGGGACGGGCCCCTACTACCTATGCCTGGGGTGAGCAGTTCATGCCCAGGGGCAAGGTCATGGCCAACACCTGGCACGGGCGGTTCCCGTGGGAAAACGCCGATCCCCACGGCGTCGAACGCACCAGCCCGGTCGGCCGGTACCCGCCGAACGGCTGGGGACTGGTCGACATGATGGGCAACGTGTGGGAGTGGACCTGCTCGCCCTGGAGCCACGACCACGCCCACCGGTCCGCCTCACATGTCGATCATGCGTGTTGCGCCCCGAGTGCCACGGCGGAACGACCGCTCCACGAAGAGGATCGCCGTGTCATGAAAGGGGGTTCTCACCTCTGCGCGCCGTCGTACTGCCTGCGGTATCGGCCGCCTGCGCGCCAGGGCCAGCAGGTGCGCAGCAGCACCAGCCACCTGGGCTTTCGCTGCGTCATACGTGAGTAGTGCGCGGCAGTGATGGGGTGATGGGGTGACTGATCGGCCGAACGTGCTGTTCTTCCATGTAGACAACCTCGGTTTCGGGGAGCTGAGCGGCTACAGCGGCGGCCCGTTCCGCGGTGCGACGACGTCTCGGATCGACGCGTTCGCCGGCGAGCGCATCCGCTTGACGAACTACTGCCCGGAATCGCATTCACCACCTTGCTGCATGCGGCGCGGCTCAGCGAACCGGCCATCGCGTCATCGACGGGGTCAACCAGCTTGACTGGCTCACCGGTAGCCGCGACGCCTCGGCGCGCGAGGGTTACATCTACTGGATGGGCCGCCAGATGTACGGCGTGAAATGGCACAACTTCAAACTCGTCCTGGTGGCCCAGAAATACATGCAAGACAGCGCCGACGCGTTACCTACGCCGCGCCTGATCAATCTCAACACGG
>DATFRC010000208.1:0-4266 GCA_035263725.1 Jatrophihabitantaceae bacterium | reverse complement strand
TCGACGACTACCCCGCGATCGATGTCAATGACCAGCACGTTGCCTGTGTGACTTGAGCGTCGCCGAGGGGTGGCTACAGGCGGTGCGAGTTTCCGCACGGTCATGCCTCGTGGCGAGAAGGCCGATGGCGGTCACTGTCCGGCGCCGCGCAGCGTGCCGGTTGTCTTGCCGCGCGAGTCGGAGGCAGTACACACGACGGCGTGGTCGCCGCCCTGCCAGGTCTCTTGGTCCGGGGAGTACCAGGACAGGTCGTAGCGCGACTGGTCGACCGGGATGCCGACGTAGCTGGCGAACTGTGTTGAGCAGACCTTGTCCGAGCGAGCGTTGATCTGCGTATCACCCGGCCACGACCCCGCCCCGAGATCAGGCACCGCAATCACTTCTTCGTCGTGAGGCAGACCGCACGACACGACCGGCAGATCCTCTACCGAGGCAGATCCCACCGGGACGGGATCGATGCAGTCGCCCGCGCGAAGCTTGTCAATGCTCACCCGTGCCGGACTCGACGCCGCGGACGATGACGCCGTCGCGGACCCGCCGCTCGAGGACTCGGCGCTCGACGATGACCCAGCCCCGCCCGTCGCTGAGCTCGCCGGCGGCGGAACCTGCTGCCCGGCTCCAGTGACCGTGCTTGTGCAGCCGGCAAGCAGCGCTCCACCGACGAGTGTCACAAGCAATCTGCGCATCCGCTTCCCCCCGAACCGCATCACGAACCTTTGTACGCCGCAGACCACGCGATCGCCTATGGCCCACGCATGGACTCACCCGCAAGACCCTCGACGGGTCGGTGGCGCTGACGCACTCAATTCGGCAAGACCGCGCGCGACTCGCGGCAATTGCGGGCGTTCAGCCGACCAGGCCCGATTGTTGTGCCGCCTGTTTGAACTCGCTCAATCGGCGGCATCCGGCCGCGGAGCAAAGCCGGCAATCAGTGACGCTGCACGCCGACGCGCTCGCCGTAGGTTGCGCCGCGATTCTGACGAAGCCTTACACGGCTGCGCAGTTGGAGGAGGTTCTTGCCGCGACAGTCACCTGCGCAGTTGCGCCGCGCTTCGGCCTCACATGAGCGACGCGATGAGCTGGGATCTCCCACTGCTTACGGTCTTGCGGTAGATGGCCCTGAGATGGTCCTCGGCGGTGAACATCGACACGTCGAGGTGCCGGGCGATCAGCCGGGTGGATAGGCCGTCGGCGAGCAGTCGCAGGACGGCGTGTTCCCGGCTGGTCAGTCCGTGCCAGCGTGCGAAGGCCGGAAGGACCTGGCTCGGGCCGGCGGGGCCGAGGGTGACGGCGACGTCGCCGGTCCGGTCGGACGGGTGAAGTGGCGCGGCGTTGATGGCGAGCCAGCGGCCGGAGTGACCGCGGATCACGGCGACGGCAGGCTGCCCGGCCGGGGTGTGCCGGGCGCGAGCGGTGGCGTCGAAGACGATCCGCAGGATGTCATCGCGGCTCATCTCGTCGTCGCCGCCGGCCATGAGTTCGCCGACACAGTCGTCGGCTGCT
Source organism: Jatrophihabitantaceae bacterium (assembly GCA_035263725.1). GTDB lineage: Bacteria > Actinomycetota > Actinomycetes > Mycobacteriales > Jatrophihabitantaceae > DASXRA01. The sequence goes on along the minus strand of DATFRC010000208.1, from coordinate 2,763 downwards.
GTCGTGCTCGAGATGACGGTGTCGAGCGCGTCCACGATCATGACGCCGGTCGGCAGCGGGTCGGTCGGCTTGTCGGTGTGGCGCACGGTGTAGCGACGGATCGCGTTGGCGATCGGGGAGACCAGCTCGGCGGCGGCGCGCGTGTCGGAGTGGCCGAAGGGTGCGACGTTGTCAGAGCGGAACAGCGCCAGGGCCCCCCACAGCACCCCGCCGGTCTGCAGTGCGACTCGCATTTCGGACGTGAAGCCCGCCGGTCGGAGGATCTCACGCAGCCGGATGCTGTGCGGCGCGTCGGGGTCGTCCTGGCTGATGATGCCGACCGGTATCGGGCGGCGGGCGAGGTCCACGTAGCGATTCAGGTCGGCATCGACGAACTCGTTGCGCGCGAGGCTGCTCGCGTCAGCGACACCGTTGCGCGAATACATCATCGAGCGCAGTCCGCTGACCGGGTCGAAGCCGATCACGCACCAGCCGTCAACCGGCAGCGCCAGTCGGAGCGCGGAGACGAGCGACTCGCCGAGGTCTTCGGTCAATGCGGGCCGATCGGCTTGGGCCAGCAATTCCGCCCGGGCGGCCGCCACGCCGCGTGTCGCCATTCATGGATGCTAAATGACGCACGCGAGGCGAGCCCAGTCCGGAAGGAAGTCGAAGCCGTCGCCAGCGGAGAATTGCCGGACGTTCGCGCCATGTTGATCAGCAGTCCAGATGTGCAGGCTGTCGGGGTAATCGAATTGCGCGAAGGCGATGTACTGCCCGTCGGGTGACCACGTGGGCGCGAAGTCTGAACGCGTTTCACTAGCCGCATTGTGCGTGAGCAGCGTGATTCGAGCGGCGCATTCCACCACAGACCGGCCGTTCGTGGGGACGGTCGCGATGTCTTGTGCCGGCTCGACATTGGCGCCGCCATCTGTTTCGAAGACCACCTGTCCGGTGATCAGGCGACTCGGACGGCGAGAGATCCGCATTGTCGGCGCTGAGCTGCCCGGGCGTGAGCTGGCGGATATCGGTGTGATTGAGACGCATTCGGAAAACGGCCGTCCGGCCGGTCACATTGTCGACCCGAACGAATATCAGAAAGCTGCCTGTCCGCGAATTTGGCGTGATAGTTCTCGAACGCACCATCGATACCCCGGCTCGGACAAACGACGGATATGACTTCCATCCAGATCGGCCGTATAGAGCACGGCCGAGGCCGCATTGCCGTTCACGAGCGGGCCGACCACACGGCTAAACGTTATGTGGCGGCCGTCGTGCGTCCAGCCGGGAATGATCTAGGCCGCGCCCGAATCCGCGCATCCGGTGTCGATGACGCGTTCCGGCCCGGACCCGTCCGAACGAACCACAACCAGCTGGCTCGACCCGCCCGGCAGGTCGCGCTCGCCTATGACGTGCGACGCCCCGGTAAACAGCGGGGACACTGCGGGACGCCGCCGTTCTTGCCCGCGGGACCGCCAGGCAATGGAGACACGGGGATGACCCCTTACCAGGCAGCTGCGGTCCTCGGCGCTGCTGTCCATTCCGCGAGCGGAGCGCGATCGCCTGATCGACGGCGAGGCTGCCGGTGGGTAGGTGGGCGCCGGGCGCGGACGTCGGCAGTCATCTCGCGATTCGCGTGGACGGTCGCGTATCAGCGGTCTTGGCTCCCCCGGAAACCCGGGATGGCCGTACCGATGTCAGGTTGCCACGCTGCCCATTGTGAAACGTCGTGCTGACTTGCGCCGCGGTGCACTCGATCGCGTTTACGTTCCAGCCCACCAACTGACCCGCGAATGGGTCGGCAGCGATACCTCCGCCTACCCCAAGGACCCGAAGACCGTCGCGAGGTCCCACTCCCTGGTCAGCCTGGCCATCTACACCGGCGGAATCCGGCTCGTCCCCCTCAGCGGCCACCTCACCGCGCGACGTCGCCGTCACTACGCCGACGCCGTCGAGCTCTCGCCCAGACCCACCTTCAAACAAACGTCCGGCACCAGACCTTGAGGGGAACCCGATGAAACGATCACTCATCGCCGGCGCAGTCGCACTCCTGACCACTGCAGCCGTCATCGCCGTCGGCATCGCCGCAGCCACAACCGCGACAGCGTCCGCGGCCGCGGTCGTCACCCGCGCCTCGATCACGACTACCGGCACGAACCCACAGCCCAGTGACAACTGCGGAACGGGGATTGCCACCGGGACCGACACGGTCACCTACACCAGCGTCCAGACGCCGACGGGTGGCTTCCACATCGCCGGAACGGACACCGGTACCGCGCGCGTCGACTGGCCCGACGGGAGTTACAGCCTCGAAGGCTTCACCGACCATTTCTCCGTCGTCGCCACCGCCGGGACCACGGTCGTGACCGACGCACACACTGACTTCGCCTACAACTACAGTGCTGGCGGCGTTCTCCAGTCGCAGGGAAAGTTCTACGCCACCGAACACTTCACCGTCACGAACGGTGTCATCGTGCGGGTGGACTTCGAGTTCAACCACGTGCACGGCACGTTCTGCTGACCGGACCATCAACAAGGCTCGTGGCCAACACACCTGCCGGACTGATCACGCGCCGAAGTGTCGTTAGCGGTCGCCTGACGGCGACGCGGTGAAACGCTGCGTCGATCGAGAAGACCGCACATCGGCTACTTAGAGACTTCTGTCAGGGCGGGTGTCCGGCCATGAGCGGATGGATATTGGGTTCGCCCCCGACGCCAGCGACGAACCTGTCGTAGCGACTCGACTCGCCGGTTTCCCGGTCGACCTGGAACAGCCAGTCCAGCGAG
>DATFRC010000207.1:0-26598 GCA_035263725.1 Jatrophihabitantaceae bacterium | reverse complement strand
TGGGCCCGAATTTGGGAGCTGGTCGCGCCATTCCTGCGCAGCGCAGTCCAAGTCGTGACACGGCGTGCGTCGGCCGGATTGTTCACATGGCGATCATCGAGGCCGGTCGCCTGTCGGGATATGGGCTCGGCCGATCTGTGGATGGCGCCTCGAACACTTGATCACGTGCAGATCGGGCGCTCGGCGCGACATGATCTGCATCGGGTCGGTATACAGCGTTCGGGACGCGGGGATCAGAAGACGTACACGGTGACGGTGTCCCCGCGATGCACCTGCGTGCCGGACGGCGGATCAAGCTGGAAGACGGTGCCGGAGTTGCCGCCCAGGATGTTGCGGACCTTCACTTTCAGCCCGGCGCCCTCCAACGTCGTGCGCGCTTGATCGACGGGCGTACCGGTGCCGATGTCGGGCACGGTGACCGTCTCGGAGCCCTTGGACACCGTGATGGTGACGGTGTGCCCCTTCTCCAGTTGCGAGCCGGCGCCCGGGTCCTGCGAGATGACGGTGCCCTGGTCGACGCTGTCGCTGAATTGCTGGACCACGTTCACGTCGAACCCGGCAGTCTGCAACTGATTCGTCGCGTCGTCCTGGCTGTGGCCGGTGACGTCGGGCACGGCCAGCAACTGCGGCCCACTCGACACGATGAGCGTCACCGGCGTGTGAGCGCGAACCTGTGTCCCGGCGGCCGGCGACGTGCCGATCACGTGGTCTTTCGGGACGTTGTCGTCGAATCGCTGCGTGGTGTTGATGTCGACGGGTAATGCGCCGAGCGCGTTTTTGGCGTCGCCCTGCGACTTTCCGCGCAGCTGCGGGATCTCATAGAGCTTCGGCCCGATCGAGATCAACAATGTGATGTGCCCGTGCCGGCGTACCTCGCTGCCGGCTCCCGGCCGGGTGCCGACCGCCTGGCCGTTCTGGACGTTTTCGTCGTTGACCTCGCTGATCGTGACGTTGTTGAACCCGGCGCTGTGCAGTGCCGCCAGCGCCACCGCGCGAGGCTCGCCACCGACCGCGGGCACCCGCGTGTAGCGCCCGGCGACGAGCCACCACCCGGCGAACCCGGCAGCCGCGCCGATCAGCAGGAACACCAGCACGATGATCAACAGGCCGCGGCGCTTACGGCGGCGGGAGGTGACCGGCGACTGGCCGGTCGGCCCACGCGGGGGCGCCAGCGGCGGCAGCCCAGGCGGCACGAGGCCGGGCGGACTGCCGACCGCGGTGTGGTGCACGCCAGAGCCGGGAGCCAGGCGCTGGGTGGTGCCCACGTCCGGCGCGGCTGCCGTGTCCGACGTGGCACTCGGCTGGTTGCCGTTCGGGTGCGGGCGGGCAGGCACCGGTACTACCGGCAGGGCCAGCTCAGTGCGCACATCCGCCAGCTCGGCGAGGAACGCGCCGGCGTCAAGTGGGCGGCCCGCGGGGTCACTGTCGGTGGCGCGCACCACGAGATCGTCCAGCTGCGCTGCGATGCCGGGGACCTGCGACGACGGCGCCGGCACCCTTGAGTGCACGTGCTGGTAGGCGACCGCCATCGCCGTGTCGCCGACGTAGGGCGCCTGGCCGGTGAGCAGTTCGTAGAGCACGATGCCGGCCGAGTAGACGTCCGAGCGCTGGTCGGTGTTCCCCCGGGTCACCTGCTCCGGCGAGCAGTACGCGACGGTCCCCATCATCACCCCGGCCTGGGTGGCTGTGCCCTCGGCGCCCACAGCCCGGGCCAGGCCGAAGTCGGCGACCTTCACCACGCCCTCGTCGGACAGCAGGATGTTCTCGGGCTTAACGTCGCGGTGCACCAGCCCCGCGCGGTGCGCTACCGCGAGCGCGGCGAGCACCGGTTCCATGATCGAGACCGCCTCGGCGGGCTGCAGCTTGCCGCGCTCGCGCAGCAGGTCGCGCAGCGTGCGCCCGGTGACCAGCTCCATGACCAGGTAGACGAGGCGCCCGTAGGCCGTGTCCTCCGAGCCCTGGTCGTAGACGGCGACCGTGTTGATATGCGAGAGCTTCGCCGAGGCCCGTGCCTCGCGGGTGAACCGGTCGGCGAACTCGGGGTCGGCGGACAGCCCGCTGGACATGATCTTGACCGCGACGAGGCGGTCGAGCCGCTCGTCGACCGCCCGGTACACCGTCGACATCCCACCGCGGGCGATCCGCGCGCGGATCCGGTACCTGCCGTCGAGCAGGCGGCCTACCAGCGGGTCTGCGGTGGCCGTCTGCACACCGAGATTCTAGATGTCAAGCGCACCATTTCCCCGCCTGCGCGGATCCGTGTCTGCACGGTCCAGCTCCGGCTGCGCGAATCTCCGTCCCCACCACTCGCTGGCGCTCGGGTGGACCCGGAGCTCCGCACGCGCCTTCGGCGCGTCCGCGAGGCGCCGCCGGGCTCTTCGCGCGAGCGCTCATCGCGTTCGTGGTTGTGATCTCTACAGGCCTGGGCTGCGATCAGCCCGCCCGCTGATCGTTAGCCTGGGCAGCGTGCATGCCGTGCCGATCGAGTCGGGCGTTGCCGAACTGCTCGCCGACGCCGACCGCCCCGGAGGTTGGCTGCTGCTGATCGACCGGATCCGGCAGTCCTATGTGGACCTTGACGACCCGACGTATCTCGACTTCGAGTATCTGCGCAGCATGGCCGACGTCGTCGACGCGCTGCCCCCGGGGCCGCTCGCGGTCGTCCACGTCGGCGGCGGCGGATGCACGTTTGCGCGCTATGTCGCAGCGACCCGGCCCGGGTCGTCGCAGGTCGTGCTCGAGCCGGACGCGGCGCTGATCGACCTGGTGCGCGCCCGGCTGCCGCTGCCGCGCGGTGCCCGGATCCGGGTGCGGCTCCAGTCCGGCCGGGACGGCGTGCTGGGCATGCGCGCCGGCAGCGCAGACGTCGTAGTGGTCGATGCGTACCTCGGCGGGCGGATACCCGGCGAGCTGACGACCCGGGAGTTCTTCGCGGACTTGGCCCGCGTGCTGCGCCCCGACGGAGTGCTCCTCGCCAACCTGACCGACGGGCCGCCGCTCACCTATACCCGTCGCGTCGTCGCGACCGCACGCACCGTGCTGCCCCGGGTGCTGCTCACCGGCTCCACCGGCGTGCTCGGCAAGCGCCGCTACGGCAACATCGTCCTGGCAGCCAGCCGCGCTCGGCTGCCGCTGCGGGCGGTCCGGCAGGCGGCCGCGTCGGCGACGTTCCCGACCCGGGTGATCGCCGACAGGGCACTCGACGCGCTGGTGGGCGCCGACCTGGAGCCGCTGACCGACGCGGCGCCGATGCGCTCGCCGCGTCCTCCCGAAGAAGGCTGGCGTGTTGCCGAGGACTGACCGGGTGCACACCAACCGAACCCGAGCTGAGTCCTTCGGAGCGGTGGCGGAGGTGTACGAACTGGCCCGGCCGAGCTATCCACCGGCGCTCGTCGACGATCTGCTCGCCGGCGCACCGGCCGATGCGCTCGACGTCGGCTGCGGTACCGGCAAGGCAGCGCGGCTGCTGACCCAACGCGGCGTGCCGGTGCTCGGCGTCGAGGTCGACGCCCGCATGGCAGCTGTCGCTCGAGCACACGGTCTCACCGTCGATATCGGGACGTTCGAGCAGTGGAACGCGGCAGGACGCCAGTTCGACCTGATCGTCAGCGGCCAGGCGTGGCACTGGATCGACCCGGATGCGGGCGCTGCCAAGGCAGCGGTGCTGCTTCGCCCGGGCGGACTCCTTGCGCCGTTCTGGAACTTCTCGGCGGTGGATGCGGCCCTGCGAGCACGCATCGACGCCGCCTACGCCCGGGTCGCCCCGCAGGTGACCGACCGGTCCATGGCACGCAGCGGCGGCCCGGCGACGATCCCGCCGGCCGTCGAGCAGCTGCGCGCAAGCGGGTTGTTCGCGAACGTCGAGCACCGCCGGTACCCGTGGGCACGCGACTACACCCGCGACGAGTGGCTGGCGCTCGTCCGCACACATAGCGACCACAGCACGCTGCCGGCCGGCCAGCTTGCGGCGCTGCTCGACGCCGTGGGCGAGGCGATCGGCGACCAGCTCGTACGCGCCAACTACGTCACGCAGGCAATCTTCGCCCGCCGCGACTGAGTTATGGCAGGCTTGGCGGCATGCCCGAGGAGGCGCCGGAACTGGAGCTGATCGCTCTCCCCGAGGCTGCACAGGTGCTGGGCGTTCCACCGAAACGGATCAGTCAGTGGATACGCGACGGGGTACTGCTCGCAGTGCGCGACGTCCAAGGCGAACGCTGCGTGCCGGCGGCATTCATCCAGCAGGGCTCGGTCGTGAAGGGCCTGCCCGGAGTGGTCACGCTGCTTCGCGATGGGGGTTATCAGGATGACGAGATCGTGACCTGGCTATTCCGCGCGGACGAATCGCTGCCGGGCACGCCCATTCAGGCGCTGCGTGACAACCGCGGCACCGAGGTGAAGCGCCGCGCCCAGGTTGCCGGGTATTGATGGGGCATCTCGTCTACGTGGCCCTGCTCGCCGGGTGCCTGCTCGGCACCGCGCCGCTCGAGTTGTTCCTCCATACCGGGGTGTATGCGCAGTGGCGCCGCCTGCTGCTCGCACTCGCGCCGACCGTGGCGATCTTCGCGGTCTGGGACGTGTATGCCATCCACCGTCATCAGTGGCGCTACGACCAGCGGTGGACGACCGCGGTGACGCTTCCCGGCAGGCTGCCGCTCGAGGAATTGCTGTTCTTCGTCGTGATCCCCACCTGCGCCGTCTTGACGCTGGAAGCTGTGCGCCGGCGGCGTCCACAGTGGACGATTGGCGACGAGCCGTGACCTACACGGCGCTAGCGGTAGTGGGAATCGCGGTCGCCATCGTCGTCGACCTGACGGTGCTGCGGACACGTCTCGTGCGCCGAAAGGCATTCTGGACCGCGTACGGCATCGTGCTGTTCTTTCAGCTGATCGTCAACGGCGTTCTTGCGGGTCTGCCCGTCGTCCGCTACGACGCCGCCGCGATCACCGGACTCCGCATCGCATACGCGCCGATCGAGGACATCGCGTTCGGGTTCGCGATGGTGCTGCTGACCCTCGCTACATGGGTAGCGCTTGGTCGTAGTGCCGCGCGACGAGCGCCCCGGCCAGGCCATGCGCTGCGACACCCACCCGGCGGGCGATCGGCACGGTGACTCGGCCGCGGAACACGTTGTAGTCCGCCGCCTCGATCTCGTCGAGGATTCGGCTGTACAACGCGACCGCCGTGCGCAGGCAGTCTTGCGAGGCCACGTGGACGAGCTCGATGCCCGGGACGGCCCGCAGATAGAGGTCGCGGGTCCGGGCGATCTCGGCCGCGAGCAGGTTGCGGATTGGCTCGTCGGCCGCTCCGGCGCGGACGGCGCGGCGGAGCCGGTCGCGGTCGACGCCGAACGCGGAAAGTGACTCCTGCGGCAGATACACCCGTCCGCGCGCGAGGTCCTCCGCGATATCACGCAGGAAGTTGGTGAGCTGGAAGGCGATGCCCAGGTCTGCTGCGTACGGTTCCAGCACTTCCCTGCCGATCGAGGTGTCGGCCCGCCCGAGGATCGGCAGCATCTCCAAGCCGATCACGGCGGCCGAGCCCCACATGTAGGCGGCAAGATCGTCGTGCGTCTGGTATCCGGTCGTGGTGAGGTCTGAACGCATCGCCCCGAGAAAGTCGGCGAAGTACGAATGCTCGATGTCCCATCGCCCGATCGTGTCGATCACCGCACGGCACACGGGGTGCGCGGACGTCCCGAGTTCGAGGTCGGCGAGGAACTCGGCGCTCCATGCCTCGAACCGGGCCGTGCGGTCGGCGCCGAAGCCGTCGACGATGTCGTCTGCGTAGCGGGCAAACCCGTATAGGGCATGGACGTACGGCCGCTTGGCAGGCGGCAGCAGCAGCGTGGCCAGGTAATACGTCTTGCCGTGCGTGGCGTTGAGCCGCCGGCACAACTGGTACCCCTCAGCCAGATGGCGCGACGTGATGCCGGCTGCCAGCAACGCGCGCCTCATGTCGCCATCGTGGCAGCCCCGGTGACCCGTGCGGCGGCCAGCCGTCCGGAGACCAGCGCCATCGGTACGCCGATGCCGGGTTGCACGTTCGCGCCACATCGGACGAGGTTCTCGACGCGGCGGTCTAGTGTCGGCTGCCGAAACGGGCCGGTCTGCGCGACGGTGTGCGCGGCGCCGAACGGTGTGCCGGCCGGGTAGCCACGGGCGGCCCAGTCGGCGGGCGTCGTCATATGCAGTACGTCGGGATCGAGGCCGGCCGCCTCGAGCATCCGCTCGGCGTACGGCGCGGCTGCGGCGTCCCAGTCGATCGGCGCGGAATGGGCCAGGTTCGGCGCGGGAAACAACTGGTAGTGAGCCTGGGCGCCTGGCGGAGCGAGGGACGGGTCTGTCACGGTTGGCGTGGTGAGCAGGAACGACGGATCACGCATGAGCCGCCCGCGCCGAATGATCTCGTCGAATGTCGATTGCCAGGCAGTGCCGAATGAGATCGTGTGGTGGGCGTCAGCCGCGCCGGACCGTACGCCGGCGTACAGCACGACGCAGGACGGCGAGTATCGCGTCCGTGGCCGATCGGGCGGGCGATTGTCGACGACAACGTCCGCAGAGATGCGCTCACCGCCCTGCGTGAGCACGGCCGCCACTCGGCCGTTGCGGATCTCGAGCCGGTCGGCGGCGATACCGTAGCGTATGGTCACGCTGTGCCGAGCGGCGGCGCTGGCCAGCGCTTGGGGCACCGTGTGTACGCCGCCGATCGGGAAGTAGACCCCGGCCACGGCGTCCAGATAGGCGATCACCCCGTACAGGGCGAGCGCCTGTGTCGGCGCCAGGCCGGCGTACATCGACTGGAACGTGAACAGCCGTCGCAGCCGGTCGTCCTGTACGAACGACGCGATCTTCGGGGCCAGCCGCCGGAACCCGCCGAGAGCGATCAGCCGCAGCAGCGGCCGGCCGAGCAGCGCGAGCGGCGAGTCCAGGTTACGGGCGATGAAATGCGGCATCTCGACGTCGTAGAGCTCGCGCAGCCAGACCATGAGGCGGCGATACGCGTCAGCCTCACGTGGCCCGCATAGGGCGGCGACCTCGCGTGCCATCGCGTCGACGTCGGCATGCAGGTCCAGCGTCGAGCCGTCCGCGAAGCGTGCGCGGTAGGCGGGGTCGAGGCGGCGCAGGTCGAGCGTCATCTCCTCGCCGACCGCGGCGAGTGTCTCTGCGACCAGCCACGGAGCGGTCAGCACGGTGGGCCCGGTGTCGAACGTGTATCCCTGATCGCGCAGGACGCCGGCGTGCCCACCCGGGATGCCCATACGCTCCAGTACGGTCACCTGCCGGCCGGCTCCGGCGAGGTGCAGCGCCGCCGCGAGCCCGCCGAGGCCCGCCCCGATCACTACGACACGATCCGTACGCCCAGGTACGGTCCTCACGTGTGCCGCTCGGTGGCGAGCACGGCGAGCCCGTCGAGCACGTCCCGGGTGTCGTCGGAGATCGCCGGTGTGTCCAACGCCGCACGGGCTCGCGCCGTTCGTTCGGCGATGCGGGCCTCGACGCGATCCAGCGCTCCCGTCGCGACGATCACGTCGCACAACGCCGCTGCCCCGGCGTCGTCAAGGTCGCGGTTGCCGAGGCCCGCGCGCAGCAGGCCGGCCTGCTCAGGCTCGGCGGCGTCCATCGCCAGCGCGACCAGCATCGTGCGCTTTCCCTCGCGCAGGTCATCGCCGATCGGCTTGCCGGTACGCCCCGGATCTCCGAATACGCCCAGCACGTCGTCACGCAGTTGGAACGCCTCGCCGAGCGGCAGACCGTAGCCGCGCAGCGCCGTCACGACCTCTGGTGCCGCGCCCGCGGCGGCCGCGCCGAACTGCAACGGTCCCTCGACGGTGTACTTGCTCGTCTTGTACTCGGCGACGCGCTGCGCGTCCTCGACGGAGAAGCGGCCGCGTGCCTGGACGAGCATGTCCAGGTACTGGCCGGCCATGACCTGCTGGCGCATGTCGTCGTACACCGTTCGCGCCCGGCTGCCGTCGGCGGAGCTGAAGCCGGCACCGGCGAACATCGCGTCGGCCCACGACAGCAGCAGGTCCCCGACAACGATCGCGGCTGCCGTGCCGAACACGCGCGAATCCCCGGTGAACGCGTCGCGGGCGTGCATCGCGGCGAACGCGGCGTGGACCGACGGGCGGCCGCGGCGGGTGCCCGAGCCGTCCATTACGTCGTCGTGGATCAGCGCGCAACCGTGCAGCAGTTCCAGGCTGGCTGCAGCGGTGATCATCGGCGTGTCCCCGGACGAGCCGCGTACCGCGCGCCAGCCGCAGTAGGCGAACATGGGGCGCAGTCGCTTGCCTCCGTCGAGCACGAAGCTGCGCGCGATCTCGGCCAATGCACTCAAGTCGTCGCCGAGTTCGGCAAGCCGGCCGGCGCGCGTGTCGAAGAAGGTGGCGAGTTCCGCGTCGACCCGCGTGACAACGCTGCCGAGGTCGATCACACGGCGGACACTACGCTGATCCGCATGTCACGAACGGTGCGGGACGTGCTGGCCGCCGGTCAGCGGACCTTCTCATTCGAGTTCTTTCCGCCGAAGACGCCCGAGGACGACCGGCTCTTGTGGCAGACCATCCGCGAGCTCGAACCGTTGCATCCGTCGTTCGTATCGGTCACCTACGGCGCCGGCGGCAGCACCCGCGACCACACCATCGAGATCGTCGAGCAGATCGCGTCCGACACGACGCTGCTGCCGGTGGCCCATCTGACCGCAGTCAATCACTCAGTGGCAGAGCTGCGCGCGATCATCGGCCGGTTCGCCGACGTCGGCGTGGTGAACATGCTGGCGATTCGCGGCGACCCGCCGGGCGATCCGATGGGGGAGTGGATCAAGCACCCCGAGGGGCTGCGCTACGCCTGCGAATTGGTCGAGCTGCTGCGGGCACACGGCGACTTCTGCGTCGGTGTCGCGGCGTTCCCGTACAAACACCCCCGCTCGGCCACCATCGAGGAAGACACCGCGCGGTTCGTGGAGAAATGTCGGGCCGGCGCCGACTACGCGGTCACCCAGATGTTTTTCGACGCCGACGAGTACCTGCGACTGCGCGACCGGGTGGCTGCCGCCAGAGGCGAGGTGCCGATCATCGCCGGCATCATGCCGGTCACCACGATGCGCACGATCGAGCGCTCCGAGCAGCTTTCCGGCGCGCCGTTCCCGCCCGCGCTGGCGGCCGAGTTCGCGGCGGTGGCTGACAATCCCAAGGCAGTGCGCGCGCTGGGGATCGAGAGGTGCTCTGGGCTGGCGCAGCGGCTGCTCGACGAAGGCGTGCCGGGCATCCACTTCATCACGTTCAACCGCTCCAAGGCCACCCGCGAGGTATGGGGGAATCTTCGGATCAGCGCGACGACCTGATCGAGGCCTGGTCCGCGCTGCACCACGGGCTGCGGCCGTCGCCGCTCGTGCGCCGCTGGCTGACACTCATGTGGTCGCTGGCCCGGCCGCTCGCCGAGGCCCGCGTTCCACCGGCGGCGATCACTGCGGCGGGGCTCTTGCTCGCCGTCGACGCGCCACTGCTCGCCGCCCGACTGCCGCTAGTTGCGCTCGTGCTCGTCCTGGCCGCGGCCCTCTGCGACGGGCTCGACGGCGCGGTTGCCCTGCTCCAGGCCCGGACCACCCGGGCGGGGGCGGTCGCGGACACGATCGCGGACCGAATCGCGGACACCGCGTTCGCACTCGTCATATGGCAAGCCGGCGCGCCGCTGTGGCTGGCGCTGGTCGCGGCCGCGCTCTCCGTCGGGCTGGAGTTGGCGCGGCGGCGCCCGCTGATAACGGTCGCGGAGCGGCCCACCCGGGTGATCTGCACGGCGCTGGCATGCGTCAGTGCCGCGATAAGCGATGCGGCGTGGCCGCCCACCGTGTGCGCGGCGGTCTGGGTCGCGGCCACGTTGGTCGCGTTCGTTCAGATCACGTCGTAGCCGATGGGTCAGGCGGGCCCGATGAGGTTGGTGACGATCTTGGCCGACTGTGCCACCAGGGGCAGCCCGCCACCGGGCTGCGTGGAGCCGCCGACGAGATAGAGCCCGCGTACTTTTCCGGCGTTCGCCGGCCGGCGAACGCTCGCGCGCAGGCCGTGCAGCGCAGCGCCGTAGATGGCACCCCCGGGGGCGCTGGTGCGGCGCTGCAGGTCCGCCGGGGTGAGCACCTTGCTGAACACGAGCCGCTCCCGCACCGGCAGCCCTCGCGCCGTGAGCAGCGAAAGCACCCGGCCTTCGTAGCCCGACGCCAACCCCGCGCTGTCCCAATTCAGGGCGCCCCGGGTGCCGTCGATGCCGTGGCGCGGCGCGTTTACCAGCACGAACCACGCTTCGTGACCAACGGGGCACACTGTGCGGTCGTCCGGTGCGCTGATGTACACGGCGGGGTCGGTCACCGGTCGGCCGGGCCGGCCGAACACCGCGTCGAATTCGGCGTCGTAGTCGCCGTCGCCGAAGAGCACATTGTGGTGCGCCAGCCCAGGTGTGCGCCCGCGCACCCCCAGCAGAAGCACGAATGCGCTGAGCGAGTCGGCGCGCGGCGCCTGCCGCGGCCGGTTCGGCTGCAGCAGCTGCTGGTAGACCGTGCTCGCATCGGCGTTCGCCACGACGACGTCGGCGGGCAGCGTCGCCCCGTCGGCGAGCGTTACCTCGCCGACGCGCCCGCCGGTCGCGGTGATCCGGGTGACCCGGGCCTCGGTACGAATGACGGCGCCGCGTTCGCGGGCCCGGGCGGCCAGTGCCGCGACGAGTTGGTGCAGCCCGCCGTCGACGTACCACGCCCCGAAGGCGTGCTCCAGGAACGGGATCACGGCCAGGGCCGCCGGTGCCCGGCGCGGGTCGGACCCGGCAAAGGTCGCGTACCTGTCCAGGAGCATGCGCGCGCGGGGGTCGCGGAAGCAGCGGTTGCCGAGCTGACGCAGGGTGCGTCCGGGCCGGACCGCGGCAATGTCGCCGACGTGTGCCAGCCGCCGGGCGACGACGCCTGAGGTCAGACCACTGTCGAACATCGGCGCCTCGACGGCAGCCCAGACGCGAGCGCCGTGCGCCACCAGCGCCGCCCACGCTGCGCCGGTGCCCGCAGCGAGGACCTGGTCCAAGTGGGACACCTGCTCGTCCAGGTCACGCGTCGTGGTGAGCACGGAGCCGTCGGCGAAGCGGTAGCGGACATACGGGTCGACGGCCCGCAGCTTGAGCACCGAGTCGAGCGGGTCGCCGGTGTCGGCGAACAACTGGGCGAACACCTCGGGCATGGTGAGCACGGACGCGCCGGTGTCGAAGCGGAACGTGCCCGCGGCAGTGCGCTGCTCGAAGAAACCGGCCTTGCCGCCGATCTCGTCGTTGGCTTCGAGCACTGTGACGTCGTGGCGCAACGCGGCCAGCCGGGCGGCGGCGCACAGTCCGCCGACCCCGGCGCCGACCACCACGACGCGCGCCATGTGGTGATAGTGCCTTAGCCGCCTAGGGGGCGGGCGTGCACGTCCCGGCCTTTCCAGCGCAGCGTGCCGCGCCGGCGCCCGGCCAGTGACCGCACGAGCAGCCACCCGAATGCCAGCACCGACGCCGGGTGGGCCAGTGCGTCCGGCCAGGCGCGGCCGCCGGTGCGTCGTGCCGCGATCGCCCGTCCGGCGACGCCCGCCGCGTAGCCGAGCAGTCCCGCCCGCGAGCCGCGCAGCGCCGCCACGGCCGGGACCAGGTAGGCGACGCTCAGCCAGGCGAGCACCCCGAGCGCACCTCGGGGTGAGCCGAACGCCGCCCACAGCGACTTGGCGTACCCGTCTCGAAGCGTCGTCCACCCGTCGTACATCCGGCAACTGGCAAGCGTCGCGCCGTCGACGATGCCGCCCCGTGCTCCGCTGCGCCGCAACGCCCGGGCCAGGGCGATGTCATCCAGGACGGCATCGGGCACGTGGCCGCCCGCGCGCCGGTACGCCTCCCGGCGCACCACGAGGAACTGCCCGTTGGCAACGGCCAGCGATGGCCGGGGGGAGTGCTCGGCGAGCCGCAGGGGCAGGAACGTCAGCCACGACCATGCAAGCAAGGGCTGGACGAGCCGCTCGGCCGGCGAGCCGGCAACCTGCCTCGGATACGGCGAGACGAAATCCAGGCCGTGCCGTTCCAGCAAGGTGACGGCGCTGGCCACTGCCTCCGGCTCCAGGCGGACGTCCGCGTCCACGAACACGAGAACCGTACTGGTCGGCCGGGCGAGCTCCGCGAGCTGCCGGCACGCGTGCGGCTTGCCCAGCCAGCCCGGCGGAGGCGCCGTTCCGGAGGCGACACGCACCCCAGCCGCTTCGGCGATTTCCCTCGTGCCGTCGGATGATCCGTCATCGAGCACGATGATCTCGATGCGGTCCTGCGGCTGCTGTGCAAGCAGGGTATCCAGGCAAGCTGTGATGTTGTGCGCCTCGTCGCGCGCAGGCAGCAGCACCGAGACGTCGGGCAGCGCGCCCGGCAACACCGCTCGGCGCAACATCCGCGCGTTGACCGCGGCATGTGCCGTGCCGGCCAGCGCCGCGGCCGTGCCGACCTTCACCAGCATCGGAACACCAGCGGGACGGCCACCACGCCCATGCCGAGCGCGCCCCAGAACGCCGCGGCTGGCAAATCCAAGAACGCGGCGAGCCCGATTACTGACGACACGTAGGTCCACACGTAGAGCGCGAACATCCAGCGGTCGTCAGCCGAAGGCGTTCCGGCCAGCATCAGCTGCACGCCAAGCGAGATCACCACCGCGACGAGCAGCCATCCTGCATAGTTCGTCAGCGCGACAGCAGGTTCGCCCGGCAGGTGCGGGTTGGGGTCTGCCCAGCGCCAGGCGCCGGCTGCGACCAGTTGCGGGTCGAGGAACAGATCCCACGACGCGAGCGCCCACGCGCCGACGAGCACGCGCAGCGGCGTCGTCGTGGCGAGCCGTCGAGCCACCAGGGCGGCCGGCCATGCCAGCATCGCCCAGGCGAGCGCAGCAAGGAGGGGGACGCCCGCAAGCTGAACGCCGAGCGTCGCGGAGTAGCGGTAATCCCCGAAGGGGATTCCGGTGTGCACGCCGAGCACGTCGGCAGCGAAGCCCACGACGCCGGCGACGACGAAGCACGCGAGCCCGCGCCGGCCGCGCGTCAGCACCGCGTGGCTCAGCGACGCGGCAGCGACTACCAGGACGGTGCCGACCGTGAGTCGCTCCCGCCCGGTGCCGGGCGTCAGGACATATGCGATCTGCAGCCCAACCGCGGCCAGCACGAACGCGCCGACCATACGCAGGCGTACGTCAACGGCGCGGTGCAGCATCGACAAGCGGCAGCCACGCGCCGAGGACGGCGAACGGCCTGGCGTCGCCGGGGAAGCGGTGCCCACGGGCGAGGTCCACGAAGCCGACCGATCGGTACAGGCGGAACGCCCGGGTGTCCGCATCCGGCGTCGACAACAGCATCGAGCGATGGGGGATGGCCGCGGCCAGCGAGGTCAGCAGCCGCCGCCCGATGCCGCCGCCCTGGTAGTGCGGCAGCACGTGCATCTCTGAGAGTTCGAAGGCGTCGGGCAACCACTCGGCGGCGACCTCGTCGGTAACCGCGCGCCGCACCAGGTCGTGCCACCACTGGCCCGGCTTTGACGTGTAGCCGTAGCCGAAGCCGACCAGGCGGCCGTCCGGGCGCAGCGCGGCGCGGCACGCGAAACCGTCGTACCCCGTGTGTCCCTGGGCGGTGACCGACCGCTGCGCGCCCGCATAGGTGGGGTAGTTCATCGCGACGACGTAGATGGCCATCGCCTCGTTGATGCGCTGCGCGAGCTCGGGGCCGGTCCACGACTCGATCCTCACGTCGGCGGCTGCCGGCAACGCGCTCATGCGCTCGCCGCCAGGGGGTCGCGCCCGCCGAGCCGGCCTGCGGAGTTCAAGACTCCGAAACGAGCGAACAGCTCTTCGGCGTACCAGCGGCGCAACGCCGTCTGCCGGATCGCCTCTCGGTGCGACGCGCTGCGGTAGGCGAACTCCTCCAGGGCGGCCGCGTCGCGCCACAGGCTGAACGTGCCCTGAACGCCGAGCGGCGCCTCGCCGATGCCGAACGCGGCGCGCAGTCCGCGCCGGCGCCCGAGATCGGCGGCGACGGGCGGCACGGAACGCCAGAACGTGACGGCCTGCCGCGGTGCCAGCCGGGCATGGGTAAGCGCCGCGACCGGGCCGTCCCAGTCGCGCGCCGCGCCCTCGAACGGCGATCGGCGCGCCCAGTGGCCGCGGCTCGACAACGGCAGCAACTCGGCCGACCACGACTCGCGCGCGCGGGCCTGCCACCGTCGCACGATCCCGGATTCGGCGAACGCCCTCGCGGCATCGGACGACGCCCAGCTGACCAGCAGCACCCATCGCGTCAGGTCGGCGCCACGCGGCCCGAAGCTGCTGCTGGTTCCGAGCAGTTTCGCGAACCGCGCCTCGGCAAGCGCGCGGACCCGGTGGGGGTCGAGCGCTGCGGAGGCAAGCGCAGCCGGGACACGCTGCGCAGGGATCCGCCATACATGCACGGTCACCAGGCCACTCACGATGCTCCTCTGCTCTTCGCGTGAGCGTTGATCGCTGCCCACCCTATGCCGCACGGTGGCGACATCATGCGACGTCGGCCGGCTCGCCGCCCGTGAGGAGCACGAGCTCTTCGAAGGTCGTGGGGAAGACCGCGTGCGGAATGCCGCCGGCGGCCCACACCTGCGGGTACGCGCGCAGCGCGACGTCCACGAGCGTGCGCAGCCTGCCTGGATGTCCCACCGGCGCGACGCCGCCGATCGGCTGCCCGGTGGCGCTGCGGACGAGCTCGGCGTTCGCCCGTCCTAGCGTGGACGTGCCGAGCAACGCCGCGACCTTCGCGGCGTCGACGCGGTGCGCCCCGCTCGTCAGCACGAGTACCGGGTCACCCGCAGCCGTCGCGAACACCAGGGAGTTGGCGATGGCGCCTACGTCGACGCCAAGTTGCTCGGCGGCCGCAGCCGCCGTGGGAGCCGCCTCGGGCAACAGCTTCACCCGGCCGGACACGCCGGCAGCGGCCAGCGCCGCATCGACGGCCATGCAGTTCGGATGCATGCCGCAGACGCTATCGGGCGTCAGGTGTGCACGCCGCACTCGATCTTGCTCGTGCCTGCCCAGCGTCCCGCGCGAGAATCCTCGCCCGAAAGGATGCGGCGGGTGCACGGTGCGCAGCCGACCGAGCCGTAGCCGTCGGACAGCAGTGGGTTCACCAGTACGCCGTGCTCGGCGACGTACGCGTCGACGTCATCCTCTGTCCAGGCGGCAATCGGGTTCAGCTTGACCATGCCCCGCTTGGCGTCCCATTCGACGACGCGGACATTGCGGCGGGTGATCGCCTCGTCGCGGCGCAGCCCAGCCGCCCACGCCCGATACGGCTGCAGAGATGCTTCGAGCGGGGCGACCTTGCGCAGTGCGCAGCACAGATCAGGATCACGGGAGAACAGTCGTGGGCCATAGGTCGCGTCCTGCTCGGCAACCGTCTGCGCGGGCTTGATCGTGCGCACCGTCACCGGCATGGTGGCGGCGACCGCGTCGCGGGTCCCGATCGTCTCAGCGAAGTGGTAGCCGGTATCGAGGAAGATCACGTCGACCCCCGGCAGTACCCGCGACGCGAGGTGAGGCAGCACCGCGTCGGCCATCGACGATGCGACGCACCACGACGAGCCGAACTGCTCGACCGCCCAGCTCAGAATGTCGAGCGGATGCGCGCCCTCCAGTTCCTCGCCGGCGCGCGTCGCCAGCGTCTCCAGGTCAGTGGTGACGCACGTCATGCGTGCTCCTTCGCTTCGGTCGTCCAAGTTGGGGCGCTGCCGACGAACGACAGCCGAAACACCCGTTGGCAGGCGCCGCAACGCCATTCGCCGTGCTTCTCGCCGAACGGGCGCAGGCCCTCGTCTCCGCAGTACGGGCAGTAGAACGGCGCCGCCCGCTCACTCACGTGAGCCACGCTTCGTCGGCGCGTGCGACGTACGCGGCGAACGACTCGCCGGGCTCACGGCGGTCGACGTAGCCGCGCAGGATCCGCTCTGCGTAGTCGGGCGCTTCAGTAGCGCTGACCTTCAGACCGCGGAACTTGCGGCCGAATGCCGCCTGGGCGCCGAGCTGGCCCCCCAGGTGCACCTGGAACGCCTCGTGATCGCTGCCGTCCGGACCCCGCGTCACGATGCCTTTGAACCCGATATCGGCGACCTGGAACCGGGCACACGAATTGGGGCAGCCGTTGACATTGATCGTGATCGGAGTGTCGAAGTCCGGCAGGCGGCGCTCGAGCTCGCCACGGATCGTCTCCGCCCGAGCCTTCGTCTCGACGATGGCGAGCTTGCAGAATTCGATTCCGGTGCAGGCGATCGTGCCGCGGTGAAACGCCGACGGCCGCACCGACAAGCCCAGGCCGTCGAGCTCGGTTATCAGCGGCTCGACTTCGCTCACCCCGAGGATCACCAATCCCTGCTGGGGTGTGGTGCGGATTCGGCCGTCGCCGAAGCGATCGGCCAGCTCAGCCACCGAACTCAGTGCCGTCCCTGAAGTGCGGCCCGCCTTCGTGGTCGCGCCGACGGCGAAGCGTCCGTCGCGCTGCCGCTCGACTCCGACGTGGTCGCGGTGCGCCGGCGACGGTGGCGGCTCACGCCCGTCCGCCAGCGCCCGACCGAGATAGTCCTTCTCCAGCACCTCGCGGAGCTTCTCCGGCCCCCAGTCGGCCATCAGAAACTTCAGCCGAGCGTGGTTGCGGGAGCGCCGATAGCCGTAGTCGCGGAAGACCGACGTGACGCCGGCCCACACCTCGGCGACCTCGTCCGGCTCGACGAATGCGCCCAATCGCTGGGCGAACATGGGGTTCGTCGACAGCCCGCCGCCGACCCACAGGTCGAATCCGGGCCGCCCGTCCGGGCCGACGACCCCGACGAACGACACGTCGTTGATCTCATGGTTGGTGCAGTGCCGCGCGCACCCGGTGATCGACGTCTTGTACTTGCGCGGAAGGTTCGAAAACGCCGGGTCGCCGACGTACGCCGCGACGGTGGCCCGCAACGCCGGCCCGGCGTCCAGCACTGCGCCGGCGCTCACCCCCTCCAGGGGGCAGCCGAGCATGACCCGGGGGGTGTCACCGCAGGCCTCTGTGGTCGACAGCCCGACGACATCGAGTTTCTCCCAGATCGTCGGGACGTCCTCGATGCGTACCCAGTGCAGCTGGATGTTTTGCCGGTCGGTGATGTCGGCGACGTCGCGGCCGTACTGGGTGGAGATCTCCCCGATGACACGCAGTTGCTCGCTGGTGAGTGCCCCGCCGTCGATGCGGATGCGCAGCATGAAGTACTCGTCCTCTAGCTCCTCCGGCTCGAGGACCGCGGTGCGCCCGCCGGCGATGCCGGCGCGCCGCTGCGTGTACAGGCCGTACCAGCGGAACCTGCCCCGCAGGTCGGCCGCGTCGATGCCGGCGAAGCCGGTGTACTGGTAGGTGTCGATGATGCGCTCACGGACCTTGAGCCCGTCGTCATCGCGCTTGCTGCGTTCGTTGGCGTTCAACGGCTCCCGATAGCCGAGCGCCCACTGCCCCTGCCCCTTGCGCGCAGGCATCTACGAGCTCCTCTCCGACGACGCGTGCCTGAACGGGACCCGTCGCCGGAGCCGGCGCGGGTCAGCGCAGTGGCGGACACGCCGCGGCGATCACGCGCAGCAGGTCGACATGACGGCGCGCGGTGAGTCGAAGCGGCAGAGCTCGGTGCACGTGTCCAGGGTGGCACACATTGCCGCGATCGCGAAGTGCAAATGTCGGGGAGCACACCTCGACCGAACGAAATGGCCGGCGAGTCGCCGCATGTGCAACCATCGCTGGGTGTCCGCCGTCTCCATACGCCTGCGTACGGCCGCGGTCGCGTGACCGGCGTCCCGCTACTGGTGGACCTCGCCGGGCGACGGGTTCTGGTTGTCGGCGGCGGCCGGGTGGCCACCCGGCGCGCGCAGCGAATGGCCGCGTCGGACGCTGTGATCGACGTGGTGGCCCCGCAGGTATCACCTGAGCTGCGGGCGCTCGCGGCTCGAGTCTCTGCGCGGCCGTTCGAGGCGGCCGACGTGGACGGAGCCTGGCTGGTGTTGGCGTGCACGGACGATCCGGCGGTGAACGCCGAGGTGGCCGATGCCGCAGCAGCACAGCGGATCTTCTGCATTCGGTCCGACGCGGCAAGCGGAGGTACGGCCTGGACGCCTGCCAGCACGCGTCGTGGCGACGTGACGGTGGCCGTCTCCGGCGGCGGCGACCCCCGCCGGGCGAGCGCGTTGCGCGACGCGATCGCCGCGGCGCTCGACGTCGGGGAATTGCCCGCGCGCCCGCACCGAGCGGCCGCTGCCGGGTCAGTGGCGCTGGTCGGCGGCGGTCCGGGTGATCCGGAGCTGATCACGGTGCGTGGGCGGCGCCTTGTCGCCGCCGCTGACGTGGTCGTCGTCGACCGGTTGGCACCGCGCGCGCTGCTCGACGAGTTGCCGCCCGATGTCGAGGTGATCGATTGCGGCAAGTCGGCGCACCGGCACAACCTCAGCCAGGACGAGATCAACGCGGTGCTGGTCGACCGGGCACGTGCCGGCAAGCGGGTCGTCCGGCTCAAGGGCGGGGACCCATTCGTATTCGGCCGCGGCGGCGAGGAGTGGCTGGCGTGCCTTGCGGCCGGCGTGCCGGTGACCGTGGTGCCGGGCGTCACCTCGGCGCTCGCCGCGCCGGTCGTGGCCGGCATTCCGCTAACGCATCGCGGGCTGGCCGCGGACTTCACCGTTGTGTCGGGGCACCTCGATCCGGGGCGACCGCTCGATACCGGCCTGGACTGGGCCGCGCTGGCCAAGTCGTCCACGTTGGTGCTGCTCATGGCGATGGAGCGCCTCGAGCTGATCGTCAAGGCTCTCGTGGCGCACGGGCGCGATCCGGCGACCCCGGCAGCGGTGATCGAGCGTGCAACGCTCGACGGCCAGCGCATCCTCCGGGCGCCGCTCAGCCGGTTGGCCGACGAGGTCGCGGCTCACGGTGCGGGCCCGCCGGCGGTGGTGGTCGTGGGCGAGGTCGTCGACGCCCTTGCGGAGCCTCCCGGGTCGAGATAGCCTTCGAACAGGCGTTCGAGACTGGGAGTTGGCCATGGGCGTTGCGGCATTCCATCCGCCGGCGAGTCGCAGTGCGGCATCGCTGGTAGGGCAGGCACGGTCGATGCTGCGCGACGCCGTGCTGGCCGGCGAGCCCGGTGAGCGGTTCCGGCTCGCGCATCTGGCTGCGTTGCGCGGCGCGGCGGCGCTTTTTGCACAGCGTGCCCGGCCCGCCGGGAAACGCCGACTGGTCAGCGCGTGGGTCCTCGTCGATGCGGTGGCGCCCGAACTTGCCGAGTGGTCGGCGTACTTCGCCGGGACGGCCGGCAAGCGTGCGGCCGTCGAGGCAGGCGCGCACAGTGTCGTGTCAGAACGCGACGCGGAGGACCAGCTGCACGCCGCGGAGCAGTTCGTGACGCTGGTCGAGCGCACGCTCGGCCTGTTGGCGCCTCTGGCGAGCTGAGCGGGGCGGTTCGGCGCACCGGCCATGGTCGGTGCGCCGCACTAGTGTTTGGGCCGTGGACACCGCAAGTCGCCGCGAGCGGACAGCGCCGCTACGGCACCGCGTCCTGCTGCGTCTGCTCGACGAGGCCGCCCGGTCTGGGGCCTTGACCGGAGCGCCGTTGGAAGTCCTCGATTGCGGCGGAGGCAGCGGGAGTTCAGCGGTGCCGCTGGCTCAAGCGGGGGCGCGGGTCACCGTTGTCGACCTGAGCGCCGACGCGCTGGCAGTGTTGCGCCGCCGCGCGAACGAGGCGGGGGTCGACGACCGGGTGCGGGCGGTGCAGGGCGACATCGAGGCGCTGGGCGAGGTCGTGCCGGCGGCGGCGTTCGACCTAGTGCTGGCGCACGAGGTGCTCGAGGCGGTCGACCGGCCCGATACTGCGCTCGCTGCCGTCGTGGATGCGACGCGGACTGCCGGCCGGATCAGCATCGTGATCGCCAATCCGGTGGCGAGCGTGCTCGCCAGAGTGCTGGCCGGCGACGTCGGCTCCGCGTTGTTCGAGCTGCGCGCCCTCACCGAGCCGGCGCACGGCCCACTGGACGTCACGAGGCTGCAGGCGATGTGTCATCAACTTGGCCTCGCCGTCGAGCAGATATACGGGGTTGGGGTGTTCACGGAGTTCGTCCCGGGCGCCGAATTCGACGTGGGGCGTACCGCGCCGGCGGGCGACGCACTCGCTGAGATCGAGCAGCTTGCCGCCGACCGCTCGCCCTACCGAGAGATCGCCAGCCGTATCCACCTGCTGGCCCGCCGCACCCCCTGATCACATGGGCCGTAGCGCGGACGTCCCGCGAGTCGCCGGTCGAAGCGACGGCGACGACACCGGCTGCACGATCCTGCACGTCGACATGGACGCCTTCTACGCCAGTGTCGAGGTTCGCCGCCGCCCAGAACTGCGCGGCAAGCCCGTGGTCGTCGGTGGGTCGACCCGAGGCGTGGTGGCCGCTGCGTCCTATGAGGCCCGCCGGTTCGGGGTCCGCAGCGCAATGCCGATGGGGCAGGCGTTGCGGCTGTGCCGGCACGCCGTCGTGCTGCCGCCCGATCGCGCCGCCTACTCCGAGGCGTCGAGCGACGTCATGGCGATCCTGCGTGACGTCACGCCTCTCGTCGAGCCACTGTCATTGGACGAAGCGTTCCTCGACGTCGCGGGTGCCCAGCGCCTGCTCGGCACGCCGCTTCAGATCGCGCAAGCGATCCGCGCGCGGGTCGCCGCCGAACTGAGCCTGACCTGCTCTGTCGGAGTAGCCGCCACGAAGTTCGTCGCGAAACTGGCGTCGGCGCGCTGCAAGCCGGATGGATTGCTCTTGGTACCCGCCGCGCAGACACTTGAGTTCCTGCACCCGCTGCCGGTGACGGTGCTGTGGGGCGTGGGCGCCCGCACTGCGCAGCCGCTGCACCGCTTGGGCGTCCGCAGCGTCGGCGACCTAGCCGACATCCCGATCACCACGTTGCGACGCGGGGTCGGAATCGCGGTGGCCGATCACCTGCACGCCCTGGCGCACGGCCACGATCCGCGTGCCGTCGAGACGCAGGACGTCGAGAAGTCGATCAGCGCGGACCACACCACGGCCGTCGACCTGGTGGACGAGGCCGATGTCAGTCGCGAGTTGCTGCAGCTGTGCGTCGAGGTGGGTCAGCGGCTGCGTGCCCGCGGTTGGGTCGCGAAGACGGTCGGCATCAAGATCAGGTTTGCCGACTTCCGCACCGTGACCCGGGTGCGCACCGTCGCCGACTGGGTCGATTCGACCGCGGAGCTGCACGACATCGCCCTCGAGCTGTACCGTGCGCTCCATCTTGACCGCCCGCGCATCCGGCTGGTCGGCGTCAAGGCCGAGCATTTCGCTGATGCGGCGGGCACCGCTCGGCAACCGACTCTCGACGAGGCTGCCCGGCCGAGCGCGCCCAGGGTCGATCAGGTGGCCGACGCCACACAGGCCCGGTTCGGCCCGGCGGCGTTGCGACCCGCCGCCCTGACACGGGCCCAGGGGCCCCGGGATGCCCGCTGAGGGGCGAAAACTCCGAACCATTGGGATTTCTGGCACGCGGCGCGCCGCTTAGCTTTCGCCTAGGGCACAGGGCTCGTATGCTCAACAGTGTCAACTCTCAACCGGGAGCTGACGGCAACATTGGATCGCAGGCCGCCCGGCCGATGGCCACAACGGCCACCGGCGCAAGGACTAAGGAGGGCACCGTGCCGCTCTCCGAGCACGAGCAGAGGCTCCTCGAGCAAATCGAGCAAGCGCTGTATGCAGAGGACCCCAAGTTCGCGTCTGCCGTGCGTGCAGGTCGTTCGCGGATGCACACCCGGCGCTGGATCATCATCTCGGTCGTCGGCGTGCTCGCCGGGCTGGCTGTCGTTCTCGTTGGGCTCACCGCCAAGCTCGTCGTGCTGGGCGTGATCGGCTTTGTGCTGATCGTCGCCTCCTGCGTCTACGTCGCGACGATGCTGCGCTCGAAACCAGGTCGTAACGCCGAGGTCGGCGAGGCCGGCGCGAAGAGCCGGCGTCCCGGGGTCCGGTCTCGCATGGAGGACCGGCTCCGTAAGCGCTTCGACGAGCAATAGCAGCTCGCCCCAGCGCCCTGGCAGCGCTCGATGACCCCGGAACTCAACCACCGGGCGATGAGCGCTCGCGCGAAGAGCGCCGCCCAGGCGGGATCAGTCAGTGATGAGCGCTCGCGCGAAGAGGCCCGCTGCCGGGCGCGGCTCGCGCCGAAGGCGCGCCCAGGCGGGATCAGATCAGTGCCGGCGGCGGCTGCTTCGTCCCCATCCGAGCGACGGCGGTAGCAGCCGGGCGCGGGTGCGCTCCCAGCCGGTACGGGTCGACCGCAGCGACACCTCCACCCGGCGGAGATCCGCTACGAGCGTCCGGCCGCTCACAGCCTGCCCGGGCGCCGCGTAGCGGGACAACTCGACGGCGCTCGCCAGCGTGCGCAGCGCAGCGTCGGCGTCGCCATCGACGCCCTCGCGGCGTAGCCACTTGACGACTTG
Organism: Jatrophihabitantaceae bacterium; assembly: GCA_035263725.1. GTDB lineage: Bacteria > Actinomycetota > Actinomycetes > Mycobacteriales > Jatrophihabitantaceae > DASXRA01. Next base: position 4,075 of record DATFRC010000207.1, on the reverse strand, counting down.
CCGCGGGGTGCGAACCGGGGACCAGACGTAGCCGAGATCCACCGCCGTGTCGGCGAGTTCCCGCCACAGCGGGTCCGGGTCGCGCGCGGCCGCCCGCAACCGACGACGCCGGCGCCCCAACCGCACGCCTGCCGGCACCAGGAAGACCAGCACCACCAGACCCGCAATGCCCAGCAGCAGCAAGGCCGCCCACACAGGCAACCCGCTCGAGCCCTGCCCGGCGGCCGCCCCAGTCGCGTTCGAGGTCCCCGCTGACTTGTTGTTCGGGTTGGCGGTCAGCCGGTTTGACGGGCCGCCGGAGGCCGCGCTCCCCGCGCTGGGCGTGGCCTTGGGTGCCCACGGAATCGCGGCCGCCCGGAAGACGTCCGCGCCGACGAACGGTGTCGGGTCGAACGGCAGCCAGCCGATACCGTCGAAGTAGCCCTCCACCCAGGCATGTGCATCGTTGGTCGTCACGGTGAAGCTGCCGTTGGTCGGCGCAGCGTGCGTATACCCCACGACGACGCGGGAGGGCACGTCGGCGACCCGCAACATGATTGCCATCGCGGCGGCGTACTGCTGGCAGAAGCCGATGTGATTTCTCAGGAAGTCGACAAGATCGCTGCCCGAGTCGCCGGCCTTCGTGCCCAGGCTGTAGGTGAACGGGCTATTGGTGCCGACGAAATAGTTGAGGATGGCCAGCGCCCGGTCGTACGGCGTCGCCTTGCCACTGATGATCGTTTTGACGGTCGTCGTGACGTACTTGGGTAGGCCCTGGTGCGCGAGCCAGGGGGCCAGCGCCGGATCGGTCGCGAGCGACTTCGACTCTTGCAGCGCTTGGGTTGACGGGTCGGGCTCGGCGACGGTCTCGGTGTACTTGTCGCCGTTGTGGATCCGCCCACCGACGATCGCGGCCTGCTGCTGGCTCCAGACCCAACTGCCGGTCAGATTGTCGATGCGCGTGGGTGCCTGGAACAGCGGGACTGCGACATCGTCGAGGTGCAGGCTTGTGATCGTTGCCGTGAACTTGACTGTCTGCATGTCGGGGTGCGGTCTGTTCGGGGCGGCGACGAACTTGGTGGAGTCCAGTAGCTCCGACGGCGCGCGCGATCCTTGCCGCCAACCGCTCGCGTCGTACTGGTCAAGGACGAATTCGCCCAGGTAGAACGGGTTGCGATCGCCCAGGCCCTTGGTATCCACCTGCAACAGCGACACCGGGAACTTCTGGTTGAGCTGGCCCTTGAGCCGCACGAACGGATCGAGGCTCACCCCGCCGCCTCCGCCCCCGTTGCCGTGACCGCCATGGAGCGCGTCGGCGAGCAGGTTGCTCTTGCGGACCGGCAGCACAAGCGGTATGGCCAGCGCAATCACGATCGCGATGACCGCGATTCGGCGTGCGGACAGGACCTGTACCGCGGCCTTGGAAGCGCCGGCCGGACGCGGCATCAGCCGCCCCCACCTGGAGCGCTCGTCCCGCGCGTCCGAGCTGAGCAGCAGGAGGTAGCCGAGCGCGGCAAGCGCGAACCAGAACCAGCCCACCGCATGTCGCGGTATCGCGCCGGCCAGGGTGTACAGCAACAGGAACGGGACGCCGGCCAGCGCCGGGCGCCGCGCTACGACTGCCACCAGGTCGACCGCGACCGCGAGCAACACCAGCAGTGCTGCCAGAACCATGCGCACCGGCTCGGTGGATTGCAGCGGCGCCGAGCCGTCACGGATTGTGTCGTGGAACTGGCTATTCATCGCCGCGACGTCCAGCCACGCACCGCGAAGCGGTATCACACCTCCCCACGCGTGGTGGGGGACGAACCGCGCCGTCAGGTAGATCAGCGCCAGCGCCAGGCCGGGTAGCAAGTGGATGCCTCGGGGCGCCCAGCGGGTCCGCAGCAACGCGGCCGGACCGATCGCCAGGAACATGCCGATCCATACCGGAGGCAGCCACGCCCAGTCGGTGAACGTCTCGGACAGTGGCAGCACACTCAGCGCGGACGCCGCCAAGCCGGCCATGGTGCGACGAGCGCCGTTCTGCGGTCCCGCCAGGTGCTCAACGGTCTGCTGCATCTGAGCCGTCACAGTGGCACCTGCTCATCGTCGCGATGAGCCGGGCTCCTGTCGCGCTCGCTCATCGCAGCGAGCTCAATCGCGGCGTGATCAGGGCTGCCGAAGCCGATGAGCCGGCACGCTGGCGTAGCAGCCGGGTCCAGACGGCCGGCATCGCGTCGATCGACCGGGCCGGGACCACCCACCAACCGGCGGCTCGCAGGGTCTCGGCGACACGGCGGCTCTCCTGCGTCCAGATCGGCGCGGCATCGTCGTCGTCCGGACGGCCCTCGCGCCAGGAGTCGACATCGAGCAGCACGGCGAACGCCGGGGTGGCCGAGCCGCGCGGATGCGCGTCGGCGAGTGCGTGCACGCTCGCATCGTCGAGGCGGCCGAGTACCGCGACGACAGTGGAGTCGCGCATCGCGAGGCGCAGCAGCGGCACGACCGGCAGCAGGGTCGTGTCGTCTTCGGCACGTGCCTCGGCCAGGTGGTCGACGAGGCTGCCCTGGGAGGCAAACCGCAGCCGGTCGCGAGCCGCCAGATCGGCGATGAGGCTGACGTCGCGGCCGGTGAGGAACAGCTGGCTGCCGATGCTCGCGACAGCGCTGATCGCCCACTCGATGCTGCGCGTGCCGCGGTCGTCCGCGCCTCCGGGGCCCGGCTGCTCCGCTGTCTCGTGCGCGCCCGCGCGCAGGTCCAGCAGCAGCGTCGCGTGCCCCTGCCAGGGACGTTCCTCGTGGCGAACCATCAGCGCTCCGGTACGCGCCGTCGACCGCCAGTGGATCTTGCGGAGGTCGTCGCCCTCACGCCACTCCCGGGTGGACGCGTCGTCGGCGCCGCGTGATCCGATCGAGTGGCTGCCGGCGTTCTCGCCGAGATCCCAGGAATTCGGCAGGTGCAAGTTCGGCAACTGGTCGACGATCGGCGTAATCACGAAGCGGGACCGGGCGGTGAACGAGCGGGTGGCGTCGATCAGCCCGAACGGATCGGTCAGCCGCACCCGCAGAGGCCCGGTGTCGTAGTGACCGCGCGGGAGTGGCGGCATGTGATAGGCGACGGTGCGCGTCTCGCGGCCGTTGAGGCCGTCCAGCACGAAGCGGGCTCGCCCACTCAGCCGTGCCGGCAGGCGGTCCTCCAGCATGAGTGCTCCGGTCGGGAGGACCGACCGATTCGTCACGGTGAGCTGGATAACCACCTCGGTGCCCGCCGGCGCCCGGGCGTGCGACACACCGCGCCGGCTCGCGATGGTGACCTGCGAGCGGTGCACGACGACGGCGGCCACGAGCGGCACCGCGACCACGAGGCAGCCCGCCCGTATCAGGTCGACCTCGCCGAACAGCAGGCCGCACAGTGCCGCCGTGACGCCGCCTGCGATGAGGCACCGCGCCCGCGTGGTGAATCCAGGCCGGAATCCCCGCATCCGCGGACCTATCGGTGGCCGTCGGGCGTCGGGATCGCGACCGATGCCACGACCTTGGCCAGCACGTCGTCGGCCGTGCGCCCACCGATGCTCGCATCGGCGGTGAGCAGCAGCCGGTGCGCGAGGACCGGACCGGTCAGCGACTGCAGGTCGTCGGGGATGACGTAGTCGCGCCCGTCGAGCGCCGCCCACGCCTTTGCGGCGCGCAACAGCTGCAGGGTCGCCCGCGGAGACGCGCCGAGCCGGACGTCGGCAGCGCGCCGGGTGGCTTCGGCAAGGTCGACGGCATAGGCCTTGATGCCGTCGGCGACGTGCACCGCTCGTACCCGCTCTATCAGGCCACGCACCTCGGTCGCGTCCGAGACCGGCTCGAGCGAGGCGAGCGGATCCGAGGCCGAGTGCTCGGAGAGCATCGTGATCTCGGCCTTACGGTCGGGGTAGCCCATCGAGATGCGCGCGGTGAACCGGTCGCGCTGGGCCTCGGGCAAGGGGTAGGTGCCCTCCATGTCGATCGGGTTCTGCGTGGCGAGCACCAAGAATGGCGCCTCGAGGGAGTAGGTGACGCCGTCGACGGTGACCTGCCGCTCCTCCATACACTCGAGCAGCGCCGCTTGCGTCTTCGGTGACGCGCGG
>DATFRC010000206.1:0-7192 GCA_035263725.1 Jatrophihabitantaceae bacterium | reverse complement strand
TGGTGACGGCCGGCCTGCTGCCCGGCTTCCCCGGTGCCGGGCCGATGATCATGGTCGCGGTCAGCTGGTCGTTGCGTGGCTGACTGACCAGGGCCTGAAGGACCTGGCTGAAGTTCTTCGCGCCGCCTGCGACGCCCGCGCCGCCGCACGCGATGGGATCGAACAGGCAGAAGGGGTTGCCGGAGGAGGCTGACGCGCCGCCGCTGACCTCGAAGGTGCCAGAGCTGCCGGCCCGGTTGCGGGGGATCTGATAGGTGAAGTCGATGTTCTGCAGCGGGCCGCGATTTTCAAACGGGGTGAGCCGGACGCGGAGCTGGACGCTGCCGCCGGCCCTGACGCGGATCGGCGTGCGGCCGTTCACCGGGACGAACGTGCCCGCGCCGGTCTTGCGGAACACCTTGTCGATTTGGTACTGGCGGAAGAGCTCGCTGGCGGACGCCGTGATGGTGACCTTCGAGAAATGGACCTGGACGAATGGCTGCCCCTGTATCACCGATAGGAAGTTGAGCATCTCGAAGATGGACTGGAAGCTCACGTCGAACTGCGACGCGAAGCGGTTGGTGCGGGTGAGCGTGAAGCTCGTGCCGACGCCCGCGTTGCCGGTGACGGTCCAGGTCACAAGCGACGTGCCATCGCCAATCTTCTGGAAGGTCCGGTCCAGGTTCGCCAGCAGATGGAAGGCAGCGACCGTAGGCAGGTCGACGTCCCTGTTGACCAGCGTGGTCCCGGTGCGCGTCAGCCCGGTTCCGGCCGCGGAGACGGTCGAGGTGACCGGGATGGGGACCGGGCCGGCGCCGAGCGGGGCTCGGACCGCGGCCAGGCGATCCTGGTCCAGTGTCCCGACGACACCGCCCAGGTTGGCGACCTTGAATGGCCCGAAGAGGTTGTCGGGCTGCACGTACAACGCGTCGGCCGTGTGGACGCTCAGCGCGACCTTGCCCCCGAACGTGAACGGGTGGCCGAAGGCCAGCGCGACCATTGACGGCGTCGAAGCTGTGCCCACAGAACAGACCGCCGTGGTCGTCCCGATGCCCGCCATGGTGACATCACCGTAGGACAGGGCTGCGGCGAAGTTCGAGCCCGGCGTGATCTCGGCCGGGTTCGCCGGCGCCGACGGTGCCGCCCCGGCGCGGAACGGCAGCACGGCGAGCCGCTTCGACCTGCTAAGCGCCTGCGCGACCATGTCGAAGTGCTCGCCGACGAGGCCGGAGATCGCCAGGGGCAGGCGGAGCTGACTCATGCCGCCTGCCGCCTGGGCCGCGGATGCCGCGCCGGTGCCCGCGATCCGCTGCTGAAGCCACTTCGAGAGGCGAACCCTGGCAGGCAGCTGGAGGCTCGCGGTGGACGGGAAGCGAAGGACTTTCAGCATCTCCTCGGCCGGGGTGATACCGCCGATCCTGGACGGCGCAGCCGACAGCCCGAAGGCGACAGCACCCAGCAGACGGCCGTCGCTGGTGTAGACCGGCGAGCCCGACATGCCCGCCCAGATGCCGCCGGCGGCCCGGATAGCCGGCGAATCGGTCTTGACGATGATCAAGTCGACCCCGGGCGCGATACCGTCCTTCAGCACGCCGATCACCCGAGCCGTGAACGGCTCGGGTGTGGTGCCGCTGCTGACGGTGAAGCCCGTGCCAGTGAGGCCGGCCGTCACCTCACTGATCGGCATTGCCGCCGGGCACGCGCCGGGCGGCGCGGCCGCGGTCCGGGCCGACGCGGGCGCGGCCAGCACGCCGAGCGCCAGCAGCGCAGCGACCGTCGCAACCGCCACGACGCGCCGGCCGCGTGGCCACAAGCGGCGAAGAGAGCTACAGCTCATGATTTCCTCCTTAGAGGCGAGAGTGCCGCCGCGCGGCCGCTCCGATGGACAAGGGTGGTCCGAGCAAGCCAGGCCAGGGACGCGGGCCAGCGACGACGCTGGACCCGAAGCAACGGACCAGATAGCCGACCTCGCCGGCTCGCTGATCACCTCTCATTCGCGTGGCAGGCCACGCCGTCAGCGGGGCGCCGGCGGCCAGACGAAGAAAGTGACGGGATTGCAGCACGACAAGCGACGGGGATATGCACACAGGAGGCCTATCCGGTGCCCGGAGGACAGATCACTCCCAGCGGCATCCAAGCCCTAAGCGCGAACGAAGTAAAGGCCCCAGCGCTCCTGAAGCCAAACCGTTACCAACCCCTCGCCTACCGGTGTCTGCGAACGCGGGCACGTGCGGTAAATGCTTCCTGCGAGTTCATGCCGCAATGGTCGAGTTCCTCCATCAGGACCGGCTGCCGACGGCCGCGAACGGGCTGCCCCTCTCCGACAGCACCTCCGCCGCAGGAATCGTGCGCGCCCGCCGACGTCGCCTACCAGGCCGTCAGCGCCGCGCCTGCTCGGGGTGAAACTCGCACATGAGGCAAGGGTTCACATCGCCCCGGTCGGCGCGGCTGCAGGGAGCAGCCGCAATGCCGGGCCCCGAGCCTCGGCGAGCGGGAGGGCGGGCGGACCCGTCGGCAATCTGATGCTGCACTTGTCACCTACGCCACGCTAACCGGCCCTTGAGTGCCGCTTGGCCAGCTCTTAACGCGACCTCCGGTCGGGTTAGGCCCATGAAAGGCCCTGGCGCATCACGCCATGACGGAGCGCACATGCTCCAGGCGGCCAGGGAACCGTGTAACGCAATGAGCCCCTCGGACGTTCCCTCAGCCGAGATGTACCCGTTCCCCCGCCCCGGCACCCGCCGCCCCCGCCGAGGCGTTGCCAGACGGCGGGCCGACCGAGGATGCGCAGCCGGCAAGCAGGTCGGCGTCGAGGACACATCGGGAGACTGAGATGTCCCAAGAGGGGTACCGGAGCGATAGCACAGCGCAGGCTACAGCAAAGCTCCCGGGCATGGCGCCCGGCTCGAACCCGTGCCTGTTCGTCGTGGGCGCGGCACGCTCGGGTACGACGTTGCTGCAGCGCATGCTCGACGCGCATCCTCTGCTCGCCGTGGTGAACGAGACGTACTGGCTGCCGCGTAAGTGCCTCGAGCGAGCAGGGTTAACCAGTGACGGGTTGGTGACCCCGGCGCTGTTCCCGCTGCTGCTCGACAGCCCGAAGTTCGAACGGATGGGGTTCGGCGAAGAGGACCTCCACCGGATCGTCGGCGCCCGGGCGTGGCCTCGGTGGGCGACGTGATCCAGATCCTGCGCGCGCTGTGGCCCTATCTGCGGCCGTACCGGCGCATGCTGTTCCTGGCCCTGGCGGCCATGGCGGGGGAGACGGTAACGGCGTTGCTGGCGCCGTGGCCGCTGAAGTTCGTCTTCGACCGGATCCTGCTGGTCCATCATCACCATGGCAACGCGCAGCTTCGCGTCACGATGGGCTCCGCGCAATGGACGCTGCTCGCGGTCACCACCGGGGCCGCCATCGCGATCGCGATCGCGGATGCCGTATTGACCTACTTCGACTCGCAGCTGTCGGAGGTGGCGTCGCAGAAGGCGGTCTACGAGCTACGCCGCACGTTGTTCGGGCACTTGCAGCGCCTGTCCGTCGCGTTCCACCAGTCCGCGAATACGCGCCTGGGTGATCTGCTGTTGCGGTTGTCGGGTGACATCGGGGCGCTGCAGGACCTCGCCGCCGACGGGGTGTCGAACATCGTCACGAATGGGCTGACGCTGGCCAGCATGGCGATCGTCGTCTTCTGGCTCGACTGGCCGATGGGCATCGCAGGGCTGCTGCTCATCGTGCCCATGGCGCTCTACACCCGGCGCAACACCAGGATCATGCGCAGGGCGCTGCGCGCCGCGCGCCGCCAGGAGGGGCAGGTCTCCGCGGTGCTCCAGGAGAGCCTGTCCTACGTCAAGCTGGTGCAGGCGTATGGCCGCGAGGAGCACGAGGCGGGTCGGCTGTCCGAGGCTAGCAACCGGAGTCTGAGCGCGAACATCCGGGCGGCGACGCTGCTCGCCCGGCTGACACCGTCAGTTTCGCTCATGTCGAGCGTCGGATACGCGCTGCTGATCGTCCTGGGTGTCGACCGCGTGGTCGGCGGCCACCTCACGCCCGGCGAGCTGCTGGTGCTGCTCAGCTACGTGCGCAGCACCCAGTCGCCGATCCGTCAGCTCGCCAAGCTCTCCTACTCAGTGTCGAAGGCGGGTGCCGGCCTGGAGCGGATCTGGGAGGTGCTCGATCTGGAGCCGACGATCCGCGAGAGCCCGTGGGCGGTTCCGCTCCGGCTCTCCGGCCCGGCCCGCGTCGAGTTCCGCGACGTGACGTTCGGCTACGCGCCCGGCCGCCCGGTGCTGCATGAGATCTCGCTGCACGTGGCACCCGGAGAGCTCGTCGCGGTGGTCGGGGCAACGGGGTCAGGCAAATCAACGCTGCTGTCCTTGCTGCCCCGCTTCTACGACCCGTGGGTCGGCGGGGTGCACATCGACGGCCACGACGTGCGCGACCTGACGCTGAGCTCGCTGCGGGCGAGCGTGGCCCTGGTCCTGCAGGACAGCCTGATCTTCCGGACGACCGTGCTGGACAACATCGCCTACGGTCGGCCGGACGCCTCACCAGCGGAGGTGATCGCCGCGGCCGAGGCGAGCGGCGCGGCACTGGTGGCCGCCCGTCTGGAGGACGGCTACGACACGATCGTCTCCGAGCGCGGCGCGTCGTTGTCGGGTGGTGAGAAGCAGTGCATCGGTATCGCCCGGGCGATGCTCAAGGACGCGCCGGTCGTCGTCCTCGACGAGCCGACCTCGGCGATGGACGCCCACACCGAGCGCCTGGTGATGGCAGGCATCGGGCGGCTCCTGCGCAACCGCACCGGGATCATCATCGCCCATCGCCTGGTGACCGTGATGAAGGCCCACCGCGTGGTCGTGCTGGACGAGGGACGCATCGTCGAGTCCGGCTCACCTAGGCTGCTGCTCGCCAAGCCCGGCTCACGGTTCGCCGCACTCGCCCACGCACAGCTGATCAGCGGCCCCGACGTGAATGTCCCATCGACCGGCCGGCACGCGCGCGGGCCGGGGGGCGGCCACGACCGGCCCGCTTCGGCCATGGCTCATCGATGGCCATAGTGAGGCACTCCCATAACCCCGCTTCCTACCTGGAGTTGCCCCGTGACGCACGTCATGACCACACATGCGAGCGTGATCGACCTCCGACATAGCCAGCCCGAAGGCGCGCGAGTCCCGGCACGAGATCGCCGGCGTGCACTCGTCACCGGAGCGGCCGGGTTCATCGGCTCCCACCTTGTGGAGGCCCTGCTGCGCACCGGCCACGAGGTGGTCGGCCTCGACAACTTCTCGAGCTACTACGATCCCGGCGTCAAGCGGGCGAACATCGCTGCGTCACTGGCGGACCCGCGGTTCAGCCTGTTCGCCGACGACCTGGCGACGGTGGCTCTCGACCCCCTTCTCAACGGCGTCGACATGGTATTCCACCTCGCCGGCCAGCCGGGCGTGCGGTCCAGCTGGGGCGCCGGATTCTCCACGTACGTGCGGCAGAACCTCATCGCTACCCAGCGCCTGCTCGAGGCGCTGGCCCGTCGGCCGGTTCCCACGGTCATGGCGTCGACCTCGTCGGTGTACGGCGAGAACGATGGCCGCCCGCTAACCGAGGACGCGCCGCTCCGCCCGGTCTCGCCGTACGGCATGACGAAGGCGGCGGCGGAGCAACTAATCGACGTCTACCGGCACGACCGCGGCGTTCCGGTCGTGTGCCTGCGGTACTTCACCGTGTTCGGCCCGCGGCAGCGGCCGGACATGGCCTTCCAGCGATTCGTAGATGCCCTCGAGTGCGACCGGCCGCTGCACGTCTTCGGCAGCGGTCACCAGTCACGCGACTTCACCTACGTCGACGACGCCGTCGCCGCGACGATCGCGGCGCTCGGTGCCCCGTCACTGGTCTACAACGTCGGCGGCGGCACGCCCGCCTCGGTCAACGAGGCGGTCGCGCTGCTGCAGCAGGTCACCGGAAAGCAGGGGCGCGTCGTACACGAGGAGAGCGCACGCGGCGAGGTCTGCCGGACGTGGGCAGACACCTCACGGCTGCGCAGCGAAGTGGGCTGGCAACCACGGACATCGCTCACCGAGGGGCTCGCAGCCCAGGTAGCGGGGTACCGGCGGCAGCGCGACCTCGACGAAGTGGCGATCTGAGGTGCCCGGCACCCGGCCGCGGCTGCTCGCGTACTCCCACGACGGTTACGGACTCGGCCACCTCCGGCGCAACCTGCGTATCGCGGCCGGCCTGCGCCGCCACCGTCCCGACACTGAGGTACTGCTGGCGACCGGCGCGAAGGCTGCCGAACGGCTGGCCGCCGCCCACGGCATCGCATGCGTCCACCTGCCAGCGGTCGTCAAGGCCGGGCCGGGACGCTATGAGTCCGCCGAGCCGGGCGAGACGCCGATCGACGCCGTCACGGCGCGGCGATCAGCGATCCTGGCCGAGACGGTCACCGACTTCGCCCCGGACGTCCTGCTTGTCGACCGCCACCCGCGGGGACTTTACCGTGAGCTCGACGCGGCACTGGACGTACATCGAAGCCGGCGGCCGCATACCCGCGCCGTGCTGGGATTGCGCGACATCCTCGACGAGCCCGAGGCGGTCAGGCGCGAGTGGGACGAGCAGGAACTCACCGCTGCGGTCGAGGACCACTACGACGCGGTGTTCTGCTACGGCGACCCGGAGGTGTACGACCCGGTGGCCGAATACGGTCTGCCGGGGGGCGTCGCGGGCCGCCTGCGGTACACCGGCTATCTGGCTGACGACCTGCTGGCCAGCGATGCGGCGTCGATCCGCCGGGCTCATTCCGGCGGCATGCGGCTGGCCGTGTGCACGCTCGGCGGCGGTAAGGACGCAGCCGGAATCGCTGGCGCCTTCCTCGCCGCGATGCTGCACTTGCGCGAGCGGAACTGGCGCGGAGTCCTGATCACCGGCCCGTACATGGCCTCCAACGACGTCGAGGCGCTGCGCGCGCACCCCGCGGCGACGGACGTAGCGATCATCCGCATGGCGACCGATGTCCCGAGCTACCTTGCCGCCGCGGACGCCGTGTTCTGCATGGGGGGCTACAACACGACCTGCGAGGTCCTCGCGCTGGCCGTCCCCGCGGTGATCGTCCCGCGAACGACCCCGCGGCTCGAGCAGCTGATGCGGGCCCAGCGCCTCGCCGATCGCGGCCTGGTGCACTGGCTGCACCCGGACGGCCTGACCCCGCGCGTCGTCGCCGGGGCC
>DATFRC010000205.1:0-2860 GCA_035263725.1 Jatrophihabitantaceae bacterium | reverse complement strand
CGGCGGGGTCGGTCACCTTCGTGAGCACGAGATCGAGCAGCGGCGGCGTCGGCCTGCCGTTGATGTCGACCAGGCTGGTGAGCACGTTGCGGACCTGCAGCACGGTGCCCTTCGGCACGGCGCGGACGTTCAGGGTATTCGGCACCATCAGCAGACCGTCAAGCTCAGCGCCGAGGTGCCGCGCCAGGCGCTCGACCCGCTCTTCGTCGTTCTTCGGGCACACGCCGAGGTGGTCTCCGACCCGGTAGGCGACGCCGGGCGGCAGGCTGAGCTCCACATGCCGGGCGCGCTTCGGCGATCCGGCCGGGAGGAGGTCACGGCAGACGAGGGCGCGCGCCTCGACCGTGTCCATCCCGACGGCGTTCGGGAGAATCGTCGGAGCGAGCAGCACCCGCGGCTGGCTCCGGTCGCGCTCGGCCGATGCCATCCAGTCGCCGCGTCCCGGCGTGGCCCGTCGGCGTGACCCCGGCGCCATGAGGCGCATGATCGCTGTGAAGCTCGTCGCCCGGCCGACTGCCTCCGGCTCCGGCGGCATCTCAGCACCGAGGAGCGACCTGTGCATCGCTGTGTTCGAGTCGGCGCCGGTCAGCGAGCCCGCGGCGGCCAGCCCGGCGGCGACGCGGGCGGCCGCGGCTTCCGTCGGCCGCGCGCCGGACAGCTCGAGGAGTACGGGCCAGACGCGGTCGTTCCAGTCGTCGTGCAGCCGCTCCCACACGGGCGAGCCCACGTCGCCGTGCGCGAACTCCGCGAGCGGCGCGGCGCCGAGCTCGGACAGCCTCTGGTACACGTAGCGGGGAAAGGCGAGGAACGCATTCCACTGGCTGTTGCCGAGTCCCCATACGAGATACCGGCAGTTCCGCCACGTCGGCGCGCCGGCCTCGCCGTGCCCGAGCCACGATTTGAACGCGGTCGCGTTCGATGGCGGGTTGGACGTGTAGGTGGAGGTCATGATGACGAGCAGCCATGGATCCGTGCGCGGCGGCGACTCCGCCAGCTCATTCAGAGTGATCACGTCACTCGTGTAGCCGTGGAAGTCGCTCCGCTCAGCGAAGCGCTCGGCCAGCTCCTTGTTCGCGCCGAAATTGCTGCCGTACGCGATCACCAGATGACGGTAGGCGCTCGTCTCGGGGATCTCCGTCGGCTCGCCCCACCGGCGTGCGACCTCATGGGCGATAGCCGCCGGGCGGTCGCGCAGCCCGGCCGCCGCCGGGCGGTCGCGCTCCGCGACCGGCGTCGGCCCGCTCGCGGCCAGCTCGCGCGGCAACCGGATGATCGGAACCGCGGCCGCCTTCGTCGTCACGACCGTGTTCTTCGTCACCGTCGCGCCCGGCGCGAGCCGCAGCCGGTAATGACGGCAGATCTCGAACAAGACGACGCGCAGCATCATGAACGTGACTTCTTGCGCCATGCACTGCCGCTTGCCGATCGAGAACGGGATGAAGGCATGGCGCGGCCGGTCGACGACCTTCTCCATCGCGAACTGCTCCGGATCGAACCTGCCGGGGTCCGTTCCCCAGTAACGCGGATCGCGCTGCGCCGCGAGCGTCCCGACCAGGATGATGTCGTTCTTCCGAATGCGATAGCGGCCGAGCATTCCGTCCTTGAGGCTGCGGCGGATGGTGACCGGCATCGGCGGGTAGATCCGCATCGTCTCCTTGATCACCTGCGTCGTGTACGTCAACGCCATGAGGTCGTCGTAACGCAGGTCGTAGCCCGGGTCGCCGCCGGTGATCCCGTCGATCTCGGCGATCAGCTTCTCCTCGACCTCAGGGTGCGTGGCCAGGACGTAGGCGAGCCACGCTCCCGTGATCGACGGCCCGTTGAAGCCGTTCGACATGTGCATGAGGATCTGGTCGCGCACGGTCTCCATATCGAGGAACTCGCCAGTGACGGGATCCGGCGTGGTCACCAGGCGGCTGAGCAGGTCGGTCTGCTGCCCGATCGGGTTCGTGTGCATGCGGGCGCGCACGAGCGCGTCGGCCGTCCGGAACAGCTCCTCGTTCTGACGCCAGTAGCGCTTCTTGCGTGCGCGCCGCGCGGGCCCGGCGAAGACCGTGAAGTCGGGGAACGGGTCGGCGACGCGCCGGATGCTCTCTTTCGTGCTCTCCGGAACGGCCGCCGCGAACGCGTCCGGGTCGCCGGTGCCGTCGAGCAAGCCGAAGTTGTAGCTGCAGGCGCCGCGGCCGGAGACCTCGAGCGTATAGCGCTCCATCCAGGCGCGCGCGTCGAGCGGCTCGTCGTCCGGGAGGCCGGACCAGGCGATCACGAGCTTGCGTGCCTGCTCCTTCATCATCTCAAGCTGGGTCCGCTGGTTCGACGGCGCGTACCACGGCAGCATCACGCGGCGGATCTGCTCGTAGTGCGCGCCGTCGCCGATGACCGAGATGCCGCCGCCGCGGGTGTTGCTCAGCTGAGCGAAGAAGTTGATCTCCTCGACGCGCTTGCTGAACCGCTCCTCGTCCGCCGCCACCTCGTTCAGCAGCTCAGGGTCCGAGACGACCACGAGCCGCCACTTTTTCGTCGGGATCCCGACCGCGTAGATGTGCCCGAACCGGCGGTAGTAGTCGAGCTGGGTGTCGTTGTCGTTCAGGATGTCGAAGTTCGCGAACCGCTCGCCCCTTGGCACAAGCCAGCGAACCGCGTACGGGATCTCGAGCGGGCCATCGCCGGCAGCTGGCGATAGGGCCGCGGGCGGCGGCGTCTCCTCGCCGTGGACGCCGGGATAGACGAACTCCTGCAGTTGGTGGCCGACCAGCCGGAACGTGGCGGAGCCGACACCGACGAGGTCCCCGTCGGACACCATCGCTGCTGTGACCCGCTGCTCGTTGACGAAGGTGCCGTTACGGCTGTCCAGGTCCAC
>DATFRC010000204.1:0-25117 GCA_035263725.1 Jatrophihabitantaceae bacterium | reverse complement strand
GGGTCCCTACTTCACCGATATCTTGGCCGGCTCGCCGGGCCGGACGTACGCGATTCGTACCGACGGCGCGGCCTGGCGGGTGCGGACCGGGCCAGGGCTGTTCGCCGTCGACGACGGTGACGACGGTGCAGCCGACGTGATCGTGAGCGGACAGCCGACGGCGGTGCTGCGCTGGGCGTGGAACCGGGAGGGCGCCGACGAGCCGAGCGCCGTCACCATCGAGGGCAGCGCGGAAGCGCGCGACGAGCTGCGGCGCTGCATCGTCACCGCGACGCAGTAAGCCGAAGCGTCCCGGCAGCTTCGGCGACCGGATCGGAGGGCGAAGGCGTCGCGGACACGCTGTTCGGGCTGCAGCCGTTCACCGGGCGGCTGCCGGTGACCTGGTTCAAGGCAGAAAGCCAAATCCCGATCAACGTCGGCGACAAGAACTACGACCCGCTGTACCCGTACGGCTGGGGACTGCAGACCGGATCGCAGAAGGATCAGGTCGACAACGCGCGCAACCTCGCCGAGCAGGCGATCACCACGCCGGCGCGGATGAGCGCGACAGCCGCGCTCACCGCGAATGCGGAGCACGACCTTGCCGCCGGCAACACATCGGAGGCCGTGCAGCTGCTCGTCCAGGCGCGGTCGCTCGCACTCGCGATTCCGGGCTAGCTGATTGGAGAGGTTTGGGCGCGGCGTTCCTTTCTAAGGAGGCCGCGCGGCGGGAGCATCACAGGGACGACGGGACGACGAGCCGCGGTGGCCTGCGGCTCGGTCCCGGATCAACGTCCGACTCCAAGGAGGCAGTGATGCAGCCAGTCACCTACCCGGTGCAGTTCTCCGTCGACTACCCGGATCGAGCCCTCAGCCGAATGAGCACGGCATTTCGCATCGTGATCGTGATCCCGATCGGGATAGTCGTGGGAGCGGTCTCCGGTGCGACTTGGCAGTGGTCATCCGGCCAGGAGACCAGGGAATTCGCCGCGGGCGCAGGCGGTCTGCTGGTCTTCGCGCCCCTTCTGATGATCCTGTTCCGCCAGAAATACCCTCGATGGTGGTTCGACTGGAACCTGGAACTGCTGCGGTTCACTAACCGCGTGGCCACCTACCTGGCCCTCATGGACGACCGGTACCCGTCGACGACCGATCATCAGTCGGTACGTTTGGAATACCCCTACCCGGACGCCGAGCGTGATCTCAACCGCTGGCTGCCTCTGGTCAAGTGGTTGCTGGCAATCCCGCACTACATCGTGCTGTTCTTTCTATGGATCGCAGCCTTCGTAGTGGTGGTCATCGCCTGGTTCGCCATTCTGTTCACCGGCCGGTATCCAAGGGGCATGTTCGACTTCGTCGAAGGCGTTATCCGCTGGCATAACCGGGTCACTGCCTATGCCTTGGTGCTGGTCACCGACAACTACCCACCGTTCCGTCTGGCTCAATGATCGGAGCCGGCGGGCGAATTCGGGCGGTGCAGGCCCGACCATTGGGACTTGCACCGAGCTGACGGGAATACGCGATCGCGAGAGCGGGCGGCGCATCGACTGCGCCGTAGTGAGCATTCAGGTCGACGTCGAACTCCGGCGCCCGCGAATATCCGAATTTCTGGTACAGGGCGATCGCGTGGCGCATGAAGCTGCCGGTGTGGAAAGCGAATACGGGCGCACCGTGGTTGCGAGCAAGACGCTCGCAGGTCGTCAGCAGGGCGCTTGCGACGCCTCTACCGCGGGCAGCGGGGTGGACGGCGAGCGCCCGGCCGCCGGCCCAGCCGCGTGGCCAGCCGAAGTCCTGGACTGAGCTGTCCGGGTAGAAGGCGGCGGATCCGAGGATCCGCCCGTCGGCCTCCGCGACGTAGAGATGCCCGTGGTCGGCGTGGCGGTCGAGGTCCAGCAGATCGGCGAGGTAGCGCGAGTAGGCGCCGGGTGCGAGCTCGTGCCGGTATTGCCGATAGGCGCCGGTGACGATCTCGCGGATCGCCCGGTGCTCTGCCGGCCCAGCGGTGCGAACGGCGAGCGAGGCGTTGCGGCGAGACGGCACAAACGCGGTGGTGTACATGACCTTCAGGGTGCTAGTCGTAGTAGCGACGCACGCTGGTGCCGAGACGGGAAAGATCGGCGCCGTAAATGTGCAGCGAGATCGCGTTGGCGTCGCCGATATTGCGAACCCGGTGGATATCGCCTGGGGGCGCGAAACCGCTCACGTCGCCGGGGTAGCTCTCGCTCGTGCCGAGCCGCATGAGATTCCGGTCGAACAGTTCCTCATACTCAATGCCTTGGATGACGCCGAAGACGCACCAGCTCACGTGATCGTGGATCCGAGTGCGCTGGCCGGGGCGCCAGACCAGGGCGACAATGGTGAACCATTCCGGCTCGATATGCAGCGGGTACGTGGTGTACTGCCGCCGATCGCCCATTCGCTGTTCTGCGGTCAGGATCTCCGGGCCAGGCAGGTGCTGTCGCAGCTGGTCGGCGACAAGCCGCACGGTCAGGTCCGCACGGGTATCAGTGCTGAGTGCGTCACGTACGCCGACGACGAGATCGGCGAGACGCTGCGTGGCGGAGGTAAGCGTTACGGTCATCGGGAAATCCTGTTTCTGGGTCAGGCGGCAAGATCGGGGCCGAAGATCTCGTATCGAATCGACGTAGCGGGCACCTGGCGGTCGAGCAGCTGCTGCCGGATCGACTCGATGAATGGAACCGGGCCGCATACGTAGACCTGCAGGTTGTCAGGCAGGTCGACCTCGCTCAGGTCGGCCCAGCCGTGGCGTTTAGTGGGCCAGCCCGGGTGGGCGTGCTCGTACCAGACGTAGGCGCGAGCGTTCGGTAGGTCGCGGATGCTGTGGTGCAGTTCCTGGCGGAGCGGGTGGTCGAGCAGGGATCGGTCGGCGTGCACCACGGTCACCTGGCGCGTCGACGACGTCATAACCAGGTGCTTCAGGATGCTGATCACCGGCGTGGCACCGATGCCCGCAGAGACCAGCAGCAGCGGTGCATCGCCGGTGTCGACAACGACATTCCCGTACGGATGGCTCAGCGCCAGCACATCCCCGACGCCGACGTTGGCGTGCAGCCAGTTGGAGACTTCGCCGTCCGGGCCGCGCCCGTCTCGGACTCGCTTGACGGTGATGCGCCGGGCTTGCCGCGGTGCGCTGGACAGGCTGTACTGCCGGATTTGCCGCGCCCCGTCGGGCAGGGTCACCGCCACGCTGACGTATTGCCCGGGCTGGAAGGCGGGCGTCGGACCGGTACCGCTGGGCCGCAGTACGAACGAGACGACATCGGCCGTCTCGTCGTGCCGGGCGAGGACCTCCCACGGCTGCCAGCTCGGGCCGGGCTCGAGGCCGGCCTCGCGGTACAGGCCGTTCTCGATGCCGATCAAGGTATGCGCCATCAGCCAGTACAGCTCGTCCCAGGCGGCTGCGACTTCGGGCGTAACCGCTGAGCCGAGAACATCGGCGATCGCGGCGAACAGGTAGGTGTGGACGATCTCGTACTGGTCGGCGGTCACACCCAGCGAGGCGTGCTTGTGCGCAATCCGGGCAAGGATCGGCCCGGGGTCCTCGCCCGGATTGTTCACGACAAGGGTTGCGAATCTAGCGATGGAACCGGCCAGGGCCTGCTGCTGTGCGCCGGTGGCCTGGTTGCCCCTGTTGAACAGGTCTGAGAGCAGGCCGGGGTGATCGGCGAACAACTTGCCGTAGAAGACGGTTGTGATCTCTGGGACTGCAGCGGCTACTGCAGGCAGGGTCTCGCGCACGGTGGTCAACGAGGCCGGTGACAGCATGGCTGGGCTCCTAGCAGGCATGAACGAGAGTTCCGTGGCAGTGCACGTTCCAGATTGGCTGAGCGACGCCGATTGGCACGCCGTCATAGGCACCACTTTCACCGCCGGTGCAGGCAGCCAGCGCGGTGTGGTGGCAGCACCACACCCGGTTACGGCAGTGGGATGCGGGCTCGAACCAGCGTGCCTCGGCCGTGCGGGCTGACCACATCGAACGTGCCGTCCAGCAACGCGACCCGATCGGCCAGCCCTTGCAGGCCACTGCCACTCGTCACAGAGGCGCCGCCGGTGCCCTCGTCGGCCACCGTGACCTCCAGTGAGCGCCCGCCGGTGACCAGATCGGTGATCGTGAGGGCAACCCGGGCCCGTTCGTTGCCGGCGTGTTTGGCGACGTTCGTCAGCGCCTCGCTGACCACGAAGTAGGCGGTGGCTTCGATCGATGCCGGGAACCGATAAGTGGGCAGCGTATTCATGCTCAGCTCGACCGGGGATCGGCGTGCGATGTCGGCGAGCGCGGCGGCAAGTCCATGGCGGGTCAGGCTGCTGGGGTGGATGCCACGGGCAAGGTTGCGCAGTTCGATCGCGGCCTCGTCCAGGGTGGCTAGGGCGGTGTCGAGAGTTTCGGCGGCGCGCGCCGGGTCGTCGGGCAGGGCGGTACGAGCGCGGTTCAGCGCGGCCCCGAGCGAGATCAGCCGCTGCTGGGCACCGTCGTGCAGGTCGCGTTCGAGCCGCTGACGCTCGGCCACCGCCGCCTCTGCGACCCGATGTCGCGAGGCCCGCAATTCCTCCTCGGCGCGATGCCGGTCGGACAGGTCGCGCAGATATCCGGCGAAAACCGGGCTGCCCGATACCGCGATCCGGGTGATCGTCAGCTCGACCGGAAACACCGACCCGTCGGCACGCATCCCGGTGATCTCCACCCGGCGATCGAGCATCATCGGCGTCTCGGTGCTCAAGTAACGCGCGAGTCCTTCCCGGTGCCGATCACGCAGGTCAGTGGGGATGATCAATTCGGCCATCTCGCGGCCCACGGCGTCTTCGCGCGAGTAGCCGAACGTGCTACAAGCGGCGGGGTTGAATTCCAGCACCCGACCGGTCGCGTCGGCGATGACGACCGCGTCCAGCGCCGCAGCCATGACGGCCCTCAGCCGAGCTTCGCTCAGCCGGACCGCGTGCTCGACCCGGTGGCGGCGCAACGCGTCGCCGATTCGCGAGCCGAGGCTGGACATCGTCGCCAGCAAGTCGGGTGACGGGTTCATCCGGTACGGCGAGTAGAACTCCGCCAGGCCCTCGATGCCCTCGCCGCTGCGCAACGGGAAGCAGAACGCGGCGTGCAGACCCGCGCGCGCCGCAGTTGCCGCCCGCGGGAAGTTCTCGTCACTGGCGACGTCGGTGATCCACGCCGCTTGCCCGGACCGCCATACCCTCCCCGGCAGCCCGACACCGGGTGCCAGAGCAGCCATGCGAGATTCCTCGACGAACGGAACGCCGTCGAACTCCGATGCCGTCCAGCCGGCGGTACATCGCAACTCCGATGAGGCATGCGCCTGCCATACCGCACCGACCGGCCAGCGCAGCGCGCTACCGATGGCGCCGAGCAGTTCGACGAATACGACGTCTTCGGGGGCGTCGCCGGTCAGGATCTCGGCGACGTCGTGTTCGAGCCGAAGCAGTAGCCCCGGATCGACTACACGAACGGACTCTGCTGCGACGCGCGCTGGCAGGTCGTACGGTTGACCGTCCACGGTCCTGATCGCCCACCCCTCTCCCGCGTATCGTACGAATTTGTGGGCCTCCGAGTGGTGGTCGCGGACGACAATTTGCTTGTCCGGGAGGGCGTTCGCGCGCTGCTCAGCGACCAAAGCGACATCACGGTCATCGATCTTGCTGCCGATTACGGCCAGTTGCTCGCGAGCGTGGCGGCATCGGCTCCCGATGTCGTGGTCACCGACATCTGCATGCCGCCCACCAACAGTGATGAAGGCATCCGCGCCGCGATCGAAATCCGGCGCAGCCACCCGATGACCGGCGTCGTGGTACTCAGCCAGTACGACGAGCCGAGCCACGCCGTCGAGCTGCTGCAAGACGGCGTCGCCGCGCGGGCCTACCTGCTCAAAGAGCGCGTCGCGCAGCCCGGCCAGCTGGCCGACGCGGTCCGTGCCGTCGCCGCAGGCGGATCGGTGATCGACCCACGAATCGTCGAGTCGATGCTGGCCGCACGCAGCCGGCCCACCACCAGCCCGTTGCGACACCTGACCGCTCGCGAACTCGACGTCCTCGCCGAGATGGCCACCGGCGCGAACAACGCGACCATCGCGAATCGGCTCTACGTCACGGTCCGAGCGGTCGAGCGGCACATCAATTCGATCTTCGCCAAGCTGGGGCTGAGCGAGGAGGGCGAAGTCCACCGACGGGTCCGCGCCGTCCTGCTCTACCTGGCCGGGTAGCCGGGCGCTGCGCTGTTTCGCCGCGTCGTTGCGGGATCATGGCTGACGGGCGGTAGCGTCCCCGGCCGTGACGACGTGCAGCCTGGTGACCGGGGCAAGTCGCGGCATCGGCGCCGCCGTAGCGCAAGCCCTCGCGGCGTCCGGGCACCGCGTTGCCGTGCACGCCGGACGCGACACCGCCTCCGCGACCCGCGTGTGCGCTGCCCTGCCCGGCGCTGGGCACGTGGTGGTCGCCGGCGACCTCACCGTCGCGGACGAGTGCGCACGTGTTGTCGCAGAGGTGCTCGAAGGCCTGGGTGACCTCGACGTCCTGGTCAACAACGCCGGCGTGTTCACCGCGCACCCGATCGACGCGACCGGATACGCCGACTGGCAGCAAGCCTGGCGCGACACGCTCGATCTCAACCTGGTGGC
This sequence comes from Jatrophihabitantaceae bacterium, assembly GCA_035263725.1. Lineage (GTDB taxonomy): Bacteria > Actinomycetota > Actinomycetes > Mycobacteriales > Jatrophihabitantaceae > DASXRA01. The sequence continues at coordinate 18,494 of DATFRC010000204.1, read as the reverse complement.
TGCAGCGAACCTGGCTTGGCTGACCGTCGACCACCTGCTGCACCGCGCCGGCGGCCCGGCAGGCGGCCGGCTGATCAACATCGGCTCGCGCGGCGCCTACCGGGGCGAACCGCATACGCCCGCGTACGGCGCCAGCAAGGCCGGACTACACGCGTTGGCTCAGTCGCTGGCCGTCGCGCTGGCTCCGCACGGCATCGTGTCCGTCGCGGTCGCGCCCGGCTTCGTCGACACCGACATGGCGCGCGTCGTCCTGGACGGACCCGACGGCCCGGCAGTGCGGGCGCAGAGCCCGTTCGGTCGCGTCGCCAGACCCGCAGAGATCGCCGCTACCGTCGCCTGGCTGGCTACCGATGCGCCGGAATGGATCAGTGGAACAGTCGTCGACGCGAACGGGGCCTCCTACCTACGCTGACTCAGGTCGACGTCCAAGACCTGGCTTAATAACGGGTCGAGCCGGTGTGCTCCGTGATAGCTTGCGGTTTCGCCGTGCATTGCTGCGAATCGAGGAGGTGAGACCGATCAACACTTTGACAGGTCGGCACTCCCTCCTTCGCATGGCCTAGGGAGTGCCGCAACAAGGCAGTCTCGAAAGGCTTGAACCATGCGTTTCACCTCCGAGACGTCGTCCGACGGCGTCGCCGAACAACTGTTTACCCTCGATGAAATTCCCGCTGTGCTGTGGACGCCGGAAGGCGCCCCAGGTCCACGTCCGCTGATCCTGATGGGACACGGCGGCGGGCAGCACAAGAAGGCGCCCGGAGTCCTGACCCGGGCGCGCCGCTTCGTAGCGGAGTGTGGCTTCGCTGCCCTGGCGGTCGACGTGCCGGGCCATGGCGACCGGCCGAAGGACGAGCAGTACGACCGGATCGCAAGAGAGAACCAGGCGCGCGTGGATGCCGGCGAGGACGTGGCGCCGCTGATCGCCGGCTTCCACGCGCTCGTCGCCCGCCAGACCGTCGGGGAGTGGCGGGCCGTCCTTGACGCGGTTCAGGAACTCGACCACGTCGGCGCGGGCCCGGTCGGCTATTGGGGCGTGTCATTAGGTTGCGGACTCGGCATACCGTTCGTGGCCGCCGAGCCCCGGGTCCGTGCCGCGGCGATAGGTCTCGGCGCCGCGCTGGCATCGGCCGAGGACGCCGCGCGGATCACCGTCCCGCTCGAGTTCTTGATGCAGTGGGACGACGAGCGGATACCGCGGGCCCAGGGCCTGGCGCTATTCGAGGCATTTGCCTCAGCCGAGAAAACGCTGCATGCCAATCCTGGAAAACACATGGATGTCCCGGGGTTCGAGATGGACAGCACGCTGCGCTTCTTCACCAGGCACCTGGGCTGAGCAGTGGACTCAGCGACGTGTGCCCGCGGTCTCGTCCAAGGACTGCGCGGTCCGGGTGATCAGGTCGGCGACGACAGCGGGCTTAGAGACGTAAATGGCGTGACTGCCAGGCACCTCGGTCGTCGTCGCACCGGCCCGCTCGGCCATCGCCCGCTGCGCCGGCAGCGGGATCATCCGGTCGTCGGTCACGAGCAGATACCAGCTCGGCCTGCGGCGCCACGCGGGGTCGCTGACCGCGCCGTTGAGCGCCTCGACGCCCCAAGGGACCTGCGAGTCGGCCATGAACGCCGCAGTGTTCGCCGGCACGTCCGCTGCGAAGGAAGCGGCGAACTTCTCGCGGTCGAGGAACAGGAACCCGTCCTGCGGAGGCAGGATAGGCGGCACGGGTGCGCCCGGCGGCGGGTCGGCGATCAGGGTGCTGACCGACTCGCCCTTGTCGGGCGCGAAGGCCGTGATGTAGACGAGGCCGATGACTGAGTCGTGCGTGCCGGCCTCGGTGATCACCGCGCCGCCGTAGGAGTGGCCGACGAGGATTGCCGGACCGTCTTGCAGGTCGAGCACGTTTCGGGTCGTCTCAACATCGCTCTCGAGCGACAGTGTTTGGTTCTGCACGACGCTTACGTTGAAGCCCTGCGCCTTCAGCAGCTCATACACGCCTTGCCAGCCGGACCCGTCGACGAACCCACCGTGGACGAGAACGACGTTCTGCACGCCAGTCATGGATGACCTCCACTTCTTGGTCGGCCCCGGGATGAGGCCGGCCTGGTCATCGCCACGCTAGGTATGCGTCGGGCACCGTGCGTCCGTCATATGACGACCCTTGTCGGTGCAGCGGTACGTAGCTATCAGTGGAATGACGTAGCGCCGCCGGCCAACGCACTGCTGAGTTCAGCTCGCGAGCTGATCCCGAGCTTCGGGAACACCCGATACAGGTGCGTGCTGATGGTGCGATGCGAGAGGTAAAGTCGCTGGCCGATCTCGCGGTTCGACAGCCCCTTCGCCGCGAGCTGGGCAATCTGCAGTTCTTGCGCGGTGAGCTGATCGCGCGCCTCGCGGACGGGACGGCGGCTCCGCTCGCCCGACGCGCGCAGTTCGCGGCGCGCCTGCTCGCCCCACGGCACGCATCCCAATGCGTCGAACGTGTCGCGCGAAGCGCGTAACACCGAGCGTGATTCGCCAACACGCCGCTGCCGTCTGAGCCACTGGCCGTACGCGAGCTGAACCCGCGCGCGCTGGAACGGCCACCGGCCGAGGTCGCAGTTCAATGCCTCCTCGAACCGTTGGCCGGCGTGCGCCGGCTCCGCGAGCAGCGCGCGGGCATGTCGGAGGACCAGCGCGATCCACGTACCGGGCCGCTCGCCGACCATCGCCTCGACCTGTTCCACTCGGGCACGCGCGGCGTCGGTCCGGTCTATGTGCCGGGCGGCATCGGCCAGATCTGCGATCAGCCACGACGAAATCACACGGTGGTATGCCGGATCGGCCGGATCGAACAGTCGCTCGGCGGAGGCGTATGCGTCCGCGTGGCGCCCGCTGCCGAGCGCGGCCAAGACCTTGCCGAACTGGGCGAACGCCATCGTGATGTTCGCGCCGGCCGGTTGCGCGACGAGCTCCGCCTTTGCGGACAGGCGCTCGGCCCTCTCTTCGTCGCCGCGCATCGCCGCAACCAGCGAGATTGCCGTGTCGGCTGCGGCTTCCCATTGCGGTTCGGCGAATTCCTCGGCGAGCCGTCCCGCCTCCTCGGCTGCGGGAATCGCCACGTCCCACTCGCCCAGCCGCGCGGCCATGCTCGAGTACAGCGTCAGCAGCCTTGGTAGATGCCCGAGTCGTCCCTCCGTTCGCAGCCCATCCACCGCCACCGCAAGGAAATCCGCACCCAAATCGAAGGCCCCGACCACCAGCGCCGCCGGGCCGAAGAACCGGGCAGCGTCAGCATCGAGCGGCCCGTCCTGTGCCACCCGGTGTAGTCGCGCCAAGACTCCGGTCGCGTGACCCAGCGGGTCCGCGTAGGCATGGATTGCGAAAATGCGTGGGTCCTCGGAATCCGCACCGCCGAGCCGACGCGAGGCATCGACCAGAAGCCGTCCTGCTTCCGGGCCGGGATCGACCCACCAAGCGCGCGAGGCGACCAGCCAGAGCAAATCGACGTGCAGGTCGTGCTCCCCGGCTGCGCCGGCTCGCTCTGCGGCGGCGATCAGAGCTGTGAATCGTCCGATGTCGCCGAGCGGGCGAGTCAGCGCTGTCTCCTCGATCCACGTGACCCGCGCTTGTTCCAGTTCTCCGAGGTCCAGGTGCTTGACCTCGTTAAGCAGCGGCACGACAACATCACGTCGCCCCAACTCGACAGCAAGGCTGGCGGCGGTGAGCAGTCGACGGTTGCGGCGAGTGGGTTCGCTTAGCTCCGCGGCGCGTCGCAGCGCGGTTACCGCAACGCCGATTGCGCCGCGCTGGCGGGCCCGGTCTCCTGCCGCTTCCAGCTCGATCGCGATGTCCTCATGCTCGCCGATCTGCAATGCCGCACGGTGCCACGCGCGGCGGTCAGGTTGGTCGGCAAGGACGTCGGCCAACGCCTCGTGAACACGCTGACGGTCTGCCAGGCCTGCGCTCTGCGCCACTGCGGAGCGCATTAGCGGATGGCGAAAGCGAAGCGTGCGCAGATCGACGTCGACGATGCCTGCCTCGGCGGCAGGCGCAACAACATCGAAATTCACATCGGATTCCACAATGGCGCGGCCCGCCTGGAGGATCTCGCTGATCGAGTCATCGTCGTTGAGCGCGGCAACCAGCAGCACGACACGCGTTGCGTCCGGCAGATCCGACACACGCGCTGCGAACGCGCGTTCAAGACGATCGCTCAACGGCAAGCCACCAGGCAGCCAACCCTCCTCGTGTTCGGCTACCACAGCCGGCAGTTCGAGTAGGGCAAGCGGATTGCCGGCCGCCTCCCGCAGCACGCGACCTTTCAACGCCACCGAAAGCTGGGGGGCCGACTTATCCAGCAAGGCTGCGGCCGTCGCATTGTCGAGGCCACCAAGGCGAAGCTCCGGCAGCCCGGCATCCTCGAACGCGGACGGGTAGCCGTCACGAATGGCGACGAGCAAGACGATCGGGTCCGACTCGATTCGCCGAGCCACAAATACGAGCACGTCCGACGTCGGACGGTCAAGCCACTGCGCGTCATCGACGACCAGCAGCACGGGGGCGTCAGAGGCCGCCTCCGAAACGAGGTCAAGAGCGGCCATCGCAATCCGGAAGTGCTCCGGAACGACCTCGTTCGTTAAGCCGAACGCGGCGTCAAGCGCGGCACGCTGAACGGGCGGCAGCTCTGCCGCCCGGCTGCGCACCGGCCGCAGCAACTGATGCAGCCCGGCAAACGGCAAATGTGCCTCGGACTGCACACCGGCCGTCGTGAGCACCGACATGCCCCGCTCCCGCGCCGCCAGCACGGCCTCAGCCAGCAGGCGTGACTTGCCGACACCAGGCTCACCTCGAAACACCAGGGCCGTTCCGTGGGTCGCGACCTCGTCCAAGATGGACGTCAGCAGACTCCGCTCCCGGTCCCGGCCCAGCAATGGCGCAGCTTCGCCGCCAATCGAGCCGAGCATCACCCGATCATCCACCAGTACGGTGGCGTGCCGTATCGACTCATGCAGCGGCGAGCTCAGCGATAGCGGCGAGGGCGCGTTCGACGTCCTCGCTGTCGGTGTACGGGGCCAGGCCCAGCCGCACCGCGCCGGCGTCGCCTAGCCCGAGCGCACGTGCCGGCTCGATCGCGTAGAACGAGCCGGCCGGCGCGTTCACTCCGCGCGCGGCCAGATGCTCCTGCACGTCCGTCGGCGAATGCCCGCGGACGGACAGCAGCAGCGTCGGCGTCCGATTGCTCGCGAGGGAGTGGATCTCCACGCCGGCAAGCTGGGCGAGGCCTTGTTCGAGCCGCCGGCGCCGCTCGTCCTCGTACGCTTCGAGCTGCTGTAGCGACGCCCGCAGCCGCTGCCGGCGGGTGCCCTCGCCGGGCACTAGGCCGGCGAGGAAGTCGACCGCGGCGGTCGTGCCCGCAAGCAGCTCGTAGGGCAGCGTGCCGAGTTCGAAGCGTTCGGGCACATCGTCGGTGGACGCGAGCAGCTTGTCCGGCGCCAGCGTCTCGAGCAGTTCCGGGCGGGCGGCCAGCGCACCGAGGTGCGGGCCGCAGAACTTGTAGGGGGAGCACACGAAGAAGTCGGCGCCCAGCGCTGCCACGTCGACAAACGAGTGTGGGGTGTAGTGCACCCCGTCGACGTACAGCAACGCGCTGACGGCATGAGCGATGTCGGCGATCTCACGCACCGGCGGACGGGTACCGATCAGATTCGAGGCCGCCGTCACCGCTACCAGCCGCGTCCGTTGCGACACGACCGCGGCCACGTCCGCGCCATTCAGCTCGCCGGTGCGCCTGTCGAACTCCGCCCACCGGACGGTGACGCCGCGTGCCGCCGCGGCCTGGATCCATGGCCGGATGTCGGCATCGTGGTCGAGCCGGCTCACCACCACTTCGTCGCCGGCCTGCCACGTCTTGGCCAGTGCTCGGGAGAAGTCGTAGGTCAACTGGGTCATGCTGCGCCCGAACACAATTCCGCGTGGATCCGCACCAAGCAGATCGGCCATCGCAGCGCGGCCCGCATGCACCATGTCGTCCGCGCGCCGCTCCGACATCGTCGACCGGCCCCGGTTGGAGACAGCTGACGTGAGCGCGGTGGCGACCGCGTCCGCCACGCACTGCGGGACCTGCGTGCCGCCAGGTCCGTCGAAATGCGCTGCCCCTTCGGTCAGCGCCGGAAACTGCTTGCGCACCGCCTGCACGTCGAAGCCCATGTCGGCCGAGGGTACTTGGCCGTGAGGTTGCGTCTTGCCGCTCCGATTGAGCGGCTCCCGTCAGCAGCTGTTGCTGGAACCGACGTCGATCGGGATCGGGTCACTCGGGGTGGAGGCGTTGCCCGCGGGATCGGTGGCGACGATCGTCAGGGAGTTCACGCCCGGAATGCCGGTGTAGCTGATCCAGCCGGTCGTCGGCCCGGTCGCCGTGGCGATGTCGATGATCGCGCCGTTGACGCGGACTTCGTACTCGAGGCTCACGGGCGGGTCATCCGGGTCGGTGGCTGCCGTGAAGGTGAACCACAGTTCTTCGGGGCATTGGCCAGGACCGCCGTCGAATGCGCTGGTCAAGGTGGGGGTGCTCGGTGCGGTGCGATCGCCGTTCGGGTCGGTCGTTGCGGTGATCGTGTTGCTCAGCGGCGAGCCGTTTGCGCCGCCGTCGACGGCTCGCACCGCGAAGGTGTGCGCAGTTCCCGGGACGAGTTGTCGCACCCACACCGTGGATGTCGCACCGACCGGCGTGCCGGGTGGGCGGATGTCCAGGACGTTCGCGCTGGGCGTGCCGTCGACCAGCACTTGGTAGGAGATCGGGCCGAAGTCGTCGGTCGAGTTGGTCCAGGTCAGCAGCACCTTCGAGGCGGTGACGCCGTCGACTGGCTGGCCGTAAAGCGTCGTGGCCACCGCCAGGCCGCCCGGCGCGGACGGCGGGGAGACGTCGGATCCAGTCGTCGCGCTGGTACTGCCGGGCGCCGACCAGTTTGTGCCGTCGGAGGCTTCGACGAAGAACGTGTACCCGGTGCCTGGATGTAGCCCGGAGACGGTCGCGCTGGTGCCGGTCACGCGCTGGACTGAAGCGCCCTGGGTCCAGGCGGCGTACTGCACCACTCCGACATTGTCGGTCGAGGGACTCCAGGTGAGGGTCACGCTTGTTTGATCAACGGCGGTGACATGCACGTTGCCGGGCGCCGTTGGCGGCTGGGTGTCGCGGGGCGGGGGCGGGGGCTTCCTGGCGGCCGCGGCTGACGGAGCTGCCGCCACGGTGAAGGCGAGGGCAGCGGCGACCGCGATTACCAGCGACCTTTTTGTGACCAAGCATTGCCAGGACCTTCCTGTGGATTTCCTGTGGAATACCTATGGCCCCTCACGGATGAGTCAGTCGACTGGTTCAACGCCAGACGGCGTTGCGGCGCAGGCGCTTAGCGCCGCAGCCCGTCGAGCAGGGCGCGCAGGGCGTGCTCCGCGCGCACCCGAGCCGCGTCGCGGTCGGACGCGTTCGCGATCAGCAGAGCAGCTTCGATGACCGCGCTGAGCACCAGGTGCGCCAGCACATCGACGGGCTGCCGGGTGATCACACCCTCGATCATGGCCTGTTCGAGTGCGGCCTGGATCAGCCCGAGTCCGTAGCGGGTCTCGATCGCGCGCCATTCGGCCCAGCCCAGTACCGCGGGGGCGTCGGTGAGAGCGATCTGCAGGATCTCCGGCTCCTGGCAAGCGTCTAGGAAGGCCCTCAGGCCCGCCGTCGTGGCCGCCCAGGAGTCAGGTTGACCGGTAACCGCAGCGCCTACCCGGCTAGGCAGTTCGCTTTCCACCTGCTCGAAGACGGCACGGAACAGTTCCTTCTTGTCGCCGAAGTGGTGCTGCAGTGCGCCCCGGGTGAGACTCGCCGCGGCGACGATTTCCTCGGCCGGCACCGCCGCATACCCGCGCTGCGCGAACAGCGTGCGGCCCGCGGTCATCAACGCGGTGCGGGTGGCGCGGGTGCGCTCGTGCTGGCTGCGCGGTGCCGTCATCCGGCGAACTCGGCGACCAGCTTGGCGAGCATGTCGGGTTGATCTTCGGGGACGAACGTGCGCGCGCCGGCCACCGGAACGACGCGAGCGTCGGGGAGCAGCGCGGCGACGCGCTCGGCGAGCGACATCGGGAACAGCCGATCATCCTGGCCCCAGGCAAGCAGCACCGGACGGTCGAACGCGCCGAACGACTCGGACGCGGCGAGGGTGTGCCGCGGGTGCACGGCGCGCAGGAATCGGCGCACGTCGCGGCGCACGCCGGCGCTGCGCCGGGCCGGCTGGAGGTAGGAGTCCATCACCTCGGCTGGGATGGGCCGATGGGTCAGCCAGCCATAGGTGATCGGCAGCCGATGGAACGCCCGCGGGCGAAGGCTCTGGGCGAGTAGCCACCCCGAGCCGGGCAGCCGGGCCATGAGCGGCAGGAATCGGAAGGCGGGCGGGAAGAAGCGCTCTAGGGCATCGCAGGAGGCGAGCAGCACCCGGCCGACACGGTCGGGGCGGCTCGCCATGAGGATTTGCACGAGCGCGCCGCCGGTGTCGTTGGCGACCAGCGTGACGTCCGACAGGTCCAGTTCGTCGAGGAAGGCGGCGATCAGCCTGGCCAGCCCGGGCGGGGTGAGGTCGGCGTCGGGCGCCATGGCCAACTCGTGCGAGCCCAGCGGCCAGTCCGGCGCCAGGCACCGAAATCCCGCGTCGGCCACCGTCGGCACGACGGCCCGCCACAGATCGGCGTTGACCAGCAGCCCGTGAACGAACACCACCGGCGGGCCGTCGCCGCGCTCGCGATAGGCGATTTCGCCCGCCGGCAGTCGCACCGTCCGCGGTTGTCCAAGCTCGTCACTTCGCGCCACGGGAACCACCTCCGACGTCGATCGCATCAGAGAAACATACATTCAGAATGTATGTCAAGTGCTTTATCGGGGATGCCCGGCGACCGTGGCGCGGTTCATCTGGGCATGGACAGCGGCATCGAGTGCTCGGCGGTGATCTTGGACGTCGACGGCACGCTGGTCGATTCGACCCCGGCCGTGGAACGAGTCTGGCGCGCCTGGTCGGCCGAGTACGGAATCGATGCCGAGACGGTGCTTCGTGGCGCCCATGGGCGTCGATCCGAGGACACGATCCGCGAGCTCGTCGAACCCGTGCAGGTCGAAGGCGCGGTGCGACGGCAGCAGGTCCTAGAGCTGGAGGATCTCAGTGACGTCCGGGCGCTGCCGGGCGCTCTCGACTTGGTGTCACGGCTCGCGGCTCACCCGACCCTGCGGTGGGCACTGGCGACATCGCTGAACAGTCGCTTGGTGACTGCCCGGATGGCCGCCGCTGCTTTGCCACTACCGACGACGGTCGTGACGAGTGAGCTGGTCATGAACGGCAAGCCCGATCCTGAGTGTTACCTGCTGGCGGGCCGGGAGCTCGGTGTGCCGCTGCAGGAGTGTGTCGTCGTCGAAGACTCGCCCTCCGGGGTCATCGCAGCGAAGGCGGCCGGCGCAACTGTCATCGCCGTGACGAATACGTTCCCGGCCGAGCGCCTTGCTGCACACGCCGACGTCGTGATCACCTCGCTGCACGCGCTTCGAGTGACCGCGCACGGACTCGGCATCGGGTGCGGCTAGGGCGGCCCGCAGAACGGGCCGACAGCTCAGAGGTCGTGCGTCGATACGAATCCATGCTGCAGCGCCATCTCCACCAGCCGCGTCCGCTTCTGGTTCTGCGGCAGACGGTCGATGCCGAGCTTGTGGTAAAGCACGCGCAGATGCGTCTTCACCGCGTCGACGCTCAGACACAGCTCAGCGGCGATTTGCTGGTTCGTCGATGGCGTGGCGTATGCCTGCTCGTGTTTGTATGGGCGGCACAGTGCGAGGAGCACTGCGTGCTGCACCGGTGTCAGCCGAGACGCGGTCGGCAGTGGTTCACCGACGAGCGTGTGCACACCGTCCACCTCGGCGGGCGCGCAGAACGTCAGCACCGTGAATCCGACACGGATCTCATCGCGGTCATGCAACTGGACACGGCCCGATACGCGGCGCCCATTGACGAACGTCCCGTTGCGGGACAAGCCGTTATCGGTAACCGTCCAGACACCCGCCACGCGCTCGAGCGTCGAATGCAGCCGCGAGACCAAAAGGTCGCCGTCGACGACGACATCGGCGGACTGTGCCCGGCCGATAGTCACGACGCCGGCCCGCAACTCCCAGCGCCGCTGCTCACCTTGCACGCTCCAGCGCGACAGGTACGGCAGCCGATCCGGCCCAGGACCGCTATCAGCCGGCGTGACGGTCGTTCCCGACGGCTCAGCCATGCCGCCTCCCACCCTCGGCTCACTGTGCGCTCGCCGACACTCGGCCGTCAACCACGGGGTGGGCAGATTCGACACCTGGGATGGCTGCCATTCGGTGCCGGCCTGCGAGACCGTCCACACGAGGCGCCGCGTGATTATCGGACCCGCGCGGCGGAGGGGGAGGGAACGGTCATGGAGACACGACGAGCGAGATGGTGGTCACCAGCTCTCGGACTGTGGTCGACTGTGCTGGCGCTGGTCGTCATCGCCGGCGCCGCCGCCGGGGTCGCCGCAGCGGGCGCACCGACGAGCGCGTCGGCGGCGCCCTACTGTGGCATCAAGTGGGGTTCACTCGAGAAGCGGACGCCCGGTGGTCCCTCGACGTCGTCCCCGATCGTGAATGTGCGCGCCGGCCAGCATCCCTGCTACGACCGGTTGGTTGTGGACTTTGCCGCGCGGCCCAGTGCGTTTCACGTCCGCTACGTGCCGGCTGTTACCACCCAAGGGAAGGGCGACGTGCTGCCACTGCGTGGCGGCGCGTTCCTCGAGATCGTCCTGTTGACGTCGACCTACAACGTCAACACCGGCGCGCCGACCTACCGCCCGGCGAACTGCAGCGAACTGGTCAACGTCGCCGGGTGGCGCACCTTCCGTCAGGTGGCCCAGGGCGGCAGCTTTGAGGGCTACACGACAATCGGGCTCGGGGTCCGCGCGCGGCTGCCGTTCCGGGTCTTCACCCTGCCCGGCCCCGGCACGCACTCCCGCATCGTGATCGATGTCGCGCACTACTGGGTCGCACCCGACCTGCCGGCTCCCACGTCAACGGCGATTCAATCTTCGGTACTGGGCGACGATCGCAACGCCGATCTGGTCGGGATCCGCATCGGAGCCCATGCCGCATATGACCGCGTGGTCTTCGACTTCCGAGGTGCCCGGACCGGACTGCGCTACGTCGCGTTGTACCGCGGTGACACGCTCGAGGTGGACCTGGAACACGGCACCGTGCGCAATCAGCGTGGTGCACTCACCTACCACGGCCCGGCGATCGTCCACCCCGGACTTGCGCAGCTAAAGACGGTCCGGATCGCAAGGATCTTCACGGATGGCACCATCGTGCAACTCACGTTGGACCACAAGGCAGGGTTCCGGGTATTCGCCCTCACCGCACCCGAACGGATCGTGGTCGACGTCGCGCATTAGGAACGAGCATCGGTGCTGCGCCGGATCGATCGCCAACGGCCGTCGGAGTGCGGACGGAATGCGCCGGTCAGTCCGCGCCCCACGGCCGTAGCTTCTCGGGATTCAGCACTGCCCAGATGTGTTTGATCCGGTCGCCCGCTACATCGAAGGCCATTACGTTCACGGTGGCGCCGTCGAGTCGGATCACCAGGCCGGGCTGACCATTGACCGTACGCTCCAGTATGGAGATGTTGGGCGCCAGGCTCGCCCGATCGACGAAGAAGCGCGCGATCTGCTCGGCGCCTTCGATCGGGCGGAGTTCGGCTTTGACGAGGCCGCCGCCGTCGCCGATCGCCGTGGCGTGAGGGTCGAGCACGGCGATGAGGGCGTTGATGTCTCTGGCTCGCCAGGCCCGCTTGAAGTCCCTGATGATGTCGGCCCGGTGGGCTGCCGCCGTCGCGGGCGGCTGCGAGTTGCGAACGCGACGGCGCGCCGAGGAGGCGAGCTGACGACATGCCGTCGGCGTACGCCCCACGATCTCGGCCACTTCCTGGAAGGAGTAGCGGAAGACATCGTGAAGGACGAACGCGACGCGCTCGGCCGGTGTCATCGATTCGAGCACGACGAGGAAGGCCATGCTGATCGACTCGTCGAGGGTGACTCGGTCGGCCGGGTCGACGGTGCTGCTGCCGGACCGCGCGTTTATCCACTCGGTGCCGTCAGGTAGCGGTTCGGGGATCCATTCACCGACGTAGCGCTCGCGTCGAGCCCGGGCCGAGCCCAGCAGGTCGAGGCAGATCCGGCTGGCGACCGTCGTCAACCAGGCGCCCGGGGACCGGATGGCGTGCTGCTGTTCGCGGGTCATGGCGTACCAGCGGGCGTAGGTCTCTTGCACGACATCCTCGGCCTCAGCCAGGGAGCCGAGCAGCCGATACGCAAGATTGATCAACTGACGCCGCTCGCTCATGATCGTGCCGAGGCCCGGATCTAGCCGGCCGTGTGCCGGCTCGGAATGGGCGGTCATTTTCGTCGCCGACCCCCTTGGTTGCAGCTGCCCTCACAAGTTCGACGAGATTGGGCTCCGAAACGTGATGTCGGCGCGCGTCGCCTCACACTCCGGGCGGTGATGTCGTCGGGCTTGTGAGACGAACACACCGCCTAGCCGACAGGACACCGACCAATGGAACCCGTAAATGCGGCGATCATCTACTACAGCTCCACCGGCACCGTGCACGCGCTGGCGCAAGCCGTCGCCGAGGGCGCCGAAAAGGCGGGCGCTTATGTGCGACTGCGTAAGGTCGCCGAACTCGCCCCACAAGAGGCAATCAACGCCAGGCCAGGCTGGGCCGAACACATGCAGGACACTGCCGATATCGCCGAGGCGAGCCTCGACGACCTGGCCTGGGCCGATGTCGTGCTGTTCGGCACCCCGACCCGTTTCGGCAACCCGGCAAGCCAGCTCAGGGCGTTCATCGATACCACCGGGCCCCTCTGGCTGGAGGGCAGACTCGCCGGGAAGGTGTACTCGGCCTTCACGGCCAGCAACACCGCCCACGGTGGCCAGGAGTCGACCATCCTGGCGCTGGGGAACACCTTCTACCACTGGGGCGGCATCATCGTGGCCCCCGGCTATACGGACCCCGTCCAGCTCAAGTCGGGCAATCCCTACGGGACGTCCCACGTGACGGCCGACGGCCCACCGGACGACGTGGCCTTGGACGCGGCTCGCTACCAAGCCCGCCTCGCCGTCGACACCGCAGCCGCACTCAAGGTCGGGCGCGCCGCATTGCTGTGAATCGGATTGACGCCGCGCGGGCCGAGGTCATGGCGGTACTGGACGTCGGCTCGATGCGATGCGGGTGAAGGACATCGATCGAGCGATGTCGAGCTACTCGCCCAACATCGTGTACTTCGACATCATCCCGCCGCACCAGTTCGTCGGCGCCGACGCTGTCCGGCAAAACTTCCTGCGATGGTTTGCCGAGTACCAGGGCGACATCGGATTGGAGACCCATGACCCGAGCGTCGCTGTGGACGGCGACGTAGCTTTCGCGCACATGCTGCATCCCGACAGCGGAACGCGCAGGAGCGGGCGGGACGTAACGGTGGTGGTGCTTTCGAGCGTGTGCGTCCAGCGGATAGGTGATCAGTGGTTGATCACCCACGAACACATCTCGTTCCCCATCAACCCCGACGACTGGAGCGCCGTCGTGGGCGTCGCTCCGTAGCTCGCCACCTAGAGGATCCGCGGCGGGATGTTGACGTTGAGGCAGAAGCGGTTGTGCGGATCGTAGACGGCCTTGAGGGTGGCCAGCCGCTCGTGGGCGACCGGCTCCCAGGCGTCGGGATACATGTGGGGCGGCGCGACGCCGAGGAAGTTGAGCAGCCGCCCACCGGTCGCCCACGGCTCCACCGCGGCGAGCAGCTTGTCCGCGTAGGCCACGATCTGGCCAGCTTCATCCGGGCTGCCGATCGAGACCAGCGTCATCACAAACCCGGCGTTGCGGTTGCCGACTGCGTTGGGATGTTCCGGCTCGCGGGCCAGCGCACCGCCGAGGTGCCGCAGTTCGACGAGCACGAGCGGGCAGTCCGAGTCGGGACCGGCGAGGGACAGGACCGCGTCGACCGCGGCCGCGTCCAGACAGCGGAGCGCGGTGGTGCGCTCGTAGCCGGGAAGCGGCTCCAGCGGATCTCCATGGATCGCGGCGTTCTCCCGGTAGGGCATGGTCGCCACGGTGTCGAGCAGCCGAGGACCCACGGCGCGCAGCGGCGCGACCACGCTTTCGCCGTCGGCGGCCGGGCCGGCGTAGGCGATTCGCACGTGCACGACGAAGCGTCCGCGAAGCTCAGCGGGGAATCCGGGTAGCGGCGGCAGGCGCAGCAGCGCGATCGATGAGGTCATCTCGTCGGGCACCGCCTGCGTCCAGCGCTGGTATGCATGAAGGACCTGCGCAGCAGCCTCGCCCGGGAAGAACAGGCCGCCACCGTAGATCGTGGTCAGCGGAACCAGTTCGAACTCGAGTGCCGTGACCACGCCCAGGTTGCCCTTGCTCCCGCGCAGCGCCCAGAAGAGGTCCCGGTGGTGCGTCGCCGTGACATGACGCAGCCTCCCGTCGGCAGTAACCACATCGATGGCACGCACCCGGTCGGCCGCCCAGCCGTAGCGGCGGGCCAACAGGCCGAGCCCGCCACCGAGCGTGTAGGAGACGACGCCTACGGTCGGGGACGAGGCGTTCAGCGGCGCGAGTCCGTGCTCGGCCGCGGCGTCGATGACCGGCTGCCACCGCACACCTGCTTCGACGCGGGCCAGCCGGTTGGCCGGGTCGATCGAGATACCCGACATCCGGCGCGTGCTGATCATGACCGCGCCCAGCCCGGGGCCCGCCGGACCGTGGCCGGTGGCGTGCACGGAGATCGGCAGGTGGTGGCCGGCCGCGAAGTCCACGGCAGCGGCGACGTCGTGGGCATTCGTGGCGCCGACGATCACCGACGGCTGCTGCTGCACCGCGAGGTCGAACCCGGCTCGTTCGTGGTCGTACCCCGGCTCGCCCGGAACGAACACCGGCCCGCTCAGCGCCACGCGAAGTTCCTGGATGTCCATACGACCAGAAAAGCCAACCGCGCTTGACACGTCGTTGACGCGGGGTTGACGGTCCTAAGCGCCCAGGTCGGCAAGCTTCGCGGTGTACTGCTCGATGCAGCAAGCGCCGAACTGGGCAGTCAGCCGGCGTGCCTCCAGCCACGACGCGCGAGCCCGGCCGGCCTGGCGTACCTCGGCGAGGGCGTGGCCAAGCTCGATCAGGCCCTCGCACTCGAGGTACGGATCGTCGAGCTGCCGGCCAACCCCGATCGCCTGCTCTGCCTGCTCGATCGTGTCCTGCCACCGCGCGCCGGCCAGCCGCGCCCGGGCAAGGAACACGTGGCACACGCCGGCCCAGAACCGGAACCCCAGCTCCTCCGCCCGGTTCAATGCGACGCCTAGTAGCTCTACGGCGTCGGCCACGTGGCCGGCGTCCAACTGCGCGCGGCCGAGCATGTAGCCGGTGAACATGAGCGCCATCTGGTCGCGGAGCTGTTCGGCAGTATCGTAAGCACGCCGGGCGATCTCCACCGCCGCTGCGGATTCGCCGCGCTGTAGGCGCAACTGAGCCAGGTTTCCCAGGGTGATCGCTGAGCGTTGCCGGTCGCCGAGCCGCTGCGAAACGTCGAGGGCATCCCTGAAGCACTCCGCCGCGACGTCCAGGTGACCGTAGTGCAGGTGGGCAACACCTTGCCGGGCGCGCGCACGTTCCCAACTACGCAGGTCGCCGGCCTCCATGGCCCGTACGACGGCGATCTCGAGCGCTGGTAGGGCCGCATCGAAGCAATGACGTTCGCTGAGCAGCCGGCCGCGCAGGTAGCGCGCGCGGGCCTCTGCCCTCGTGTTCCCGAGCTGCTGTGCGAGGTCGGCAATGCGGTTTGCCGCATTCTCGAGTTGCTGGCGATTCGCGCCGTAGACGCCGACGCGCACCAACATGAGCAGCAGGTCGGCGAGCTTGTCGACGTTCGCGGCATGGTCGTTCGCCAACTGGCGGACCGTCGCGATGATGTTCGGGTATTCATCGAGCAGCCAGGCGCGCGCCGTGTCTGAATCAACCGGCTCAATGCCGGCGGCGGTTGTCGGCATCGTGTCGTCGGGCAGGTCCGAGCCCACTTCGATCAGCTGGTGCGCGTTGCGGGCGCTCGCCAGGTAGAAGTCCACCAGTCGGCCGAGGGCCCGCGCCCGTAGCTGCCGTGGGTCGGCGTCGTGCGAGCGGTGTCGGGCGTACTCGCGCAGCAGGCTGTGATAGCGGTACTCGCCGATTCCGCACGTCTCGATCAGGTTCAGATCGACCAATGATTCGAGCGCTGGTTCGATCTCGTCCTCAGGCAGATCTGCGAGTGCCGCGGCGGCGGGCAGCGAGAGGCTCGCTGCGTCGGTCAGCGACAGCCATCGGAAGATCCGCACCTGCTCGTCGCTCAGCTGCCGATAGCTGACGTCGAATGTCGACTCGACCGCCAGGTGCCCTGTGCGAAGCTCGGCGAAACGGCGTCGGTCGTCGCGCAGCCGCTGCGCGACCGCCGCTATCGGCCACTGCGGGCGGGCGGCCAGGCGGGCGCCGAGGATGCGGATTGCCAGCGGCAGCAGACCGCATTCCAGCACGAGGTCCCGAGCGCCATCCGCCTCGGCCCACACGCGCCGGGCGCCGACGATGCTCGCCAGCAAGGCGACGCCGTCATCCAGGCCGAGTGCGTCGAGGTTGACTGTGCGGGCCGCCGGGATGCCGGTCAGGCGCCGGCGGCTCGTCACGACGACGGCGCAGCTTGCGGTTCCCGGCACAAGCCAGCGCACCTGCTCGGCGTCGTGGGCATCGTCGAGCACGATCAGCATGCGGCGGGTGGTCAGCAGGGATCGGTACAGGGCCGCCCTCTCGATCAAACCGGCCGGCTGCCGACTTTCCGGAATGCCGAGCGTGGTCAGCACGCAACGCAGCAGATCGTTCGGCTCGACCGGCTGGTCGCTCAGCCCGTGCAGGTCGAGATAGAGCTGGCCGTCCGGGAATTGATCACGCACGGCATGGCCCGCGTGCACGGCGAGGCTGGTCTTGCCGACGCCACCCAGTCCCGTCACCGCCACGACGGTCACGGCCTGGCGCGCGGCGGTGAGTTCGTGTCGCACGGCGGCCAGCACCTCCTGCCGGCCGACGAAGTCGCCCAGGTCGGCGGGCAGCTGCGCCGGCGTAGGGGTGGGGCCGGCCACAAGCGGTCGGGTCGGCTCGATGCTCAGGTCCGGATCCGCCTCGAGGATGCGCCGATGTAGCTCCTGCAATTCCGGCCCGGGGTCGATGCCCAGCTCGTCGGTGAGCACGCGCCGGGTGTCCTGGTACACCGCGAGCGCCTCCGCCTGCCGCCCGGACCGGTACAGCGCAAGCATCAGCTGCTCGCGGAACCGCTCCCGAAGCGGGTATTCCGACGTCAGCGCGGTCAGCTCGGCGGTTACCTCCAGGTGCCGGCCGAGCGCGAGGTCGAGGTCGACCCGGCTGCCGAGTGCAGCCAGGCGCATCTCGGCGAACCGATCGCGGTGCTGCTCGGCGAACGGTCCTGGCACGCCGGCCAGCGCGACGCCATGCCATAGCTGCAAAGCCTCACGCAGGTGTCCGACTGCCCCATGCAGGTCCCCGGCCGTACGCTCCGCGTCGGCCGTCGCGGCCAGCCGTTCGAATACCAGCAGATCGAGCGCATCCTCGGCCAGGCGCAAGCCGTAGCCGTCGCCGACCGACTCCACCTGCGGCCCGGCCGCACGATCGCCGCGAGCGCGGTCGAATACGCGGCGAAGCCGCGATATGTAGGTCCGCAGCGTCTCGACCGCGGCTCGGGGCGGCGCGTCGCCCCACACCGCGTCGATGAGCTGCGACACGGTTGCTGGGTGCCCACGGCGAAGTAGCAGCGCCGAGAGAGTGGCGGCCTGCTGTGGCGTGCCCAGCGCCAGCTCGGTCTCGTCGTACCAGCCACGCAGCGGCCCGAGCACGGCAAACCGCAGCCCGGCTCCGGTGTCAAGATGTTGCACGAACGTTATAGTCCTCCGGCCGGCGGCTGGCGGTTATGGCGAAGCCTGCCCACATCTTCTATGCCTCATGTAGTAATAGATGGCAAACGGTTACGTCGCGAGAGCTCCGTTAAGCGTGCGCCGCGAACGGCTCTCGTCGTCCATCGTCGTTGCGCCCCGATCCGTCAGTCGCCCGCGTCGTCGGCTGCTCTCGCAGCCGTCAACTAGCTAACGACTGGCGCATTGACGAGGTGTAGACATCGGATAGACGTCGTGCGGAGCCGGATCAGGGCATCTGGAACTAAGCCTGAACGACCCGGGCCATACCTAAACGGTCACCGGGATTCTCGTGGCGGTTCGCCGAAGATCTCTTGCGACAGGGGCGTCATCGGTTTGAGGCTGAAGATCGCTTCGACCGGCAGGCGGAAGAATTCAGCGATGGTGAGCGCTAGTTCCAGGCTGGGGTTGTAGTCGCCGCGTTCGATGTAGCCGATCGTCTGG
>DATFRC010000203.1:0-20435 GCA_035263725.1 Jatrophihabitantaceae bacterium | reverse complement strand
GATCGTGGACTATTACGCCGACGGCACGCCGTCGGTTCGCCTCGTCAACGACGTCAGTCATCTGGCGTGACCGGTGCCCCGGCCGAGGCGTTATCGGCGGGGCTGCTGGTCGCGGCGCTAGCGTTCGCGGTAGTCCGCCCGAGGGCTGGCCTGAGGCGATTGCCGCGGTTCCGGCGGCGGTGGTCGTGGTGGCTGCCGGTACGGTGTCGCCGCACGACGCATCGGCGGAGTTGCGCCGGCTGCTGGCGGTAGTAGGCTTCCTGGCCGCGATCCTGCTCGTCTGGCCGGAGGCGGCTGCGGACGTCACTTCCCTACCGCCTCCGCCGCCGCACAAGATGCACTGATATTCGGCGCGCCGCACGTCCCGTGCTTAAGAACAGCACGTAACGTTTGATCATGATGATCGCGCGCGGCCGATCGTGGGGAGCGCTCGCATGCGCCCTGGCTGTCGTGCTGACCGCCTGCGGCAGCGGCCGGTCGGGCGGGGGACCTCCGCCGACGACCGTCGTCCAGTCGTCTGCCGCCGGGAACAACGCGCCGGTGATCGTGACACCGCGTACCCCGACGCCCAGCCAACCGCCGCCGCCCCGGCGCGGGTCCGGGAACCCGGTGCACGTCAGCCTGTACGAGAGCGACGGCCAGACGTTCGGCGTCGGGATGCCGATCATCGCCTACTTCTCGGCCGCGATCACCGACGCGTCGGTGTTCGATCAGGTCACCAAGGTCACCGTCGACGGCGAGCCGGTGCACGGCGCGTGGTATTTCGAGCGCTCCTCGCAGGCGGACCAGGCGCTGGAGGCCCATTACCGTCTTCCCGCGTATTGGCCGGCCCATGCCTCGATCAACATGTCGCTGCCTCTCGCCGGCCTGTGGGCGGGCAAGGGACTCGTGTTCGATGACAACCTGACCCTGTCGATGAGAACGGGTGCGGCGCAGCTCGTCAAGATCGACGGCAAGTCGAAGCGCATGCACGTCTACGCCGACGGCAAGTTGATCAGGACGTTTCCGGTGTCGCTCGGCAAGGCCACAACCCCGACCTACGCCGGCACCGCCGTGGTCATCGGCAAGGCCAACCCGCAGGACATGGTGAGCGCGCCGGGCGAGCCCTACTACAACATCGAGGTGCCGTGGTCGGTGCGGGTCACGTACGACGGCGAATTCATCCATGACGCCTACTGGAACGGCGAACTCGGCCAGGCGAACCTCTCGCACGGCTGCACGAACCTGAGCCCGGCGAACGCCAAGTGGTACTACCACTACTCGGTCATCGGCGATCCCGTGACGTGGACGAATACCGGCACGTCCGCAAGCGTTCCGGTCTGGGACGGGTACGGCGACTGGAACCTTTCCTGGGCCAGCTACTCCCACGGTGGGCTGCTGTAGTTCGTTCTGTCCGGAAGCACAGGGACGCTGCCTAGCCTGGACAAAGTGGGTAGTCAGAAGCAGCCGGCCTCTCGGGCGACAGGCAGTTCCGCACGCGCGAAGTCGGCCGCATTTCGCGCCGCCGAGCGCGCCCGGGAGCGTCGCAAGCGGGCCCTGCTGATAGCGGCCGCGGTGCTCGTGGTTGCCGCCGTCGGCGGTGGCATCGCCGCCGGCGTAGCCATCACCGGGTCGAAGGGTCATGGGTCTCCGAGCGGCGCATCGGATGCCGCGTCAGCCACGCTAACCGGTCCGGCGGGGCCGGAGGGCATCCCGCTCGAAGGAGGAGCGGTGCTCGCGTCCGCCAGCACCGCCGCCGACGGGCAGACCGTCGACGGCATCCAGTGCCAGTCGAACGAACAGGTCGCCTACCACATCCACACGCATCTGACCGTCTACGTCAACGGTGCGCTCCGGCCGATCCCGGCCGGCATAGGCATCGTGAAACCGGTTGCGCAGCAGACGACGAACGGCACGTTCTACGAGGCATCGCAGTGCTATTACTGGCTGCACGTCCACGCGCAGGACGGGGTGATCCACGTCGAGGCGCCGAACCAGACGACGTACACGCTGGGCCAGTTCTTTGCCATATGGCGACAACCGTTGACGAGCACGCGGGTCGGTCCCGCACAAGGTACGGTCACCGCGTACGTCAACGGCGTCCGCTACTCCGGCGACCCGGCGTCGATCACGCTGGGCAGCCACGAAGATGTGCAGCTCGACGTCGGCACGGTCGTTGCGCCGAAAAAGGTCGACTGGTCCCACGCACAGCTCTAGCCGCAGCCTGACTGTCGTCTTTGTCGCCGCTTGCGGTACTGGGCGCTCTTTTCAGAGCGTCATTAGAGGTTCATTCTGTCGTTAGGTGCATCGTGTGCCGTCGCGCCCGGCCACGGGTGTGATCTCGTGAAGCGAGGTGGTTGAGGTGGGCCTCCTGGATAAGGCGAAGTCGCTGTTATCTCAGAACAAGGACACCGCGAAAGGCGCCGTCGACAAGGGCGGCGACATCGTCGATGAGAAGACTGGCGGCAAGTACCAGGACAAGGTCGACACCGCGCAGCAGAAGGCGGACGACTTCATCGACAAGGACCAGTAGCCCGGAAACCCCTTAACAACGTCGGCGGTGTTGCACGTTCGCAGCGCCGCCGACTGTGCTAATCCGCCGGATTCGTCTCTCGGCGGCGCCGCAAGCGGCGCGCACCTCGAGCCGAGCCTTCGCCTTCGCTCGGCCCGCGTCGCGGCCGGCGGGCTCTTCGCGCGAGCGCTCATCGCATCGCTAGCTGAATGCACGGACTGCTAGCCATGTGCCGATCGCAAGTCCGAAGACCACGATGGCGATGCGCAGCAGACGCTCGTTGATCACCGCCGCCAACCGTCCGCCGAGCACGCCGCCGAGCAGCGCGGTAGGCGCGACGATGGCCACCTCGAGCCAGTGCACCGGCCCGAAGATGGCAAACGCGACGAGCGCTACCGTCGCAACGATCAACTGGATGATGCTCTTCAGGGCGTTGGTCTCGCGTAGCGGCGCAACGATCGTCAGACCAAGCACGGCCAGCAGGATCACCCCGAGTCCGCCGCCGAAGTAGCCGCCGTACACGGCGCTGGCGCCGACCGCGATCAGGAGCACGCGCGGGCGCGATACGTGGGAGGCGCCGATGTGTCGGGCGATCACCGGCTGAGCCGCGACAAGGGTGCTGGCACCGATGACTAGGAACGGCACGACGACCGTGAACGCACGCGCCGGCGTCAGCAGCAGCACGGCACATCCCGCTGCGGCGCCGAGACATGCCACCAGGGCCAATTCGCGAGCGCGCCGGGTCTGCGTGTTGACCAGCGGACCGAGCCCGAAGAGCGTGCCGACGTAACCGGGCCAGAGCGCGACCGAGTTCGTGACGTTCGCCGCCACGGTGCCCAGCCCCGTCGCGACCAGCGCGGGAAACACGAGCAGCGACCCGCCTCCGGCGATGGAGTTGGCGAGTCCACCGAGAAGGCCGGCACCGCACAACAGCGCGATGTCGGCGACGCCCACGCAGCGAGCCTATTCGCCCGCTAACATTGTCGTTGCGGCGGACGAGCCGACCGGGCGGCCGCGTCGGACCTGGTAACAGGTGCGCCGAGGAAAGTCCGGGCTCCACAGGGCAGGGGTGGTTGTTAACGGCAACCCGGGGTGACCCGCGGGAAAGTGCCACAGAAAGCAGACCGCCGGCCACTTGGCCGGTAAGGGTGAAACGGCGGTGTAAGAGACCACCAGCGTTCCGGGTGACCGGAACGGCTCGGCAAACCCCACCCGGAGCAAGGTCAAGAAGAATCGCTTGGGCAACCAGGGGATTCGCGCAGGCGATCGAGGGCGGCCCGCCCGAGCCTGCGGGTAGACCGCTAGAGCCTCTCGGCGACGAGAGGCCGAGATGGATGGCCGTCGCCCGGTGCGTGAGCGCTGGGCACAGGACCCGGCTTACAGGTCGACTCGTCCGTCGCCTCTCTTTGTCGACGTCAGCTGCGCACGAACTTGCGACATCGTCTTGCGCATGCAGCGAACATGGTCGATCGTGCTTTCAACACGCAACGCATGACACGATGCGACTGGACGTGCAGCGATGCGTAGGCACATCGAGAATGTGCTTGTTTTATAGGGGGTTTCTATGGTGAGTAGCGAGGTGTTGCGCGTGGGGGTCATCCAACAGCTATCGCGAACCACTGAAACAAAACGGCGTGGCGCATTGACGCCGTGGCGCATCGCAGCGTCCACTGATCACGATCGACCTGCAAGCACGTTGCCTACGAGGAGGCACGGCAATGACCGCACCCGCTAAGAGGGCTGCAAAGAAGACCACGGCCAAGAAGACTGCGGTGAAGAAGACTGCGGCTTCCAAGACCACCACAGCACGCAAGACGACCGCGAAGAAGGCACCTGCCAAGAAGGCGACCGCGGCCAAGAAGACCACCGCGCGCAAGACGACCACCGCGCGTAAGACGACCGCGAAGAAGGCACCTGCCAAGAAGGTGACGGCGAAGAAGACGCCTGCGCGGAAGACGACGGCGCGCGCGACCACAGCTGCGAAGAAAGCTCCGGTACGGAAGACCGCAGTGAAGAAGGTTGGCGGACGCACGGCGGCCGCAACGAAGACGACCACGCGTAAGGCAGCTCGCTGAGCTAAGTCACGTCCTTACACAGCACGGCTGGACGTCCGCCAAGGGCGATTCCCGAGTTGTCCGTGTGCCGCGGTGTTCCACCACCGCGACACACGGACAACCTCGACGGTCAGTGGTACTCGTGCTCCGGTGCCGGATAGGTAGCTGAGCGGACCTCAGCACCGAACGCCTCTGCTGCGCTTCGCAATACACCGGCCAGGTCGGCGAACTCCTTGACGAACTTCGCCTTGTGCTCGCCGCTACGCAGGCCTGCCATGTCCTGCCACACCAACACTTGGGCGTCGCAGTGCGGCCCCGCGCCGATACCGATCGTCGGGATGTGCAACTGCGCGGTCACGTCGCGAGCCACCTCGGACGGTACGACCTCCATCACGACCGCGAACGCGCCCGCATGCTGCAGCGACTTCGCAGCCTGCAGCAGGCGGTGCGCCGCCTCGTCGCCACGGCCCTGTACCCGGTAGCCGCCCAGCGCGTTGACCGACTGAGGGGTGAGTCCGATGTGTGCCATGACCGGGACGCCGGCACCGGCGAGTGCCTCGACCTGTGGCACGACGCGGCGGCCGCCCTCGAGCTTCACCGCCTGGGCGCCGCCGTCCTTCATGAACCGTGCCGCCGTCTCCAGCGCCTGCTGCGGGGAGGATTGGTAGCTGCCGAACGGCATGTCGGCGACGACCAGCGCACGCTTTGTGCCTCGTACCACGCCACGGACCAGCGGCAGCAGTTCGTCGACGCTCACCGGCACCGTCGTGTCATACCCGTAGACCACGTTGGCGGCAGAGTCGCCGACGAGCAGCACGGGTATGCCCGCGTCGTCGAACACGCGCGCCGTCGAGTAGTCGTACGCGGTGAGCATCGGCCAGCGTTCGCCGTTGTCCTTCGCGCGCTGCAGGTCCCGGATCGTTACCCGCCGGTTCTGTACGCCGCCGTACAGGGTTTCTGACATTGCAAGCCCCACCTTCTCCTCGAGGCCGGCTCGCCGGTCCCCGGGCACAATCTGTGGACGGATGCCATCATCGTGCGCCGTCATGTGCCCGATGTCTGCACGTGCGCGACGAGAAATAGGTCACTGGCCAGTGCTCATCACTCCCGCCAGCGGCTGCTGATCGGCAGTCGCCGGTCCCGGCCGAACGCCTTTAAGCCGATCTTCGGACCTGGCGGGTACTGCCGCCGCTTCCATTCGGCGGCGTCGACCATGCGGGCAATCCGGCCGACCAGATCCGGGGGGTACCCAGCCGCGACGATCTCCGCCACACTTTCGTCGCGGTCGACGTAGCGCGCCAGCACCTCGTCGAGCAACCCGTAGTCCGGCAGCGAGTCGGTGTCGAGCTGGCCGGGCCGCAACTCCGCCGACGGCGGCTTCGAGATCGAGTTCGGCGGGATGGGCGCTCGCTCGCCGCGCGCCTCTGCATCAGCGTTACGCCAGCGGGCGAGCTGCCAGACCAGCGACTTCGGGACGTCCTTGATCGGTGCGAACCCACCCACCGCGTCGCCGTAGATCGTCGAGTAGCCCACCGCCAGTTCGCTCTTGTTGCCGGTCGCCAGCACGAGATGACCCTCGGCGTTCGACAGCGACATCAGCGTCGTGCCACGCACCCGGGCCTGAACGTTCTCCTCCGCCAAACCGGTGAGCTTCAGCGTCTCGACGAACTCGTCGATCATCCGCGCAACGGGCACCACTCGATAGTTCGCCCCGATGCGCTCGGCAAGATCTGCGGCATCCGACTTCGAGTGCTCGGACGAGTAGCTGCTCGGCATCGAGACGCCGTACACGTTCTCGCCGCCGATCGCGTCCGCCGCGATCGTTGCCGCCACTGCCGAGTCGATGCCGCCGGACATGCCCAGGACGACGGAGTGGAAGCCGTTCTTGCGGACGTAGTCGCGGGTGCCCGTGACAAGCGCGCCCCAGATCTCGGCCTCGTCGCTCATGGGCTCGGCGATGCCGGCCGGCTGCTTACGGAACGACGGCACAGCCGCCGTCTGGGTGTCGTGCGTCTCGACGCGCATCGACGAGTGCTCCGGGATAACGGGATCGGTGGTCGGCAGGTCCAGGTCGACGTAGAACACACCCTCGATGTACTGCGGCGCGCGGGCGAGCAGCGCGCCGTCCGCGCTCACGACCATCGAATCGCCGTCGAACACCAGCTCGTCCTGGGCGCCGACCATGTTCAGGTACGCGACCGTGGCCTGCGCCTCACGCGCGCGCCGCTGCAGCAGGCGTAGCCGCACGTCGTCCTTGTGGCGTTCGTACGGCGAGCCGTTGATGTTCACCACGAGGCCCACCCCGACCTGGCCGGCCACCGCGAACGGGCCGTCGTCTTGCCAGAGGTCTTCGCAGATCGTCAGCGCGACGTCGACCCCTCGGTAGCGCACCACGGTGAAGCGCTCTCCACGAACGAAGTAGCGCGCCTCGTCGAACACTCCGTAGTTGGGCAGGTGGTGCTTGTAGTAGGTGGCGACGACGCGGCCCCCGAGACAGAACGCGGCCGCGTTGCGCGGACCTGCGCGCTCGTCCAGGTACAGGGTCGACGCGGTGCGTGGTCCGCAGTCCTCGTCCAGGTATCCGACGACGACGGCTGTCTGGGCCAGGCCCGCAGCCGCCAGGTCGCTCGCCAACTTCTCCAAGGTGGCCCGCGACGCCGCCCGGAACGACTCGCGGAAAACGAGGTCCTCCGGTGGGTAGCCGGTGATCGTCATCTCAGGAAACACGACCAGGTGGGCTCCGGCGGCGGCGGCCTCCCGGGCACGGGCCACGACGGCGGCGGCGTTGCCTGCCATGTCGCCGACGGTCACGTCGATCTGGGCGAGGGCGAGACGTAGCTGCGGCATGTCTCCAGTGTCCTCCGGAGGCATACCCGTAGCATTAGCGTTAGGACCATAGGGCAGAATGTCGCAAGTTGGCGCGGTGTCGGATCCCGCGACATGCCGGATCTATTGCAACCAGACCAGCGGTTCGTACGTCATACGAGTGAGAGCTGATCGTGACCATCAGTTGGCGCGTCGATCTGCCCTCCTGGTCCACAATTGAGATCGACGCGGTTCATCGTGGGGAACTGCAGGCCGGAGGTTCGGGTGTTCGTGGGGGATCGGCGACTTTGGACTGTGGCGGCGCTCGCCGCCACAGCTGTGCTAGCGCTCGGTGCGTGCTCGTCAGGCCACCACAGCACCCAGAGAACGTCTCCGGTCGGTAACTCGACCCCGTCCGGCGACGTCGCGACCCCCCGGAGCAGCGTGCCGCCGGCGCCGCCGGCCCGGGTGACCAGCAATCTGGCCGACGGCGCGCAGGATGTGAGCCCGGCCGCGCCGGTCACCGTCAACGCGGCCGGAGGCACGCTGTCGTCGGTCACGATGACCAACCCGGAGGGCAAGGTCGTCAAGGGTGCCTTCAGCGCCGACAGGACGTCGTGGCACGTCGCCGAGGACCTCGGGTACAGCAGGACCTACACCGTCAGCGCGAAGGCGGTGAACGCCGACGGCCGGGCGGTCACGCGCACGACGCGGTTCACCACCGTGACGCCACCGAACATGACCATGCCGTACCTGGACACCACCGGCGGCGCGGCGATTGCAGCCGGAGCGACCTACGGGGTGGGCTTCGTGGCCAGCGTGCACTTCGACGAGCCGATCACCGACAGGGCGGCCGCCGAGCGGACCCTGACCGTCAGCACGTCGCCGGTGCAACAGGGCAGCTGGTACTGGATGGACGATCAGAACGTGCACTGGCGCCCGCAGGTGTACTACCAGCCCGGCACGAAGGTCACCGTGTCCGCGAACGTGTACGGCAAGCAGGTCAGTCCCGGGTTGTGGGGACAGGCCGACCAGAGCATCTCGTTCCAGATCGGGGCGTCACACATCTCGGTCGCCGACGACAAGACCAAGATCGTCACGGTCTACCAGAACGGCAAGATCATCAAGCACATGCCCACGTCGATGGGCAAGGGCGGCAGCACGGTCGACCACGGCAAGACGATCACGTTCTGGACGCAGCCCGGAACCTACACGGTCCTTGACCAGGCCAACCCGGTCCGGATGGACTCGCGCACCTTCGGCCTCTCGCTGGACGCCGGCGGTTACAACGTCCTGGTGTACTGGGCCACCCGCATCAGCACGGACGGGGTCTACGTGCACTCTGCGCCGTGGTCCGTCTGGGCGCAGGGCAACACCGACACGTCACACGGGTGCCTGAACGTCTCGCCGGCCAACGCCCAGTGGTTCTACAAGTGGTCCCAGATCGGCGACGTGGTGCAGGTCAAGCACACCGGTGGCGCGCCCCTAGCGGTGTGGCAGAACGGCGACTGGAGCGTGCCCTGGTCCCAGTGGGTAGCAGGTAGCGCGCTGCATTAATCCGCCGCCGCGCCTGGGCCGCGCGTCGGCGCAGTTCGGTAGGCACAGCCGCCGGCGGGCTCTTCGCGCGAGCGCTCATCGCGTTGTGGTGGTGGCGTAATGTCCCGGTAATCGGTCGGCTGGAGACTGGAGGACCGTGGATCGCCAACAGGAATTCGTACTGCGGACGCTCGAAGAGCGTCAGATCCGCTTCGTTCGGCTGTGGTTCACCGACGTCCTGGGCTACCTGAAGTCCGTGGCGATCGCACCGGCCGAGCTGGACGGTGCCTTCGAGGAGGGCATCGGTTTCGACGGCTCGGCGATCGAGGGGTTCGCGCGGGCCAGCGAGAGCGACATGTTGGCGCGGCCCGATCCGGGGACGTTCCAGATCCTGCCCGAGGCGGATGGCCGCGCCGCGGACTCAGCACGAATGTTCTGCGATATCACGATGCCCGACGGCTCGCCGTCCTGGGCGGACCCGCGCTACGTGCTGCGGCGGGCGTTGTCGCGTGCAGCCGAGCGCGGCTTCACCTTCTACACCCACCCGGAGATCGAGTTCTTCCTGCTGAAGAACCTGCCGACCGACGGAAGCGAGCCCGAGCCGATCGATACCGGCGGTTACTTCGACATGACGAGTCACGACAGCGCGCACGACTTCCGCCGGGATGCCGTCAGCGCGCTGGAGGGGCTCGGCATCTCGGTCGAGTTCAGCCACCACGAGGTGGCACCCGGGCAGCAGGAGATCGACCTGCGCTACGCCGACGCCCTGTCGATGGCCGACAACATCATGACGTTCCGGCACGTGATCAAGGAAGTCGCGATCGCGCACGGCGTGCACGCGACCTTCATGCCGAAGCCGTTCGGGGACCAGCCCGGTAGCGGCATGCACACACACCTGTCCCTGTTCGAGAGCGACAGCAACGCCTTCCATGACCCGAGCGACCCGCTGTACCTATCCAAGACGGCGCGGGCGTTCATCGCCGGGTTGTTGCACCATGCCCGGGAGATCACCGCGGTAACCAACCAGTGGGTGAATTCCTACAAGCGGCTGTTCGGATACCAGGCACCCGGTGAGCTCGTCGAGGCGCCCACGTACGTGTGCTGGGGGCATGCGAACCGTTCGGCGCTGGTGCGGGTGCCGATGTACAAACCTGGCAAGGCCAACTCGACCCGGGTCGAGATGCGCTCGCTGGACTCGGCATGCAACCCGTATCTCGCCTTCGCCGTGCTGCTCGCCGCCGGCATGAAGGGCATCGAGCAGGGCTACGAACTGCCGCCCGGCGCCGAGGACGACGTCTGGTCGCTCACCGACGCCGAGCGCCGCGCCCTCGGTTATGCCGAACTACCGCACAACCTGGCCGACGCACTGCGGGCAATGGAGGAGTCCGAGCTCGTCGCGGAGACACTGGGCGAGCACGTCTTCGACTACTTCCTGCGCAACAAGCGCGCCGAGTGGGTCGACTACCGAGCGGCCGTAACCCCGTTCGAACTGCGCCGCTACCTGCCGTCGCTCTAAACGATGAGTGCCAGCCGAATCCGCACCGGCGGGGTGAACTAGCGATGCCGATACGCGTCCGCCTGGCCCTGGGCAGCGCGCTCATGCTGTTCCTCGAGCTCGCGCTCATCCGCTGGACGGGCGCCAACGTGCTGCACCTGAGTTACTTCTCCAACATCGTGCTGCTCGGCTCCTTCCTCGGTATCGGGCTGGGCTTCCTGCGCGCTCCGGCCGACCGGATGCCGGCGCCGTACTACTCGCCGATGATCCTGCTGGGCCTGGTGGGCTTTGTGGCCGCCTACCCGGTCAGCGTCGACCGCAAGGGCAGCACCCTGATCTTCTTCACCAGCCTGGCGACCACGGGACCGCCGATCTGGCTCACCCTGCCAGCGGTGTTCCTCGCCGTGGCGGCCGTCATGGCCGGGCCGGGGGAGCTGGTCGGCGCGTGCTTCATGCACCTGCCGCGTCTGGACGCGTACCGCTACGACCTGCTCGGCAGCCTCCTCGGCATCGCCGTGTTCACCGGGCTGGCATTCCTCGACTCCCCGCCGTTCGTCTGGTTTGCGATCATCGGCGCACTCTTCGTCGTGCTTCTCGGCCGGCCCGGCGTATCGGTCTCGGTGAGCCTGCTCGTGGCGCTGCTGCTGCTGTTCGGCTACCCGATGCGCCACGACAAGAACGTGTTCTGGTCGCCCTACTACAAGGTCACGACGGTTGCCGGGGTAGACGACGCAGGCGGCCCGGCGTGGGACATCCAGGTCAACGGCATCCCGCACCAGCGGCTGACCAGTGCCGCGACGAAGGAACGCGACGAGTCCTGGTATCTCTCGCCCTATCTGCTCGCACCGCGCCCGCCCGGCGATGTACTCGTCGTCGGGGCCGGTACGGGAAGCGACGTGGCGATCGCGCTCAGCCGGCACGCCCGCCACGTCGACGCGGTCGAGATCGACCCGACGTTGCTGCGCTTCGGCAAGCAGCACAACCCGGACCGGGTCTACCAGGACCCGCGTGTCACAACACACGTCAACGACGGGCGGGCCTACCTCGAGTCGACACACAAGAAGTTCGACCTGATCCTGTTCGCGCTGCCCGACTCGCTGACGCTCGTATCCGGCGCCAGCTCGCTGCGTCTGGAGAGCTACCTGTTCACGGTTGAGGCGGTGCGCGCTGCCCGCGCCCACCTCGCGCCGGGCGGGGCGTTTGCGATGTACAACTACTACCGCGAGGCGTGGCTCGTCGACCGCCTGGCCGGGACGATGGATACCGCGTTCGGTCACTCGCCGTGCGTCGCGCAGGACGCGCCTGGCCGAGCCGTGATCCTCGCCGCACTCTCACCGGCAGACCAGCAGTGCGGCACGAGCACCTGGACGCGTTCGGCGGGCACGCCGCCGCCGGCCACCGACGACAAGCCATTCCTGTACCTCGAGCACTCGGCCGTGCCGGGGCTCTATGTCAAGACGCTCGCGTTGATCCTGCTGGCCAGCGTCCTGTCCGTGCTCGCCGTACTGCTGACCCGCCGCGGGCCGCGGCTTTCGAGCGTGCGGCAGATGTGGTCCTACCGGGACCTGTTCCTGCTCGGCGCGGCGTTCCTGCTTCTGGAGACGAAGAACGTCACCGGGTTCGCGCTCCTATTCGGCACGACGTGGCTGGTGAACGCGCTGGTGTTCGCCGGCGTGCTGCTCGCCGTCCTTGCCGCCGTAGAAGTCACCCGGCGCTTCCGTACCCCGCCGCTGCCCGTCATGTACGGGCTGCTGCTCGGCGGGCTCGCGCTCGCCTGGGTTGTGCCCGCGTCCGCGTTGCTGTCGCTGCCTGCCGGCCCGCGAGCGCTGGTCGCGATCGTGATCGCATTTCTGCCGATCTTCGCCGCAAACGTGATCTTCGCGAAACGGTTCGCCACCACGCCGGAGCCGACGGTCGCGTTCGCCGCAAACCTGCTCGGCGCGATGCTCGGCGGCAGCCTGGAGTACCTGGCTCTCGCCTACGGGTACCGCACGCTGCTGATCATCGCCGCGCTGCTCTACATGGCCGCGTTTCTGCTGATGCCTCGGCCGCGGGTCGCGGCCGCCGACCTCGGGGCCGAACGCGAGCCGGCACTAGTCTCGAAGGCGTGACTACCCTCGTCGTGCAGAACGTGCCGAGCGTGCCGATCGGCCGGCTCGCGGACTGGTTGGTCGGGGCCGGGCTGGACCTGGACGTGCGTGACTGGTCCCGGCTGCCGGACGATCTGAGCGGGCACGACGGGCTGGTGGTGCTGGGTGGAGACACTGTCGGTGACGAGCCACCGCACCTTCGCGAGTTGCTTGCCGCGGCACTCCCGGACGAGCGGCCGACTCTCGGGATCTGCTACGGCGCGCAACTGATCGCGACCGTGCTGGGTGGGCGCGTCGGGCGCAACCCGGAGGGCCCCGAGTTCGGCGCGCAACTGATCGCGAAGCGCGCGAACGCGGCGACGGACCCGTTGTTCCGGGACATGCCGATCACTCCGGACGTCATCCAGTGGCATCACGACGCCGTCCTCGAGCTGCCCCCGAGCGCGGTCTTGCTGGCAAGCTCGCCGGTGTGCGAAGTACAGGCGTTCCGGGCCGGGCGAGTCGCGTGGGGCATCCAGTTCCACATCGAGACGACAGCGGAGATAGTGCGTCAATGGGCGGCCTCCGATGCGGCAGCGCTCGAGGGGTATGACGTCGACGCGATTCTCGAGCGCGCCGACGCCGTGGACGCCGACGTCGCGGAGGTCTGGCGTCCCTTCGCGGAGCGGTTCGCGAGCATCGTGCTCGACCCGTCGTGGGTGGCCGCCACCCGACCGCTGCGTATGGCCACCGCCGAGCCGATCACCGACCCGGCGGCGATCCGGGCGGCGCTCGCCGCCGAGATGCGGGCGGCGCGATCGCAGTGACCCGCCGCATCGCGCTGCGGCTGGCCCGCCTGGGCTTCCTCGACGCCGACACCGCGGTGCTGCTGTCCGGCGCACCGCTGGCGCTGTGGGACGGCGAAGCGAATGCGCCGGTCGACGAAGACGCGGCAGCCGTCGTGGCGGCGCTGGGCCGGTCGGCGGATCCCGACGCGGCGGTGCGCGCTCTTGCCAGGGTGGCTGAGCCGGAGCTTTTGGAGGCGTTGCGTGCCGACGCGAGGCTGCGGGTCCGGCTGAGCAGCCTGCTCGGCGCGTCGCCGGCGCTGGCAGATCATCTGGCGGCACATCGGGATGACTGGCGGATGCTTGCCGGCGATCTCGACCGGCCGGCACTTCGCCCCGCGCCGCTCGCACAGCTGCGGGCCGCGTATCGCCGCGAGCTGGTCGCGATCGCCGGGCGGGACGTTGCCGGGGAGCTGCAGCTGGAGACGGTCACCGAGGCGCTCGCGGACCTCGCCGACCAGACCCTGCGCGCCGCGCTCGCCGTCGCGCAGGCAGACCTTCCGGCACATGTCGCGGCCTGCCGCCTGGCGATCATCGCGATGGGCAAGGCGGGCGGCCGTGAGCTCAACTACGTCTCCGATGTGGACGTGATCTTCGTAGCCGAGCCCGCGGGTGACGCGGACGAGCAGGCGGCACTGGCCACCGCCACGAAGCTCGCCGCGGAGACAATGCGCATCTGCGCGGCCGTTGCCTGGGAAGTCGACGCGGCGTTGCGACCCGAAGGAAAGGTCGGTCCGCTCGTGCGGACGCTCGCGAGCCACGAGGCCTACTACCGGCGCTGGGCGAGCACGTGGGAGTTCCAGGCGCTGTTGAAGGCCCGCCCCGCCGCCGGCGACAGCGAGCTCGGCCGGCGCTACCTCGACGTGATCGCGCCGATGGTGTGGGCGGCAGCCGAACGCCCCGACTTCGTGTCCGACGTCCAGGCGATGCGCCGGCGCGTCGTCGCTCACCTGCCCGCGGACATTGCCGAGCGCGAGATCAAGCTCGGTCCCGGCGGTCTGCGCGACGTCGAGTTCGCGGTGCAGCTGCTGCAGCTCGTGCACGGACGCGGCGACGAGTCGCTACGCGTACCCGCCACGCTGTCCGCGCTCGCTGCATTGCGCGACGGCGGCTACGTGGGACGCGACGACGCGCTGAGCCTTGGCGATGCGTACCGGTTCCTGCGCGCCACCGAGCACCGCGTACAGCTGCGCCGGCTGCGTCGTACGCACCTCGTGCCTGACGACCCGGCGGAGCTCACGGTGCTGGCCCGCGCCATGGGTTTCCGGCCGGACTCGCGCGGCGACGCACGCGACGTCTTCGCGGCGGAGTGGGCGCTCAGCGCACGCGAGGTGCGCCGGCTGCATGAGAAGTTGTTCTACCGGCCGCTGCTGTCGGCGGTCGCCCGCGTGCCGTCGGCAGGCCTGCGACTGACCACCGACGAGGCCGGTCGGCGCCTCGCCGCGCTGGGCTTCGCCGACCCCGCCGGCGGGTTGCGGCACATCGAGACACTGACCACCGGCGTCAGCCGCCGGGCTGTGCTTCAGCGCGCGCTGCTGCCGGTCGTGCTGTCCTATCTCGCCGACGCCCCTGACCCGGACGCAGGCCTGTTGGCGTACCGGCGGGTGTCCGAAGCGCTGGGCTCCACGCACTGGTACCTGCGCCTGCTCCGCGACGAGGGGACGGTCGCCGAGCGGCTGGCGTACCTGCTCGGCACCAGCCGGTACGTCGCCGGCATGCTCGAACGTGCCCCCGAGGCCTTACCGCTACTCGCCGACGACACGTCGCTGCGGCCGCGTCCCGCGGATGAGGTCTCTCCGGCGATGATCGACGCGGCCGCTCGCCAGCCGGATCCGGCCGCGGCAGTGTCCGTGCTGCGTGGGCTACGCCGGCACGAGCTGCTGCGCACCGCGTTCGCGGACCTGCTCGGCCTGCTCGAGCCCGCCGCGGTCGGCGAAGCGGTCACCACGATCACCGAAGCGACGCTCGACGCGGCACTACGCGTGGCGCGCCGGTCGGCCGGCGAGCCGGCCATGGAGTTCGCAGTGATCGCCATGGGACGGCTGGGCGGCTGTGAGGTCGGTTACGGCTCCGACGCCGATGTGATGTTCGTCTATGACGGCCCGCCCGAGACGGCTCGCCAGGCCCAGGAGGTCGCCGAGCGACTGCGTGGGCTCTTGAGCGCGCCCTCGACCGACCCGCCGCTGGACGTCGATGCCAACCTGCGCCCCGAGGGCCGCAACGGCCCGCTGGTGCGTTCGCTCGCGTCGTACGCCGAGTACTACGCCCGTTGGTCGTCGGCGTGGGAGGCGCAGGCACTGCTCCGCGCCCGGTTCGCGGTCGGCGACGTGTCGCTGGGTGCGCGGTTCGCTGCGCTCATCGATCCGGTGCGCTACCCGGCCGCGGGCATAAGGGCCGACGACCGCACCGAGATTCGCAGGCTCAAGGCCCGGGTGGACGCCGAGCGGCTGCCTCGCGGTGCCGATCCGACGACGCACCTCAAGCTGGGCCGGGGCGGGCTGGCCGACATTGAGTGGACCGTCCAGCTGCTGCAGCTCGCCCACGGGCACGCGAACGCCGGGCTACGCACGACGCGCACCTTGCCGGCGCTTCGCGCCGCCGCTGACGCCGGACTCGTCGAGCGCCGCGACGCCGAGGCTCTGGAGGCGGCGTGGCGGCTCGCCACCCGTGCCCGCAACGCGATCATGCTGGTGCGCGACAAGCCGGACGACCAGCTGCCCCGCCAGGGACGCGCGCTGGTCGCGGTGGGCCGGGCCCTCGGCTACCCGCCCGGCTTCGATCCCGGGCAGGTCATCGACGACTACCGCCGTGCGGCCCGCCGGGCGCGCCGGGTCGTCGAGCGCGTCTTCTACGGCTGAATCTCGGCGGGCTCGCGACCCACGGGCGCCGCGTCCTCGGGTGGTGCGTCTTCAGCCGGAGCGTGCGCGGGGTGTCCAGACATCAGCCACTGCACGCCGAACCCGGCAGCGGCGACGACCAGACCGCCCACGGCGTCGAGGATGAAGTGGTTCGCCGTGCCGACAATGACCATCAGCGTGACGACCGGGTACAGCAGCCCCAGAATGCGCAGCCACAGTGGCTTGGCGCAGTACCACAGGGCGACGGCGCACCACACCGCCCAGCCGATATGCAGGCTCGGCATCGCCGCGAACTGGTTCGTGTGCTCGGCCACATTGGGGTCGGCGAGCGACCCCCAGGTGTGGTACTTGGCGAGCGTGTCGATGTAGCCGAACTGCGGCAGCAGCCGTGGCGGCGCCAAGGGGTAGAGATAGAAGCCGGCCAGGCCGATGAGCGTGGTGGCGAACAGCGCGGTACGCATGCCCCGGTAGATGCGCTTGCGGGCTAGGAACAGCCAGACAAGCACCGCGATCGTGACGACGAAGTGCATCGTGGCGTAGTAGTAGTCCATGAATTGCGCGAGCCACCCGTGCCGGTCGACGAAGTGGTTCACCGAGAGCTCGAAGTTGAGATGCATCTTGTCCTGCAGCCACTGGACGCTGCGGCCGTGCCGGTGGGCGATTCCAGGCTGATCGGGTACCAGGTTGCGCGCCTCGCGGTAGAGGTAGTAGCCGATGCCGATGAGGATGAGCTCCTGCCACAGGCGCGGCTCCCGGTAACGCAGCAGTCGCTGCGGCCACAGCCCCCTGAAACGCCGACGGACCGGCGCGGGCTGGGCGTCGGTCTTCACCGCAGTCGCTGTCACCCTCTAATGATTCCATTTCCGATGCGGAGCCCGCTTCCGGATTGCTCAGGACACGCTCAGCCGCTCGCCATGGATCGCGCCCGGTGTCTCACGCAGCGGCGTGCCGGTACCACCCCAGCGCGCCGCGATGATCTCCGCAGCGATCGATACGGCTGTCTCCTCGGGGGTGCGCGCCCCGGTGTCCAGTCCGATCGGGGCGTGCAAGCGGGCCAGGTCCTCCGCGGCCAGGCCACGTTCGCGCAGCTGCGCCAGCCGGCCCTCGTTGGTGCGCCGAGACCCCATCGCCCCGACATACGCAAGCGGTCGGCGCAGCGCAATCTCGAGCAGCGGCACGTCGAACTTGGGATCGTGGGTGAGGACGCAGACGACGGTGCGCTCGTCCGTCGCGGTGCGGTCGAGGTACTTGTGCGGCCACTCGACGACGACCTCGTCGGCGTCCGGAAAGCGGCGCGCCGTCGCGAACACGGGCCGGGCGTCGCACACCGTGACCCGGTACCCCAGGAACGATCCGATCCGGGCCACGGCCGCGGCGAAGTCGATGGCGCCGAAGACGATCATGCGGGGCCGCGGGGCGTACGAGGCGACGAACACCCCGATCTCGTCGAGGCGGCGCTCGCCGTCGCTGCCGTACCGAAGCATGGCGCTTCGGCCCTGCTCGAGCAGCCCCCGCGCGTCGTCGCGGACAGCGTCGTCGAGGCGCTCCGAGCCTAGCGAACCGGTCGCCGACTCCGGGCGTACGACGAGGCGCCGGCCGCGCGCGCCGTCGCCGGCGTCGACCAGCGTCGCCACCGCAACCGGCCGGCCCTCCCGGATGTCGGCGGCAACCTCGTCC
Organism: Jatrophihabitantaceae bacterium; assembly: GCA_035263725.1. Taxonomy (GTDB): domain Bacteria; phylum Actinomycetota; class Actinomycetes; order Mycobacteriales; family Jatrophihabitantaceae; genus DASXRA01. The sequence goes on along the minus strand of DATFRC010000203.1, from coordinate 2,605 downwards.
AGGTCAGGGAACGTCGCCCGGCTGATCGGCTCGACGAAGACGTCGATGATGCCGCCGCACGTGAGCCCCACTGCGAAGGCATCGTCGTCGCTGACGCCGTAACGGTGCACGATAGGCGCGCCGCCTTCGCGGACCTCGGTCGCGGCATCGTAGACGGCCCCCTCGACGCATCCTCCCGACACACTGCCCGCCGCCGTGCCATCCGGGCCGACCACCATTGCGGCCCCAGGTGGTCGCGGCGCCGACTTCCAAGTAGCGACCACGGTGCCCACGCCGACGGTGTCACCCGCCTGCCACCAGCCAAGCAACTCGTCGAGCACGTCCTGCACGGCGCCCACCTCCGCAGCGGCTTTGCCGACTCCACGATATGCGCCCGAGCGCGAACCTATCGGCGTCTCATCGCTACCTAGTTGTGTGATGCCATCGCGCCTGGTCCCGGGAGGTCGCCGGCATGCCACCTGTCGAAGCTGCTGAGCCCTACACGGCGGCGCTGCCACGGGCGGACGACGGCGAGCTGCTGCGCCGAGTACGCAGTGGAGATCGCGCTGCGCTGGTGGCGCTCTACCACCGGCATGCACGGGTAGTGCTCGCCCAAGTTGATCTCTTTGCGGGCGATCGTGGGCTGAGCGAGGAGATCCTCCAAGACACGATGCTCGCAGTGTGGCGGGGCGCCGGGTCGTTCCGCGGCGAGTCCAGCGTTCGCTCGTGGATCATGGCCATTGCTCGCCGGCAGGCGCGCGATCGACTGCGGCGGCGCCGGCTGCGGGTCGTCGACGACCGGCTTCTCGCCGAGCGGCCCGCCCCAGATCCCGGTCCGGAGGACGTCGCGCTCGAGCGGGCGACGGCGACCGCCGTCGCGAACGCGACCGGTGAGCTCAGCCCGGCGCACCGCGAAGTGCTCGGCCTCGTGTTCGGCGCCGGGCTGTCCCTCGCCGAGACCGCACAGGTACTCGAGATCCCACTTGGCACCGTCAAGAGCCGGTTGGCTGCGGCACGCGCCGCGCTGTCCCGCGCCTTGAATGAGAAAGGTTACGGACGATGAACCATCTGACTTTGGAAGCATTTGCCACGCACGCCGACGGGACGTCACCCGGGCCCGCCGCCGAGGCGCATCTTGCGGCATGTTCCGTGTGCCAGGCCGAGGCTCGCAGCTGGAACGCAGTTGGCCGAGGCGTCCGGCTGCTCACGGCCACTTACGAGCCGCCGCCGCTGGTCGCGGCCGGCCAGCCGCCGGCCCGGCCGCCATGGCGGCGCCGGCGAGTCGCCCTCGTATCTGCCGCCGCAGCCGTCGTGCTCGGCGTCACTGGATACGGGCTGGACTCGATGGTCGGCTCGTCCTCCGCCCGACCCGCGGCCGCCGGAGCAGCCCCGACGTCCGCGGCGGAGCTGGCTGCGGCTCTGACGCCCACCGAGTGCACCCGGCTCGGGGTCGCGGCAGGCACACTCGAGAGCGTCAGCGGTTCCCGCCTCGTGGTGCGAACGGGTGCCGGGAAGCTGATCACGGTCACCGCGTCGGGCTCGACGCAGATAACCCGGCAGGTGGTCGGAAGCCTGCGCGACATCAAGAACGGGATGCAGGTTTTCGTCGACGGGACGGGAAGTTCCTCCGGCGCCAGCATCGCGGCACGCCAGGTCGCGGTGCTGCCGAAGCTGGCGAACGGACCCGAGCCGCCACCACGGCTGATCGGACCTGCGGACATCGGCAAGCTGCTCGCGCAGCGCGGACGTGCCAACGGGACGGTCACCGACGCCGGCGCGGGCGGGTTCACCGTCATCACGCCGGGCGGACACCGTGTCCGGGTCACGACGTCGTCGGCCACGACCGTGATCGAGCAGGCGAACGCGACGGTTGCGCAGCTGCAGAACGGCAAGTACACCGTTGCGGTGGGCACTCCGCAGTCGGACGGCACGTTGGCCGCCGCCAGCATTCAGCAGAACGCGCTTGCCGGCAGTGCCGGGGGATTCGGCCGCATGGCGGTCCAGCTTCCCCCCGGGCACGGGCCGCTCCCGGCTGAGCTGCCCCGACTGGGCAGCCAACCGCCGATCCCGCTGCCGGGCCACAGCCACCCGAAGGGGCCGTTCGCCGGACTGGGCTGCAACTCAGGCGCGATCGCGACGACCGCGATGCTCAGGGCTGGCGCCTGAGACGTGCCCTCGGGCTGTGCCTCCGGCGCACCCGGGCCTGTCCGCTAGCGTCTGCCCGGCACAGCTCTTGACCAAACCGGACCGGTCAGGGCGAATGGCACCTTCGTCCTGTGGCTGCGATCCGCCGCCGGGTACGGTTCGGCGTCATGCACGTAGATACGGTCGTGACGCTGCTCGCCGCATGTTTGGCGCTCGTTGCTGCGGTTCTCGTTCCGTACGTGACACTCCGCCTTGCGTCGCAGCAGGATCAGGCTCAGTGGCTGCGTGACCAGCGTTCCGCGCTGTACGTCGACTTGCTCACGGAAGCCGAGGCGGAGCAGCAGTGGTTCGAGTACGCGACGTCGGATGACGACACGCGTGACCGCATGAGTACCTACTTCAAGGATCTTCGGCTTCCCGAGACGGAGCGGGTTCGGCTCGGCGCGCGGGGCACGGTCTTCGCCAGCCGAGAGGTCAATAC
>DATFRC010000202.1:0-44957 GCA_035263725.1 Jatrophihabitantaceae bacterium | reverse complement strand
CAGGGCAACTACATCTGGAACAACGACAAGGACACGGCCTATCTCCGTAACGGCCCGAGCGGCACGCTGATCGACACCTGCTCTTACAACAACTCCAGCAGCAGCTGGGTCGCGTGCTGAGCCAAGCCGCTCACCGCTGAGTGACGCGCACCTGCGTGCCATCGGCGCGGATGTCCACTGTGGACAGATCTGGGGCGGTCAGGTCGGCGTCGAGATGTCGATAGGTCGTCAAAACGCCGAGCACAGGCATGCCGGCGGCCCGGCCCGCGGCCACTCCCGCCGGTGCGTCTTCGACGACCAGGCAGCGTGCCGGCGGGTGGCCCAGCCGCGACGCAGCGAGGAGGTAGCACTCCGGGTCGGGCTTGCCCACCCGGACGTCGTCGGACGTGACCAGCACCTGCGGCCGCAGCAGCCCGGCTGCGGCGATCCGGGCCGTGGCCAGCTGATGGTCGCCGCTGGTGACGATCGCCCAGCGCGACGGTGGTAGCCCGCTGATAGCGAGAAGCGCGCCTGGCATCGGCCGCACCCCGTCGAGATCGCGGGCCTCGTCGGCGTTCATCCGAGCCGCTAGCGCACGCGCCTGGTCAGGCGGCATCGCCGGCAGCACGGCGGCGAACACCTGCGGGCCGGGGATGCCATGCATGTACGGTTCGAACTCGGCCAGCGGCACACCTAATTCAGCCGCCACCGCCTCCCAGGCGCGCCGCACGCTCGCCGTCGAGTCGACCAGCGTGCCGTCGAGGTCGAACAGCACTGCGTCCACGGCCATATCGATCACCTGCACAGTGTTCCGGAGGCTCGCCCGTACGCTGAAGATATGTCCGCGCCGGCCGATAGGTATGCCGCCGCCCGGCGGCGGTCGAAGTATCCGCACGTGCGAGACTTCGCAGCCGACTATCCCTTCCAGCTCGACGGGTTCCAGGTGGACGCGTGTGAGGCCGTCGAGGACGGCCACGGCGTGCTGGTCTGTGCGCCCACCGGATCCGGCAAGACGGTGGTCGGCGAGTTCGCGGTACACATGGCCCTCGCATCCGGTCAGAAGTGCTTCTATACGACACCGATCAAGGCGCTGTCGAACCAGAAGTACAACGACCTCGTCCGCCGGCACGGTGCCGCCACGGTCGGACTGCTCACCGGCGACAACGCGATCAACGGCGGTGCACCCATCGTCGTCATGACGACCGAGGTGCTGCGCAACATGCTCTACGTCGGCAGCACGTCTCTCGAGGGCCTCGGCTACGTCGTCATGGACGAGGTGCACTACCTCGGCGACCGATTCCGCGGCGGCGTCTGGGAAGAAGTGATCATTCACCTACCCGAGGCGGTGCGGCTGGTCTCGCTCTCGGCGACCGTGTCGAACGCCGAGGAGTTCGGGGAATGGCTCGTCACGGTTCGGGGCGACACGAAGGTCGTCGTCCACGAGCAGCGCCCGGTGCCACTGTGGCAGCACATGCTCGTCGGGACTCGGTTGTTCGACCTGTTCGCCGATGACGAGCCGACTGTGAATCCGGAGCTGAAGCGCTACCTCACATCGCGGGTGCGATATCCCGGCCCCACCCGGGGCTGGCGGCCCCCGCACCGCCCCGACGTCGTCGCGCGCCTCGACCGCGAAGGTTTGCTGCCCGTCATCGTGTTCATCTTCAGCCGGGTGGGATGTGACGCAGCAGTCCGCCAGTGCGTGCTGTCCGGACTGTGGCTGACCGAGCCGGGGGAGCGCGACGAGATCACGGCGATCGTGGAAGAGCGCACCGCGGCCATCGCCGAGGACCTCGACGTGCTGGGGTACTGGGAGTGGCTGGACGGGTTGCGCCGCGGCGTAGCAGCCCACCACGCAGGGCTGATCCCGGCGTTCAAGGAGACCGTCGAGGAGTTGTTCGTGCGCGGGCTCGTCCGCGTCGTGTTCGCTACCGAGACGCTGGCCCTGGGCATCAACATGCCGGCGCGCACCGTCGTGCTCGAACGGCTGTCGAAGTTCAACGGCGACACCCACGCCGACATCACGCCCGGCGAATACACGCAGCTCACCGGCCGCGCCGGGCGGCGCGGCATCGACGTCGAGGGGCATGCAGTCGTGCTGTGGAGCCCCGAGGCCGACCCGGATCGGGTGGCCGGCCTAGCGTCGACGCGGACGTACCCGCTGCGGTCGTCGTTCCGCCCGTCCTACAACATGGCTGTAAACCTGGTGGGGCAGCTGGGGCGCCCGGCGGCACGCCAGCTGCTCGACGCGTCGTTCGCGCAATTTCAGGCCGACCGGTCGGTCGGTGGCTTGGTGCGCCAGATCCGCCGCAACGAGACGACCATGCGCGAGCAGGCCGCCCAGATGCACTGCGACCGCGGCGACTTCGCCGAATACGCCGCGCTGCGTCGCGAGCTGAGCGACCGCGAGGCTGCGCTCGCGCGCGATCGAGCGCGCAACCGGCGCAGCGCGGTCGTTGCCTCGCTCGAGAGCCTGCGTCCCGGGGACGTGATCCGGGTGCCGGGCGGCCGGCGCGCTGGCCTCGCGGTAGTGCTGGACCCAGGCGTGGACTCGCGCGACGATCCGCGTCCGCTGGTCGTGACCGAGGCGCGCTGGTCCGGGCGGCTCAGCCTCAACGACTTCCCGACCAGCGTCGAGCCGCTTGCCACCGTCCGGGTGCCCCGGCGCTTCAATCACCGTTCCCCGCAAGAGCGCCGCGACCTGGCATCCACGCTGCGCACGCTCGACGTGCCGCCCGCGCCGGAGCGCACCCGGCAGCCGCCCGCAGCCCAGGACGAGCAGATCGAAGCACTGCGCAGGGCCATCCGGGCTCACCCGTGCCACGACTGCCCGGACCGCGAGGCGCACGCCCGCTGGGCCGAGCGTTATCAGCGGCTCGAGCGCGAAACAGCGGCACTGCGCCGGCGCATCGAGGGCCGGACGAACTCACTGGCCCGCACCTTCGATCGCATCTGCGCGCTGCTGGACGCGCGCGGCTACCTAGCCGGCGACGAGACGACACCGGCCGGCCGGCAGCTGTCGCGGATCTGGTCCGAGTCGGACCTGCTCGTCGCGGAGTGCCTGCGCGCCGGGGAATGGGACGCGCTGGACAGCGCGGAGCTCGCCGCCGTCGTGTCGACGCTCGTCTACGAGGCACGCCGCGACGAGCAGCCGATCGATCGGATGCCGACTGCGAACGTGCGTGAGGCGCTTACCGCCACGACCCGGATCTGGGCCGATCTGGCAGACAACGAGGCCGGCCGCGGACTGCCGCGCAGCCGGGAGCCGGAGCTCGGCTTCGTCTGGGCCGCGTATCGGTGGACGCGGCGCGACAGCCTGGATCGGGTGCTCAGCTCTTCGGCGAAAGCCGGCGTGGAGATCTCCGCCGGCGATTTCGTCCGATGGTGCAAGCAGTTGCTCGATCTGCTCGAGCAGATCGCAGCAGCTCCGTCGCCGGGCGGCGGCGAGGCGCCGGTGGGCGCCCGAGCCCGCGATGCGGCCCGCGAGATCCGGCGAGGCGTGGTAGCCCAGGGCGTCCTGGGCTGACTCGGTACGGTGGGCCGGTCGCGCAGTAGCGTGGACGCGTTCTGGACGGAAGAGGCAACACCATGGCATCGGACAACGGCGAGCACGGCCAGAGTGGTCAGGGCGAGCAGTCGCAGTCCTGGCCGCCGCCTCAGCAGCATGAGTGGGGACAGCAGGAGCGAAGCGACGAGCCGGATGAGGCGACCGTCGCGCGGCCGGTGTCGCCGCCGCCCCCGAACTTCGACAACGCCCCGTCCGACGATGCCTCTGAGCCCTCGTCGGACGATGACCGCACCCAGGCGTTCTCGCGCTCGGACGTGCCCTATGACGCGCCCGGCCCGACGCCGACGCAGCAGCTGCCCACGTATCCGCCTCCCGCTCCGGGCGGGCCGTACCAGCCGGCGGAACCGCAGGGGTACGGCTCGCAGACCTTCCCGCCGAGTCCACCTCAAACCCCGCCTCAGCAGCCGTTTGCGCCCCCATATCAACCTGGCTACCAGGGCTATCCGCCGCAGGCGCCGGGCTATGGCCAGCCGCCCTATCAGGGTGAATCGAGTTACCCGCAGCAGCCCTACGGCACGCCGCCATCGCAGTACGACCAGTACGGTCAGTACGACCAGTACGGTCAGTACGGGCAGTACGACCAGTACGGGCAGTACGGGCAGTACGGGCAGCAGCAACAGTACGGCTCGCAGCAGTACGGCCAGTACGCGCAGCAGCAGTACGGCACCTACCCACCCGCAGCGCAGCCGAAGAAACGTTCCGTGTGGCCGTGGATCGGCGTCGTCGCGGTCGTAGTGGTCGCCGCCCTCGTCGCCGCGTCGTTCGTCGCCAAGCCGCAATTCCTCGGCTTCAAGAAGGTGCTCGACCACGCCGCGGTGGAGCAGCAGATCGAGAAGGCCGGGTACACGAATGTCGTCTGCAACAACGGCAAGAACCCCACCGTCAAGAAGGGCGCGACGTTCACCTGCACCGCGGACGGCGGCAGGACCGTGACGGTGACGATCACCAGCTCTGACGGCGACTATGCGTGGAGCCCTTCGAGCTGATCACCTGCCGGCGCGGGCGATCGCATTGAGGACTCGGTTGATCGAGCTGTCGATGCCGTAGCGATCGGCCAGTTCCACCAGCGCCGCGGGGTCCGCGGGCGAGGCGGGCAGCGCATCGTCGAGTTCGGGTACCGGCGCGTCCGTGCGGCCCCGAACCACCCCGGGTGCGACGGCCAGGTACTCGGCCGCTGCGACCACCTTCGTCGCGGCGCCCGCAGGGAAGCCGTCATTGCCAGCCTGCGCGGCCGCCAGGATCTGCTCGACCGCCCCGTAGCGCATGACGAGCGCGGCCGCGGTCTTCGCGCCGATGCCTGCAACGCCTGGCAGCCCGTCGCTCGGGTCGCCGCGCAACGCCGCGAAGTCGGCATAGCGCTCCGGCGGAACCCCGTACCGGGCACGCACCTCGTCCGGGCCGAGCTCCTCGAGCCTGGCCACCCCGCGGCCCACATAAAGCAGCCGCACCCGTTCCGTGGCCAGGGCAATCAGGTCGCGATCACTGCTCACGATCTCGCAGGGGCCGCCGTCGCGCGCGGCCAGCGTCGCGATGACATCGTCCGCCTCGAAGCCCTCGGCGCCGCCGATCGCCAGGCCGAGCGCGGCAAGCACGGAGAGCAGCGCCGGGATCTGCGGCACCAGCGCGTCAGGGATCGCTTCGGTGCGCCCGTCCGGCGCCAGCCGATGAGCCTTGTACGACGGGAGGAGCGCCACCCGGAAGGCAGGGCGCCAGTCCAAGTCCAGACACGCGACGTAGCGTGTCGGCCGGCGTCGCTCGATCAGCGTCGCGGTCATGTCGAGGAACCCGCGCACGGCGTTGACGGGTTTGCCATCGGGGGATGTGACCGACTCGGGTACCCCGTAGAACGCGCGGAAATACAGGTTCGCCGCGTCGACGAGCATCAGCGTCACGGGTTGGACGGTAACGTGCGGTCGATGCTCAGCGTGACCGGCGAGATCCTGGTCGACCTCGTCGACTCTGGTGATCTTCTATACGCGAGGCAGCAACGGCGTCACAATGCGGACCATGCCTCTTGATCCTGCGCAGCTCTGCACAGCTTTCGGCACGGGCGACGAGCAGCATATTGCGGCGATGCTCCCCTTCGACGCTTTGGTCACCGAGACGCTGTGCGGTAGGGAGATCCTGGCCTATGGCGCGCAGCTAAGCCCCGACCCGAGCGGGTGGCCGTCCAGTCCGCCGCTCTGCCCGCAGTGCCGAGATATTGCCTTGCGAAGTTGATGACGCGCGAGGCCGAGATGCTCGCGTCAATTCGTGCAGCGTGGCCAGCGACTGTTCCCGCTTACGCCAGCTTGTCGCACGCGCTTATGCGGCGCGCATGTCGACGAGGTGCGGTGTGTCCGTCGGGGTGCTCCTTCCTAACTGTGGGCTAGTGCTAATGCGGGCTGATACACAACCTGTCGTACCGCACCCGCACCGACTCCCGACGCGCCGCGAGCGGGCATCGACGGCCAAGCCGCCCCGACGCGGCTCTCGGCGTGGAATGCCCCAACGCCTAAACGTGCGACGATCCGGGCCATGCTGACCGTGATCGGCGAAGCCCTCGTCGACCTCGTTGACTCTGGTGATCATCGGACGTTCACTGCGCACCTGTCGGGTAGTCCGCTCAACGTGGCGGTGGGGCTGGCCCGGCTCGGCCAGCCGACCCAGTTCCTGGCCCGCTTCTCGCACGACACGTTCGGGCGCCGGCTGCGCGACTTCGCCGAGCGCAACGGCGTTGGGCTGGCGGGCGCCGTGGACGCCCCACAGCCGTCGACGCTGGCTGTCGTGAACCTGGACGAGCAGCGCAAAGCCCGTTACGACTTCTACCTCGAGGGCAGCGTCGACTGGCAGTGGCATCCGGACGAGCTCGTGGTGCCGGACGGGACGGCGATCCTGCACGCAGGCTCGCTGGCCGCATGGACGCCACCCGGCGCCGAGCACGTCCTGGCCACCATGCGGCGACGCCGGACGGCCGGCCTGGTGAGCTACGACCCGAACGTGCGGCCGGCGCTGCTCGGCAGGCCGGCGCGGGCCCGGCCACTGGTCGAGGCCGCCGTGGCCGCCGCTCACCTCATCAAGGCCAGCGACGACGACATCGCGTGGCTTTACCCCGGCGAGCAGCCGGCCGACACCGCTCGCCGTTGGCTCGACCTGGGCAGCACCGCCGTGGTGATCACGCGAGGCGCCGTCGGGGCGGTGGGCTACCGGCGCGATGCGGACCCGCTCGAGCAGCCGGCCCGGCCGGTGCGGCTGGTGGACACGATCGGGGCGGGTGACGCATTCACGTCCGGGCTGCTGGACGCTCTGGCCCGGGCCGGCGTGCGCGACCCGGTGAGCCTCGCTGCGGCAGATCTGGGGGCCGCATTGGACGAGGCGGTCCTGGTGGCGGCGTTGACTTGCGAGCGTGCCGGAGCCGACCCGCCGACCACGGCCGAGCTGGCTCGCGCCCGTCAGTAGACGCTGCGGCTCGGATCGGACGAGCCGCGCACCACGAGCTCGGTGGGCAACACATTGACATACGGCTCGAGGTCCGGATCCTCGATGGCTGTCAGGAGCCGCGTGGTGAGGTCCTCGGCCTGCTCGATCACCGGCTGGCGCACCGTGGAGAGATCGAGCAGCGACGCGCTGGCGTGATCGTCGAAGCCGACGACGGCCACGTCTTCCGGCACGCGCAGCCCTGCCCGGCGTATCGCCCGGATCGCACCGTATGCCATTTCGTCGGACTCGGCGAACAGCCCTGAGGGCCGGGGGCGCCGTTCGAGCAGGGCCTGGGTGGCTACCTCGCCGCCGTCGACCGTGAAGTAGCCGAGAATCTCCAACCCCGGGTCGTACTCGATGCCGGCCTCGCGCAGCGCGTCGAGATAGCCGACCCGGCGGTGATGCGGGGGAGTGAACCGCATCGGGTCGTCGGTGTCGCCGCCGATCAGCCCGATGCGCCGGTGCCCCAGCTCGACCAGGTGCCGCACCGCCGAGCGGGTGCCTTCCTCGTCATCGATGCGCGTGGAGTGCACGCCGACCCGGTCGACCCCCACCATCCCGATGGGGACGTTGAGGCTCTGCAGCACCTCGGCCTCGTCGTCGGTGAGCACGAGACTGGCGAACACGATCGCGTCCACGCGCTTGCGCACCGGCAGCACCTCGAAAAAGCGCTGCCGGCCCTCCATGTCGCCGAGGTTGTACAGCAGCAGGTCGTAGCCGGCCTGATGCAGCACGCTCTCGACAGCGCCCAGCACCTCGGCGAAATACCAGCGATGCACGAACGGGACGACGACGCCGACCGTAGCCGCACGCCCGCTTGCGAGTCGCGCCGCGAAAGGGGACGCGACGTAGTTCAGCTCTCGCGCCGCTGCCAGCACCCGGTCCCGGGTCGTAGTGGCGACATCGGGCAGCCCGCGCAGCGAACGTGACACCGTGGCAATCGACACGCCAGCGAGCTTCGCGACGTCCTCGATGCTCGCAGCCATGGCCCCTGATCCGTCAGGCGGATTCGAATGTCGCGACGGTAATTGCCGAACGGTAACCCATTGTCGCGCTACCGGAAACCACACGGCATGCTTCGAACGTGCGCACCCTCTACCGGAACGGGCGGATCTACCCCGGGCCGGCCACCGCGCTGGTGACCGACGGTGGCCGAATCGCATGGATCGGCGGTGATCCGTCCGATTCGGTGGATCGGTCCGTCGACCTCGGTGGCGCCCTCGTGACGCCGGCGTTCGTCGACGCCCACGTGCACGCCACCGCGGCGGGGCTGACGCTCGGCGGGCTTGACCTGTCGAGCGCCTCGTCGCTGGGCGCGGCGCTCGACGCCGTCGAGCGGCACAGCCGCGCCGGGCGTGGCCGCCCGATTCTGGGTCACGGATGGGACGACACCCGTTGGCCCGAGCACCGCCCGCCCACCGCCGCCGAGCTCGACCGGGCAGCGTACGGCGGCGCGGTCTACCTGTCCCGGGTGGACGCCCACTCGGCGGTCGTCTCGTCGGCGCTGCTGGCCGCAGCAGCGTCACTGCCGGGCTTTCGGGCGGACGGATGGCTCACCGGCGACGCGCACCACGCCGTGCGCGGGATCGCCTTCGACAGCCTCACCGCCGGCCAGATTCGCGACGCACAGCGTGCCACGCTGCGCCACGCGGCCTCCCTCGGGATCGCGTGCCTGCACGAGATGGCGGGTCCGGAAACGTCCTCGGCGGATGACCTGGCCGGGCTGCTGGCGCTCGCCGCCGCCGAACCGGGCCCCGAGGTGATCGGCTACTGGGGCGAGTTGCTCGGCATCGAGACCGCCCGCGACCTCGGCGCAGCCGGTGCCGCCGGCGACCTGTACTGCGACGGCTCGCTCGGCTCGCACACGGCCGCGCTCACCGCGCCGTATGCGGACGCACCCGACACGTCCGGCGAGCAGTACCTCGACGCCGAGGACATTGCCGAGCACATTCGCCGCTGCACCACCGCCGGGCTCCAGGCAGGGTTCCATGCGATCGGGGACGCTGCGGTCGACGCCATTCTCGACGCCGTGGAGCGGCTTGGCCCGCGCGCGGGCACCGGGCACCGCGTCGAGCATGCCGAGATGGTGCATGCTCCCGCCCGCCTCGCGGCCTCCGGGCTGACCGCCTCCATGCAGCCGGGCTTCGACGCCGCATGGGGTGGCTCGGACGCCATGTACGCCGAGCGGCTGGGCGCCGCCCGCGCCGTGGGGCTGAACCAATTCGCGTCCCTGGCCGAGGCCGGAGTGCCACTCGCGTTCGGCTCCGACGCCCCGGTCACCCCGATCGACCCGTGGGCGGCTGTGCGCGCCGCCGTCCATCCGCGCACGCCCGGCTCGGCGCTGCGCCCCGAGGCCGCCTTCGCGGCACATACCCAAGGCGGCTGGACGGCGGCCCGGCGTACCGACGAGGGAGTGCTCGAGGCGGGCGCTCCGGCGACATTCGCGGTGTGGCACGTCGACGAACTGCGCCACGGGCTGCCCGACCTCGCCCCGGCGAGCGACCTGCCGAGCTGCGTGCGCACGGTGCTTCGGGGCGAGACGATCTTCGAGGCTTGAGCGGACAGCGCCGACTGAGCCAAACCAGGGATACTGACGAGATGCTGCCACCGCTGCGCCGCGCCGACCCGCCGGTCGGCACCCGATGGGCCGCGCTGATCGCGGTCGGTGCGGGCCTGCTCGGCCTGCTGGCGTTTCCGCGGTTCGGCGTGTGGCCACTCGCGTTCGCGAGCGTGGCGTCGCTCGGCGTGGCGGTGCACGGCCGCCGGGCCCGGCAGGCGGCCTGGCTCGGGCTGCTCTACGGAGCGGCTTTGTTCGTGCCGCTGATCCACTGGGTCGGCGTCTACGTGGGCGCCGCGCCCTGGCTGATCCTCGCGGCGGCGCAGGCCGGATACTTCGCCGGGATGGGCGCCGTCCTCTCGGTGGTCCAACGGTTGCCGCTGGCCCCGCTCTGGGTCGGCGTGACCTGGGTGGCGCAGGAGGCGCTGCGCGACCGGTGGCCGTTCGGCGGGTTTCCCTGGGGACGCCTCGCATTCAGCCAGGCGGACTCGCCACTGCGCTGGGTAGCGGCAATCGGTGGCGCGCCGCTCGTGACGTTCGCCGTGGCACTCGGCGGGGGTGGCCTGGCGATGGCGCTGCTGGCGGTGCGGCCGCGGGGCTGGCGGCTCATTGCGGCGGGCGCCACCGTGTTGGTCGCGGTGCCGGTGGTGGGCCTGCTGCTCGGCGTCGGGCTGCGCCCGGATAACCACGGCCGGACGGCGACGGTTGCGGTGATCCAGGGCAGCGTCCCCGACCGCGGCCTCGCCTTCGAGGACCGTGCGCGCCAGGTCCTCGACAACCACGTGACGCAGACGCTCAAGCTGGCCGACGAGATCAAGGCCGGCACGCAGCCGCAGCCGAGCCTCGTCGTGTGGCCGGAAAACTCGTCGGACGTCGACCCCTACACGGACACCATCGCCGCCGCTGAGATCACCCGGGCGGCGCGCGCGGTCAACGCACCGATCCTGGTCGGCGCCATCCTCGACGGGCCCGGCCCGAAGCACGACCGGAACGTGGGGATCCTCTGGTCGCCCACTACGGGACCGGGCGCCACGTACACCAAACGGCACCCGGTGCCATTCGCCGAGTACATGCCGCTGCGCAGCCTCGCGACGGCGATTAGCTCCAAGGCGAACCTCGTCGACCGGGACATGGTGGCCGGCCACGGCAACGGGCTGCTTTCCGGCGGCCCGTTCCCGATCGGCGACGTGATCTGCTTCGAGGTTGCCTACGACGAACTGGTGCGCTCGTCGGTACAGGCCGGCGCGCAGTTCGTGGTGATCCAGACCAACAACGCCACGTTCGGCCGCACCGGCGAGACCTACCAGCAGCTGGCAATGAGCCAGCTCCGCGCCGTCGAGCACGGCCGCGCTGTGGCGCAGGTCTCGACGACCGGCGTGTCCGCCGTGATCGGCCCGGACGGGCAGATCCGCCAGCGCACGGGCGCGCTTTATACGCCAGGGATCTTGGTAGCGGACGTGCCTCTGCGCACGGCGACTACGCTGGCCACTCGGCTCGGCGCAATCCCCGAGTATGTCCTGACGGGCGTCGCGGTGCTGGCGCTGTGCTGGTCGATCGGGTCCGCGCAGGCCGCCCGCCGCCGGGCCGGCGAGCAGCAGCCGACATCCGAGGCAGAGGAGATGATGAGTGTGAGCGAGCGAGAGTCAGTCGGCCAATGACAGGTCCGGCGAACGATCTCCGGCGCATACTCGTCATCGTCCCGACCTACAACGAACGCGACAACATCGAGTCGATCGTCGCTCGAGTGCTGCAATCCGTGCCGGAAGCGAACCTACTGGTCGCTGACGACTCCAGTCCTGACGGTACCGGCAAGATCGCCGACGAGCTCGCGATCGCCGACCCGCGGGTCCATGTCCTGCATCGCCCCGAGAAGGCCGGCCTGGGCGCGGCATACATCGCCGGTTTCCGCTGGGGGCTGGAGCGCGGCTACGACGTCCTCGTCGAGATGGACGCCGACGGCTCGCACGCGCCGGAACAACTTCCCCGACTGCTCGCGGCCCTACGCGACGCGGACGTGGTCCTAGGCTCGCGGTGGGTCGCCGGGGGAACGGTCGTCAACTGGCCGAAGTCCCGGGAGCTGATCTCGCGCAGCGGCAACCTCTACACCCGCATCGCCCTCGGCATGCCGCTTCGTGACGCAACCGGCGGCTACCGCGCCTACCGGCGGGGCGTCCTCGAGAGCATCGACCTGGACAGCGTCGCCTCGCAGGGATACTGCTTCCAGGTGGATCTGGCCTGGCGCGCCGCCCGGGCCGGCTTCCGGGTCGTCGAAGTACCGATCACGTTCGCCGACCGCGAGCGGGGCGAGAGCAAGATGAGCGGGAGCATCGTGCGAGAAGCACTGTGGCGGGTCACCCAATGGGGTGCCCGCCACCGTGCAGATCAGCTGCGCCGCGCGCTGCGACGCCGCAGTACGTCAGGCTGACTTCTGGCCGCGCCGCGCGCGTAGCACGTCGAGACGCTCGGCCAGCACTTCCTCGAGGTCGGCGACGGTGCGACGCTCCATCAGCATGTCCCAGTGCGTGCGCGGGGGCTTGATCTTCTTCGTCTCCGGCTCGGGTCCGTCGACGAGCTGGGCGTTCGTCCCGTCGAGGCGGCACTCCCAGGTCGGTGGGACCTCGGCCTCCTCGGAGAACGGGATCGTGAACTCGTGTCCGCGAACACAGCGGTAGGCGGCGAAGCTGCGTGGCGCCGGCTCGGCACCGTACTCGGTCTCGTAGCTAACAGCGCCCATCCGACTGCCCCGCAGTGTGCGATCTGCCATAGTGGGCACCTCCAAGACTGTCCTCAAACACTTCCGCGAATCCAACGCACAACACCCGGCGAGGATTCCCGGACCCGCGCTGGCAGTAACCAACCCGGAGTGTGCACCGTGGACCTCGCACGACGTGGCCGTTCTACAGACATAGACGTGCCAGGACCCGATGGCGTTGCCCCGATGGGAGGTGACTCACAGGGGATGCACAGCCCTACCGTCATCCTTGGCGCCTGCCGACTGGCAGTCGGCGGGGCATTCCTCGCGTTTCCCGTCGCGTCGGTGCGGCTGCTCGGGGTCGACAGCGCTTCGGCCGCCCGCATGTCCTGGCTGGCACGGATGGCGGGGGTGCGTGACCTCGCGCTCGGAGCAGGCATTCTTGGCGCGGGCGTCGCCCGCCGCGGCCCGGTTTCGGCGCTGCTGGCCTCGGCGCTGGTGGACGCCGCCGACGCTGCGTTCGTCGCCATCGCCGCTCGCGACGCGCGCGTCGACCGGGTCCGGGGGCTCGCCACGGCGGTGGCCGCCGCAGCCGCGGCCGGCGCCGGGTTCGTGGCGGCTGCCGACCTGCTCAGGCGCGGTCGAGCAGCAGCGTCCGCAGGTGCCGTACCGGAGGCGATCCGGCGCTGAGCACCGCATCGTGCAGCTGCCGCTGTGTCCACTGTGGACGCTGCCGCGCCAGCTCGCCGGTGAGGTCGCGCACCTCGCTGTAGCCGACGTAATACGTGCACAGCTGGGTCGCCGTGAGCTGCACGCGCCGCCACTTGCCGGCGGCTTCGCCCTGCTCCTGGAAGCCGCGCGCGGTCATCAACGCCATAGCGGTCGCTTCGTCCAGGTCGTCGTGGTGGAAGCGGATGTCCATGATCGTATTGATGGTCGACCGCAGCCTCATCTTCAGCTGCTGCATGCGCAGTGCGGACGCCGCCTTCGCAGATACGTCGCCTCGGTAGCCGTGGTCCGCCATCAGCTCTTCGCTGTAGACCGCCCATCCCTCGACGAACGGCCCGCTCCACCACACTGCCCGCACGGGAGTGCTGGCGCGGTAGCGGTTGGAGTGCGCCAGCTGGAGCGCATGTCCCGGCATGGCTTCGTGTACAGCCAGGTTGTGCACCATGTGGAGGTTGTACTCGCGGTACAGGGACGCCTGCTGTTCAGCCGTCCAGTCCGACGGGGTAGGGGAGACGGCGAACTCGGTGGCGACCTGCGCGGTCTCGAGCGGTCCCGGTGGGCGGCAGTACGCGACGGACACCCCACGGTCGATCTCCGGCATCTCGACGACCGCGATCGGGTCGTCATAGACGGTGACCAGCTCACGGTCGCGCACGAACCGGGTGGTGTCGGCGAGCGCATCGCGGCACAGATCGAGGATCGTCTCATCGGTCGGCGCCTCGGTTGCCAGCTCGTCGAGCACGGCTCGCACCGTCGTCGTGTCAGCTTGCCGTACGCCGGCGTACCGTCCGGCCTCGTCGACGATCAGCTGCGTGGACTCGGCCAGCTCGGCCTCTGCGCGGGCGAGCAGCGCGGCCGGGTCGAAGTCCGTGTCGAGCGTGAGCGCAAGCTTGCCGGCGAACAGCCGCCCGCCGATGCGTGGGTCGCGTCCGGTGTCATCGGAGCGGGCTGCCAGCCAAGCGCGATGTTCTGCCACGGCGTTGCGTGCGGCCTGCACCTCCGGCTGCAGCCGGTCGCGCAGCTGCGGTGCGTCGGCAAGTGCTGCCGGCACCGTGTCGTCGAGCAGCGACAGCGTGCCGTCCAGCTGACGCAGCGCCGTGTCGAGGTGGATGCCGGACATCTCATCGAGCCGCTCACGTGCCGCGGCAAGGTAGTCGGCGACGA
The DNA here is from genome assembly GCA_035263725.1 of Jatrophihabitantaceae bacterium. GTDB lineage: Bacteria > Actinomycetota > Actinomycetes > Mycobacteriales > Jatrophihabitantaceae > DASXRA01. The sequence goes on along the minus strand of DATFRC010000202.1, from coordinate 30,812 downwards.
CGGACAGGCGGGCGCCCAGCGAGATCAGCCGTTCCGGCAACGGCGCAAAGTTCCGCGTCAGCAACGCGTGCAGCCCGCCGCCCGGGTTGTACAGCATGGGGTTCCACTCGCCCTCTCGCAGCTCTTCGAGCTCGAACAGTTCGGCACGCAGCACGGTGCCCAGCACCTCGGCGTCGATGGCCTCGGCCTGGTCCGAGGTGGCGGAGTCGGCAAGGGCGGCCACGTGCTCGCGTAGCTGCTTCGCGCGGCGCGCCGCACCGGACGATGACGGATCGGGCAGCTCACCGTCGTGGCGATGATCACCCAGGTACGTAGCGGAGACCGGGTCTGCGGCGAGGTAGCTGTCGAGGGCGGCGGTCGCGACGTCACGGAACTGGGTCATGGCGACGACGTTATCCGTTCAGGTAGGCGAGGACTGCACGCACGCGCCGGTTGTCATCCTCCGACGGAGGCAGCCCGAGCTTGGTGAAGATGCTGTTCGTGTGTTTGCTGACCGCCTTCTCGGTGATGTACAGCCGAGCTGCGATTGCGGCGTTCGAACGTCCCTCGGCCATCAGGCCGAGCACCTCGTGCTCACGCGATGTCAGCGCCTTCAGCGGCTCGTCGCCGGCGCGCTTGGTGAGCAGCTGGGAGATGACCTCCGGGTCCATTGCCGTGCCGCCACCGGCCACTTGCTCGACGGCGTCCACGAACTGGCGCACGTTGAATACCCGGTCCTTGAGCAGATAGCCGACACCTCCGGTGCGGTCGGCGAGCAGCTCGCGGGCATATAGCTGCTCGACGTACTGGGAGAGCACCAAGACCGGCAGACCCGGGATCTGAGCGCGTGCCTCGATCGCGGCACGCAGCCCCTCGTCGGTGAACGTCGGCGGTAGCCGTACATCCACGACGGCGACATCGGGCCGATGAGTCACTAGTGCGCGCAGCAGCGATGGGCCGTTGTCGACTGCCTCTACAACGTCGAAGTCGTGCGCCTCGAGCAGCCGGATCAGCCCGTCCCGGAGGAGGGCGAGGTCTTCGGCGAGGACGACGCGCACGGAAGCTCCATGGTGACGACAGTTGGCCCGCCGGGCGGGCTGGTGACGTCCAGCCTGCCATCGAAGGCACTTAGCCGCCGCTCGATTCCGCGCAGTCCGCTCCCCGCGCCGGCATCGGCACCGCCCCGGCCGTCGTCCTCGACCGTCATGCGCAGCAACTCTCCGTCATGTCGCAGGTACACCCGTGCCCGGTGCGCTCCGCTGTGCTTGATCACGTTGGTGAGCGCCTCGGCGACTGCGAAGTACGCGGCCGATTCCACCGGCGCCGGCAGCCGTTCCGGCACATCAGCCTCGACCTCGACGGGCATCGGATTGGCAAGGGCCAGCGCTTGCACCGCCCCGACGAGCCCGCGATCCGCCAGCACCGGCGGGTGAATTCCGCGGACCAGTCCGCGCAGCTCGGCCAGCGCCTCACTGCTCGCCGCCTGCGCCTCGGCCAGCAGCAGCTTGGCATTTTCCGGATCCCGCTCGACCGCCTCGGCGGCCATGCCGAGGTTCATGCCGAGTGCGACGAGCCGGGCCTGCGCGCCGTCGTGCAGGTCGCGCTCGATGCGGCGGATCTCGGCGGCTTGCGTATCGACCGTCTCGGCGCGTGACTCGGCGAGCTCGCGCACCCGGCTGGCTAGCAGCGCCTTCTTGCTGGGGGAGAGCAGCCACTTGATCAACTGTGCGTCGGCGTACAGCGCGGTCTTCTTCGGCCACCACCAGAACAGCAGCCCGAACACGGCCTCGACCGTCGCGACGATCGTCAAGGTCAGGCCGGCGATGGAGTTCACCAGGAGCCAGAGCACGTCACGCCAGGTCGCCGGGTCCCGAACCACCCCCCAGAGCCGAACGAGCACGTTCCCGGGCCGCGGCGGGCGGTAGGACGAGGCGATCTGGGTGCCGAGCATGCGGCCCGCCCAGCCGCGATGGAAATTGGCGTACCACCGCACCACCGGCAAGGACACCAACAACATCGGGATGCCGATCGAGACGAGCACCAGGCCGAATCCGGTGATCGTGAAGATGAACAGCGCCAGGCCGACGAACGCGAGCACGAGGAGCGTCAGCGCCCATCCGAGCAGCATCAGCCGCTTGCCTGCCTCGTTCGCCACGTGTCCATCCTGACGCACCGTGCGCGGCGGCATGGTGGTGCTAGGCCCCCTTTCCTTCGGGGCCCAGGCCCAGTGTGCGGGGGCCTACACGCCGCGAGGGTTGGTCACATAGCCCAGATCATCCCGCGGAGGACACCCATGGAGCACACCCCACGGCGCTCAGCGACGGTGCGCGTCGCCCGCTGGAGCGCCACCCATCCGTGGCGGGCGATCGCACTGTGGCTGGCGTTCGTCGCCGCCTGCTTCGCGATCGGCCACGCCGCCGGTACCCGGAAGGCGACCAGCCTCGACCAGGCCGTCGGCCAGTCCGGGCGCGCCGCGCACTGGCTGCACGACGCGAAGATGGACGACCCGGCACTCGAACACGTCCTGATCAGCTCGCGGCACGGCGCGCTCGACGCATCGGCAGCCGCACGCGCCACCGCCGACGTGCGGGAGCGGCTCACCGCGCTGTCCGGGGTTGCGCACGTCGACGCGACACAGCACGCGCGCAACACCGTCCTGGTGAACGTCACCATGCGCGGCGACCCCGACACGGCTCAGGACCGGGTACAGCCGTTGCTCGACGCGACCTCGGCGACACAGCACGAGTTCCCGCAACTGCGCGTCGAAGAGGTCGGCGACGCCTCCATTCCCAAGGCGATCAACACGGAGCTGGGCAAGTCCTTCGGCAAGGCGACCAGCATCAGCCTGCCGGTGACTCTGTTGATCCTGCTGGTCGCCTTCGGTGCGATCATCGCGGCCGGAGTCCCGGTGCTGCTTGCCCTCTCGGCGGTGGCCGCCGCGGTGGGTCTCTCGACAGTGGCGTCCCATCTCGTTCCCGACTCGGGCACCACGTCGAGCGTGATCTTGCTGATGGGCATGGCAGTGGGCGTCGACTACTCGTTGTTCTACCTCAAGCGGGAACGCGAGGAACGTGCCCGCGGGCGCAGCCACGTGGACGCCATCGAGGTCGCGGCGCGAACCTCCGGGCACTCGGTCGTCGTCTCCGGTCTTGCCGTGATCGTCGCGATGGCGGGCATGTTCCTCACCCGAGACGTGATCTTCTCCTCGCTCGCGATCGGCTCCATCCTGGTGATCGGCGTCGCCGTGCTCGGCTCGCTGACCGTGCTGCCCGCGTTGCTCGCCAAGCTGGGCCGGCGCATCGACCGCCCCCGGGTCCCGGTGGTGTGGCGGCTGACCAACCGGGCCGGCGAGCCTCGCCTCTGGCCGGCGCTGCTGCGGCCGGCACTGCGGCGTCCCGGACTCACATTCCTGATCTCGGCGCTGGCCATGCTCGCGCTGGCGCTGCCTGCCCTGTCGATGAAGCTCGGCCAGTCCACCGAGAAGGATCTGCCCAAGTCCATCCCGGCCGTGCAGACCTACGATCGGCTCGCCGCGGCGTTCCCCAGTCAGCAGGTCACCGACGAGATCGTGGTGCGGGCACCAGCGCAGCAGGCGGGCGCCGTGACGGCCGCCCTGCGCTACGTGACGCATCGGCTCGCGGCGAACCCGCTGTTTGCCGGCGACGTGCCCCAGTTGCGGGCATCCGCCGACGCGACGCTGCACACGCTCAGCGTCGACGTGCCCTACCCGGTGGCGTCGCACCAGGCGCGCCAGGCGCTGCAGCAATTGCGAGGCGCCGTGCTGCCCCAGGCGATCGCGCCGATCCGGGGTGCCGAGTTCGCGGTAGGCGGGGGAGCGGCCTCCAACGTCGACTACGCACAGCACCAGCGGGAGCGGCTCCCTCTGGTGATCGGCTTCGTGCTCGCGCTCACGTTCCTGATCATGGCGTTCACGTTCCGGTCGGTCGTGCTCGCGCTGATGACGATCCTGGTGAACATGCTGTCGGCGGCCGCGGCGTTCGGCGTGCTCGTGCTGACGTTCCAGCACCACTGGGCGGACCGGCTGCTGCACTATCACTCGAACGGCACGATCGTGTCGTGGATCCCCTTGTTTCTGTTCGTCGTGCTGTTCGGCCTGTCGATGGACTACCACGTCTTCGTCGTGAGCCGGATTCGGGAAGCGGCGGCACGGGGTGTGTCGACACGGGACGCGGTCCGGCACGGGATCACCCGGTCCGCCGGAGTGGTGACCAGCGCAGCGGTCGTGATGGTGTCCGTGTTCGCGATCTTCGCTAGCCTGAACATGATCGAGTTCAAGCAGCTGGGGGTAGGCCTGGCAGCGGCGATCCTGATCGACGCTCTGGTCGTGCGTGCCGTGGTGCTGCCGTCGCTGATGGCGCTGCTCGGCCGGGCGAACTGGTGGCCGTCCCGGCTGTCGCGCCGTGCCCCGGCGTATGTTGCGGGCACACCGGAACTGGTGCACACCTGACGAATCATGCTCGCGGGCGGGGTCGCTTAATGGCGGCCCCGCCCGGCCCACGTTGTGCAAGGCTGTCGGTGTGGACGCCACCGGCTCCCGAGTTTCCGACGGGCGAGCAGGTTATCGGCGTTCGGCGGGATCGCCGAAGGGCGAGGCCAGGCGCCGCGAGCTGCTCAGCCTGGTCACCGACGACCTCGCGGTCAACGGCCTGGTCGAGTTCTCGCTGCGCCGGGCGGCGCGGGCCGCCGGCACGACGCACAAAGTGCTGCTCTACTACTTCGACGGTGTCGAGGATCTGTTGACGCAGGCCGTCCTGCAGCTACGTCAGCGGCGAATCGAGCGGGCGCTGGCCGCGGCGACACACGGCCCTGCCGGGCGGTCGCTGGCCGACCGCGTGCGCGCGATGTGGCCCACGCTGATCATCGGGGAATCCTGGGTGCTCGATCAGGCCATCGGATTGTCGCTTTACGACGCAGACCGCTACGCGCACCTCTCCAGCGAGGCATCCCGGCAATATCTGCCCGCGCTGCTGTCCCTCTGCCCGCCGCAGTGGGATGACCAGCGCAAGGTTCAGGTCTCCGAATTGATCCTCGCGGTGCTGCGAGGTTTTCTCATCGAGTGGCGCACGAGCGCCGACGCCGGCGGTATCGATGCCGGTTTCGCCGCACTGATCCGCGCGCTGGAGAACGAGGAGGCCCTCACCAGACCGCAGAAGGAGGGTGAAAGCCGGCGTGAGCTCGCTGAGGGCTAGCGCCCGGGCGTGCCAGCGCGACATGGCACGATTGCTCGGGTGACCAGTCGAGCGGCCTCCCGGCAGCACCTGCGCGATCTTGCGCTGCTGCGCCGCGTCCGCGACCGGATCGACCGGGAGTATGCGCAGCCGCTCGACGTCGAGGCGCTTGCCCGGGGCGTGAACATGTCCGCCGGCCACCTCAGTCGCGAGTTCCGCCTCGCCTACGGTGAATCGCCGTATGCCTATCTGATGACGCGGCGCATCGAGCGCGCGATGGCGTTGTTGCGTCGCGGGGATCTCAGCGTCACCGAGGTCTGCTTCGAGGTCGGCTGCGCGTCCCTGGGAACGTTCAGCACCCGCTTCACCGAACTCGTCGGTGTACCGCCCAGCGCCTACCGGCGCCAACAGGCCCAGGCCACGGCGGGGATGCCGGCGTGCGTCGCCAAGCAGGTGACCAGACCGATCAGGAATCGAGAAGCACCGGCCACCGGGCCACCCGTAGCGTGACCGCCATGGACATCACCATTAGCGCAAGCTTCTTGCCGCACAGCGACCCAGACGCCACCATCGCGTTCTACCGCGACGTCCTCGGCTTCGAGGTCCGCAACGACGTCGGCTACGCCGGCATGCACTGGATCACCGTCGGCCCGGCCGACCAGCCCCAGACGTCCATCGTCCTTTACCCGCCGCAGGCGACTCCGGGGGTTACCGACGACGAGCAGCGCGCCATCGCCGAGATGATGGCCAAGGGCACCTACGGCAAGCTCCTGCTGGCCACCAAAGACGTCGACGCAACCTTCGAGCGGGTGCAGGCCGGCGACGCCGAGGTCGTCCAGGAGCCGACCGACCAGCCCTACGGAGTGCGTGACTGCGCCTTCCGCGATCCGGCCGGCAACGAGATCCGGATCCAGGAGCTGCGCTGACCCGCGCTGCGCCGCGGCTCACGCGGTATGCCGATAATCGACATTATGTTAAGTGAGCTGAATCCGCCCCTACCCGTCAGCGCAGTCCGTCGTAGGCGGCCAGCACGATTTCCAGGCCGCGGCTGTCGTCCTGCCGGCCTGCGCGGCGAGACGTGCCGACACGCTTTCCCAGTCGTAGAGCTGTTCGACAGCGTTCAGCCCGGACAGCTCCGGTAGTCCGGCGGTGTGCGACAGGACGTGCCGCACCAGCACGCTTTCCTTCCCGGCCGCGGCGAACTCGGGCCAGTACGTGGCGACCGGCGCGGACAGATCGAGCTCGCCCCGGTCGGCCAGGATCAGCGCGCACAGGGCGGTGATCGTCTTGGTCGTCGACATCACGCCCGTGATGGCGTCTCGTCCCCAGCCGACGGAACGCTCCGTATCGACGTACCCGCCCCAGATGTCGACCACCGGTTCGCCGTCGATGTAGACCGCCGCCGAGGCACCCACGTCCTGCTTGCCGAGCGACGCCGCAAGCGCGTCACGAACTGCGGCGAACCGCGGCTCGCACGTGCCATTTATCTCTGTCACGCGCCGAAGGCTCAGACGTGCCCGCCACGCGGGTCAACCGAATTACCGCCGACGAAATCCGCAGTACTGTCTGGCGACATGGCCCACGCATTGCAAGCGGTGACGGTAAATCGTCCGATCGGCGAGGTGTTCGCCTTCTTGGCTGACGGCAACAACGAGCCACTGTGGCGCCCAGGAGTATCCGATGTCGGCCATGTCGCCGACACCGGTTCGGGTGTCGGCGCGACGTACAAGCAGACCATGAAGGGCCCAGGCGGTCGCTCGATCCCCGGCGACTATCGGATCACCCGGTACGAGGAGCCGACACGCCTCGACTTCGAGGTCATCGCAGGTCCGGCCCGTCCCACCGGCCGATTCGACCTTCGGGAAACGGCAGCGAACACGACCGAGGTCACGTTCACCCTCGACCTGAAGCCGCGAGGGTTCATGGTCTTGATGACTCCCCTGATCAACAAGCAGGTCCGCACCGAAGTGGCCAACATCACGAACGTGCCACGGGCGATGGGTGAGTCCGGATAGCTCCTGAGCAGGGAGTCGGATCGCCTCGAGATCGTGCCGAAGCGATGAATCGGCGCGCTGTGGTACGTCACATATCTGTGGACGATCCAGTGCTGGTTGCGGCGCGCACCGGCGACCAGGCCGCGTTCTCACGGCTGGCCGAGCCGTACCGCCGTGAACTCCAGGTGCACTGCTACCGGATGCTCGGCTCCATCGAAGATGCCGAGGACGCCGTCCAGGAAACCTACCTGCGGGCGTGGGCCCGATTGGACAGCTTCGCCGGCCGTGCGCCGTTCCGTGCCTGGTTGTACGGCATTGCCACGCACGCCTGCCTGGACGCGCTGCGCCGCAAAAAGGCCCGGGTATGGCCGGCCGATCTGGCCGAACCGGCGGACCCGGCCAACTATGCCCTAGCGACGGTGGACCTGCCGTGGCTCTCGCCCTACCCCGATCGTCTCTTGGACGCGCCCGCGCCGACCGACGCCGAGCCCGAGGCGGTCGTGACAGCCAAGGAGACGATCGAGCTCGCATTCCTCGCGGCGATCCAGCGACTGCCGTCGCGGCAGCGCGCGGTGCTGATCCTGCGCGACGTGCTCGACTGGTCCGCCAAAGACACCGCTGCCGCACTGGACATGAGCCAGGCGGCAGTCAACAGCGCCCTGCAGCGTGCGCACGCGACGCTCGGCGAGCACCTCTCGGCCGGCCGCGGCGAGTGGACATCGAGTTCGGACGCGACCGAGAAGGCGTTGCTGCAGCAGCTGATGAGTGCCTGGGAACGCTCAGACACGACGGCGCTGATCGCGCTGCTCCGCGATGATGCGCGCATGGTCATGCCGCCCGGGCTGACGTGGTTCAGTGGGCGGGATGCGATCGCGATCTTCCTTCGCGATCACGTGTTCGGCGAATTGGGCACCGATTGGCGATTGTTGCCTACCGCTGCGAACCGGCAACCCGCATTCGCGATGTACTGGCAGGAGCCTGGCGACACGGCATACCGGGCCTTCGCGATCTGTGTGCTCCGCATCGAGGACGGTGCGATCGCTGAGCTCGCGCACTTCCGGCAGCCCGAACTGTTCCCGTCGTTCGGGTTGCCAGCCACGCTGTGATGGACGACCCGGACCGAATCTCGTTCCTCGGCAGGCGATGCCCGGAGAATTTCCGGCTGAGCGTGGTGATTGTTGAGCCTCGAGATGATATTGAGGGGCCGCCGGTCGAGTGGTTAGACGCGCTGATCATCGTCGAACGCGGCGAACTCGAAGTCGAGCTGCGCAGCGGTACGCGCGCCTGGTTCGGCGAGGGCGCGATCCTCGTGCTTGCCGGACTTTCCGTGCGACGGCTGCGAAATTCCGGCCGCTTACCTCTCGTGCTGAGTGCGTTGTCACGCGATCGATGAATGGCCGCGTCGCGGTGCGTCACACAAGTAACCGGTACGCCTACGCGGACAAGGATCGCGATGACAACGATTCATCGATGGCGAGCATTTGCAGTACTCGCCGTCTCGTATTTCATGACAATTGTCGACCTGACGATCGTTAATGTCGCACTGCCGACTATCGGCCGTCACCTGCACTTCTCCGAATCGAGCTTGCAGTGGGTGGTGACTGCCTACGGCCTCACGTTCGGCGGACTGCTCCTACTGGGAGGCCGCGCTGCGGACCTGCTCGGCCGCCGCCGGATCTTCATGATCGGCCTCGCCGTATTCACAGCAGCATCGCTGGCATGCGGCCTTGCCGGAAGCGATGCCTTCCTGATCGTCATGCGCGGCGTGCAGGGCGCTGGCGCGGCGATCCTGCTCCCTGCGGCGCTGTCGATCGTGATGAACATGTTCGAAGAGGGCGCGCAGCGCAACAAGGCGCTGGGTATGTGGGGCGCGATCGGCGCATCCGGAGCGACGGTCGGGCTGATCACCGGCGGGCTGCTCACCCGATACGTCGGGTGGGAGTACATCTTCTTCTTGAACGTTCCCATCGGCGCCGCGGCGCTCGCGCTCGCGCCCCGTCTCGTCCCGGAGAGCCGGCTCGAGACCGCCCGCCGCCGCTATGACCCGCTCGGTGCGCTCACCGTGACCGGTGCCTTGCTGCTGCTCGTGTACGCCATTTCGACCGCACCGCAGGACGGCTGGGCCACCGCCAAGACGATCGGCCTGCTGGCAGTATCGGGCGCCCTGCTGGTCGCGTTCGTTCTTGTCGAGGCGCGCGTTGAGGCACCGCTACTCCCCCTTCGGATGCTGCGTATGCGCACCGTCGCCGGGGCCAACTTGGTCGGGTTCCTGCTCGGCGCCAGCTTCTTCGCGTTCGTATTCGTGGGGACGCTCTACATGCAGCAGGTGCTGGGGTACTCGGCACTGAAGGCCGGGTTGGCCTGGCTGGCCGCGTCGCTGACCTCGGTCGCACTCGCCGGGCTGTCCCAGTTCCTCGTCACCCGCATCGGGCCGGCGCCCGTGCTCGTGGCGGGCATGGCGATGATCGCGGGCGGGACCGCGTGGGCAACGCAGGTCGGCGTGCACGCGCAGTTCTGGGCGGACCTCGCGGGGCCGTTCTTCGTCGCCGGTGCGGGCACCGCGTTCGCGTTCATTCCGATCTCGATCGCCGGCCTGACCGGCGTGGCAGCCCGGGACGCCGGCCTCGCCTCCGGCTTACTGAATACCGCGCAGCAACTCGGCGCGGCGATCGGTATCGCCGTTGCGTCCACCGTTGCGGTGAGCCACGCCCAGGCGCTGGCCGGCGCGGGCCGGCTGCCGAGCGCAGCGCTCACCGGTGGCTTCCAGTGGGCTCTTTGGGTGTGCACGGCGATTGCCGTGGCGGCGATTCCTATCGCCCTTGTCGTGCCCCGCCGCTTGCCGCAACCGCAGCCCGTCGTGCTGCCCGCCGCAGCGCCGTCCCAAGCCCTCGAAACCGACCTGACGTGGAGGACATCATGAGCGATCTGACCGGCAAGACCACCGTCGTCGTGGGCGCGACTCGCGGCCTGGGCCGCGGGATCGCTACGGCGTTCGGGCAGGCGGGCGCCCCGGTGATCGCCGTGGGCCGCACCGCGGCCGCGCCTGCCGAGATCCCGGCCGCCAACGGGAGCATCCAGCCGGAGGTTGCCGACGCCGGGGAGCCCACCGCGGCGGCCCGCCTTCTCGACCGGTACGACCCGCAGATCGTCGTTCTGGTGGCTGGCGTTACGCCGCACATGCGCCCGCTGCAGCATCAGACGTGGGAGACGTTCTCGGTCAACTGGAACGCCGACGTCCGCATCGCCTTCTACTGGCTGCGCGAGGTGCTGCTCAAGCCGCTGCGACCCGGCAGCCGGGTGGTCGTGCTGAGCAGCGGTGCCGCCGCGAACCCGAACGGCTCCCCCCTCAGCGGTGGCTACGCCGGTGCCAAGGCCACCCAGCGCTTCATCACCGGCTACGCCCAGGAGGAGGCGAACCGCGCCGGCCTCGGCATCACGTTCACCGCGGTTCTGCCGCAGTTCGCCCCGGAGACCGGGGTCGGCCGGCCCGCGGTGCAGGCGTACGCGGCACGCGCCGGGCAATCGGTGGCGGATTACCTCGAAGAGCGGCCGTTCCCGCTGCTCAGTCCCGCGATCGCCGGCACCGCGCTCGTCGAGCTGGCGCAGGCGGACGCCGCCCACCTCTCCCCCGCGTACCTGCTGAACGGCGCTGGCCTACAACCACTGCCCTGACTCAATTCTTGCCCGCGAGACGCTCGGCGTTGAGCGCGTCCACGGCACCGAGAGCGTCGCCGATCGTGGCGTAGTCGACGGCGACGAAGTTGACCGGGTGGTCACGCCGCACTTCACACCGATGGATCCTGTCCAGCAGGACGTTTCGGGCGTTCACGGTGCCCGCGTCGAGACGGCTGCCTCCGGAGATGGTGATGAAGTTGTTCAGGAGGAACAGCCGCTTGCCGACTCCCCCGCGCAACGGTTCACACGTCAGGCCGTCAGGTGAGCTGGCCGAGAACGGCGTTTCCATGCCGTACTTGTAGAAGTTGCGGTACCAGGGCGCGGGGCCGTCGGCCTGCTCGGCAAAGACCACGAGACGGCGGTCGGAACGAACCATCTGCCCGAGCGTCGGCCACTCGGCCTGTGGGTCTGAAGAAGGTGTGAAGACCAACCGGGTCAGCCCGGCCGCGGCGAATGCCTGCTCGGTATCCGCGGCGGAGATCTCATCCTGAATGATGAGCGACACGATCTCGCCGGGATTCGCGTCGAGCCACGCCCGCAGCCTTTCCAACGTCGGCACGAGCGGGATGGCGCCCGCCCGGCAGAGCGCGTGGCACAGCCACAGCCCCGGCCTGGGCGGGTTGACCATGTTGATCAACCGCGGCAGCTCGGCCTTCAGGTCAGGCGGGAAGTCGGACGACGCCAGCCGCTCGGCGACCTCGTCCGGGCTCTCCCACCGGTAGGTGTCGATTTGCATCGCGCGCGCGCCCTCGTCGAGTTGGCTGATGATGTCGGAGTCCTGCAGCGGGCCGAGGAACCGCGCGGCCGTCGTCGCCATCGCGTTGTGCGTGGTCAGATACGCCACCTGGTCGTAGCGCATCGAGCACATCTGCTCCGAGCCGAGGCACCGTAACGCCGACGCTCCCGCCGGCACCACCGCAATGCCCACGATCGTGGCGACCGTTACGGCGCTGACCAGCACCGTCTCCCACGATGCCGCCCGTCGCAATGCGGAGCCTGCGGGCGCCCACCTGCGGCCGAGCCACGACCCGAGCATGATCAGCAGGCCGGCGCCGAGCGGTATTGCGGACACGAGCACGCCGGTGCGAAACAGCGACGCCGCACCAGCGTGCTGGAGGTCGTCGACAAGTGAGCGCAGCGACGGCGGCCAGCCGGACGGGGGCGCGGGAACCATCCGGCGCATACGCCAGCGCACGATCACCATGACGATCAAGGCCAGTGCCCCGCCAGCCGCAAGTGTCCCGCCGGTGAGTAGCAGCCGGCGGCGGATGGGCGGCCCGGTGATCCACCACAGGAACGCCAGTGCCGCGAGACCGAGCAGCACCGCCACCAGCCGCACCGGTCCCAGCAACGCCGTGCTGAACGCGCGGACGGTCTTTACCTGACCGAGCTGGACGTCCGCCGCCTCCAGATCGGGGACGATGTCCCAGCGCAGGCCCCCGCTGCGCTCGAGCAGGTCGTGGTAGGCGGTACCGACCTGGCCGGACAGCGCGTACGGGCCCACCGCGGCAAGCGCCGACGCGACATCGCCGGTATCCAGCGCTGCTGCCACCTCGGGCTGCACCGCGGCGCGCGACGCCGCCGGCACCACGGTGAGTAACGCATGCTCAGCGGTACTGCGCTGCGCGTCGTTCAGTCTGACCTCCGGCAGGGACGACGGGCGCTTACCGTGACCAAGGTCGTCGAGCCCGGCCGTCAGCGACTTCATGAACTGCGCGAAGTCCGGCACGTCACGGTGCTGCACGGCAGCAACGAGGTCGCCGAGGTAGTCCTGAGCGAGCACCGTGAGGTTCGCGGCAATCGGTGAGAGGTCGACGCTCAGCGCCAGCCGTGCCGTATCACCCCGCAGATAGCGAAGCGCAGCATTGACCTGCTCGTTCACCAATTGCCGCAGCGTCGTCGGCGGGAGCACGATCTTCAGGTTGGCCAGCACCGCGTCGTGGCCCACGGGCAGCCCCGCCAGCAGGTCGCGGGTCACCGGCGACGACGCCGGATCGACCAGCACCTCGTCGTAGAGCCGGTCATAGGCGTGCTGGCCGTCGAGGACCTGCTGGTAGTAGCCGGGCTCCAGGACGGTCCGCCGCGCCGTAGCCGCGACGGCGAGCACGGTGACGCAAAGCGCAGCCACTACGGCGGCGGCGATGGCCAGCGCGATCCGCAGCCGTCGATCCATGCGCGATGGCCAGCCGGCGACCGAGCTCGCCCAGCCCGGCCGGCTGATCACCGGCGTCCGGCGTCGATCACGCCCGCTCCCCGAGGTGCTCCACATACCGGAGGCTAGAGCCAGTTGCGGCGCTGCATCCAGGCGTAGGCGAGCCACCCGAGCGGCACCGGAATCCAGAATGTCGCCAGCCGGAACAACAGCACGGCGCTCACGGCCGAGGCGCCGGGCATACCCGCCGCGGCAAGCCCCGTCGAGATGGCCGCCTCGACCGCGCCGAGCCCGCCTGGCGTGGGCGCAGCATTCCCGACGGCGCCGCCCGCGAGGTAGATCACGGCGACGGTAGCCAGCGGAATCCTGCCGCCGAACGCAGCGACCGACGCGTACAGCGCGGCGATGAAACCGGCATTGAGGCACAGCGTGCCGGCGACGGCCTGGAGCAGCTTCACCGGACGCGTTGCGGTGTAGGCGAGACGCGGCAGCACCTCGCGCACGGTCGGCATGACGCGCGTGCGCACCCACTCCCGCCCGCGAGGTAGTGCCATCACCAGCGCGACGACCGCCACTGCCACTCCCAGCACTATGAACGCCCAGCCTGGGATGGGCAGGTCGCCCCGGGTGGAGGTCCCCGAGGCCACGCCGAAAAGTATGAGCAGCACGAGGTAGGAAATCAGCCCGAAGGCCTGGTTCACGGCAACACTCGTCGTCGCTCCCGTTGTGGGTAGGCCTGCCTTGCGCAAGTACTGCACGTTGAGGGCGATCCCGCCTACTGACGCTGGCGTCACGAACCCGGTGAACGAGCCGGCAAGTTGCGAGAGGACGGTGCGCGCGAACGAGAGCCGCTCGCGGACGAACCCGGTCAGGGCCAGCGCGGAGCCGACGTACCTGAGCGCCGAACCAGCCACGATGATCGGCGTCCATTCCCAGTGAGTGGACTTGAAAACCGTTGCCAGATCGACCGAGCCGAGTTGTCCGACCAGGAGGTACCCGCCGATGATCAGCGCGACGATCATGATCACGGTGCGTGGCCGCACCCGCTCGAGGTCGGACGGCTCGGGCGGTGGGGAGTCAAGACGCCGGTCCAGCTCGTCCACGAGGGAGCCGAGCAGTTCCCGGTTGCGCCGCAGCGCCACCCTGGTGTCCTGGCTGAACCCGACCGGCTGAAGCAGCGGGCGCACCGCGGACAACCCGTCTGCCCCGAGCACCTCCTGGGCGATGCTGACCGCGCGCTGCGCGCCTACTAGCCGCGTCGTCGTGACGAGTAGCTCGGCCCGGTCGAGATTGATCCGCAGTTTGTTGGCAAAGGCCGTGCCGTCGGTCGGACTCGCGACCCAGACCACCCCGTTGTTGTCGACGGACATGCGCTCGGGTGTCAGCTCGCGATGGGTCACCTTGCTCTCGTGCAGCCGGCACACCCCACGCCACAGCTCGACCAGCTGCGCATCCCGCAGCGCCGGCGCGGTGGCAACGATGGGTGTCGCATCGACGAACTCGTGCGCCAACACGATGGCATCCGGCCCGCACGGCACCCCCGCGACCAACGCCGGAGTCGGTAGGCCGGCCCTCTCGGCAAGCATCGCCAGCAGTGCACGGCGCTCGGCGGCGCGCTCCATCGACAGAGTCGGCCCGCGGGCGACTTCGCCCCGGACACGCAGCGTCCGATAGAGGCGGTACGCCACACCGGAGGGAACCAGATCCCGGTCGAGCACCACGACATGCAGCCGCGAACCGGTCTCGGTGACGCCGGTGAACTGCCGATACGGGCTGGTGTGGTCGCTGCGGTGACTCAGGTGCACCAGCGGGATGCCGCGGTCGACGAGGACGGCCGCGATGCGCTGCGCGCCGGGCCGCTTGTCCAACGTGCCGACCGCAAAGCGGAACGCGACCGCCACGGCCAGGCCCGCCACGAAGCTCACAGCGAGGGCGAGCAGCGATGCCTGGGCTCCGAGCAGCGCCGACACGGCGTAAACGAGCAACGTGCCGGCGTAGTACCACCGCCATCGGACGTCTCGGGTCATCCCACCGGCTACACCGAATGCGGCCACCGCAGCGAGGTAGGTGTCGACGGGCGCGGTCGCCACGCCCGTGCTCGTCAGCCGCAGCGAGTCGTACAGCGGGCCGCCCGACGCGGCGACTGCCTTCCCGAGCGTCCACACCAGCGCGAGGGAGATCAGGCCGGCCGCGACCCCATCCAGCACCAACCAGGCGTTGCGATGCACCAGCATGTCGATCATGTAGCTGGCCGGCAGCGCGATGATCAGTAGCCCGGCCACGAAGCTGAGTACGTGCGTAAACGCCCGCGGCAGATGGTTGAGTGCCCGCGCCAGGTCCTCGCTCGAGGCGCTCACCGTCCGTTGCGCGAAGACGCCCAGCACGATCAGCAGGGCGAGCAGCACAAGCAGGAAGCACAACCGCACGAGGTCCATCGGCCGGCGCACCCGACGGGTCGTCTCGTCGGCAATCGTTTCGACCTTCAGCGTCGCGCGTGCCACAAGCTCACCGCCGTGAGCGCCTCACGCTCGACGCAGTGAATCACGGCTGCCCGGCGGCGAGCGTCAACGTCGCGGTCTGGGTTTGCCCCGAGCGGAGGTACTCGACGCGTAGCTTGTCACCGACCCGCTTCTTCAGCGTGGCGAGCAGCAGACTGTCCGGAGTAGTGGTCGACTTGCCGTCGGCGCTGATGATGATGTCACCCGCCTGCAGCCCGGCTTGCGCCGCGGGACTGCCGGGGCTGACCGCCTGCACGAAGAGCCCGTGCTCAGTGTGGGCCTCGTCGGCCACGCTGCGCGGGATGGGCGTGGTCACGAGTCCCGTCGCCAGTGGCACGAAGCGCCCGGTGTCGATCAATTGATCGGCGACCACGGTGGCCAGATCGACGGGGATCGCGAAGCCGATGCCCACACTGCCGCCGCCGGCCTGCCCGGACGCGGACGGGACGGTGGCGATCGCGGTGTTGATACCGACCAGCCGCCCGCCGCAGTCGACCAGGGCTCCTCCCGAGTTGCCGGGGTTGATCGACGCGTCGGTCTGGATCGCCCCGGGCAACCTTGCGGTCTGACCCCCGGAGACTGGAACGTTCACATCGCGTCCCAGCGCGCTGACGATTCCGCTGGTGACGGAGCCGGACAGCCCGAGCGGCGCGCCGAGGGCGACGACCGGCTGCCCGACGCGCAGCGGCTCCGATTTGCCGATCGCGATCACCGGAAGACCACCGGTGTCTTGCACCTTGACGACGGCGAGGTCCCACAAGATGGATCTGCCGACCAATGTCGCCGGCTCGGCATGGCCGTTGCTGAACAGCACGGTGATCGCCCCGCCGCCGGCCCCGGCCGAGATCACGTGGTCGTTGGTGAGTATGTAGCCGCCGTCGCGGATGATCTCGCCGCTGCCGCTGCCCTGTGCGCCGCCGTTGCTCACCGCAAGGGTCACCACCGAAGGAAGGACCTTGTCCGCGACGGTGACAGCGGGGCAGTGGGTATCGGCCCCGCTCGCGGAGCCGTTCGAGTCGGTCGTCGCGTGCACGATCACGCCGCCGATCACGCCACCGCCAACGGCGATGACCGCCGCGGCGGCGAGCAGAATCCAAGGGCTCGGCCGGCGATTGCTTCCCGTGCCATTGGTCGTGGTGTCACGCGTGGCGCCCGGCTCGGCACCAGCCTGCGCCGGCTGACTCGGTGTCGGCTCGGTCGGCGGGCTCGTCATGGTCGTGTACTCCCCTCGGCGACCCTGTTTCGGACTTTGGCACTCGCCGGATGGCCTCGGGTCACCCGTTACGGACGATGCTGCTGTTTCCGCACCGGATCACGTCCATCATCATCGTCCTCGTCGTGACAACGCCCAAGCAGCGACACCTCAGGTGCGTCATGCTTGAGGAGCGAGATGCCCCAATCATCCGAACAAGGAGCCGCCATGTCGGACCTGATCATCATCGGGTATGACGATCCGCAGACAGCAGGCCAGGCGTACGAGCAGGTGCTCGCCGTACGCGAGAGTGTCATGGTCGAGCCACGCGGCTTGGCGATCGTGACCGTGGACGCCGACGGCAAGACCCACGTCGACACACCGGACCGCACCGTCGCCAACTCCGCGGCCGGCGGTGCGGTATTCGGCCTGCTGTTCGGCGTGCTTTTCCTCGTCCCCGGCCTCGGCATCCTCGGCGGCGCGATCGGTGCGTTGTTCGGCCTGCTGGCCAGGTCCGGCATCAACGAAGCCTTCCGCGCACAGGTCCTGGAGATGATCCAGCCGGGGCACGCAGCCGTCGTGATCATGGCGTCGAAGATCAACGAGGACAAGCTCACGGCGGCGCTGACCCCCTTCGGGGGCACCGTCTTGAAGACCTCGCTCTCCGACTCCGCGGAGCGCGAGCTCGCCGACGCGATGGCCGGCACCGCCGAGTGAGCTGAGGTGCGGCACCCGCCCTAGCCGAGCAGCTTGGTCTTCTGCTGGGCGAATTCCTCCTCCGAAAGGACGCCCTGGTCGCGCAGCGTGGCTAGCTTGCTCAGCTCGTCTGCGGTGCTTGTGGGGCCGGCGGTCTGCCGGACGTAGTCCCGGAAGGCGCGATCGCTTTTGCGCGCGTGCTCAGCCTCGCGGTTCCAGATGCCTTCTCCGCGGACGATGAGATACACGACCACGCCGATCAGTGGCAGCACGAGGATGAAGATCAGCCAGGCTGCCTTGGCCCAGCCGCTTAGGTCGTCGCTCCGGAAGAGGTCGATGACGATGCGTACGACCAGGAAGAGCCACATGATCCACAGGGCGAGCCACAGCAGGGTCCAAAAGACGCCGAATAGGGGGTAGTCCGACGCCGCGGTCACTCTCATCGATTGCTCCAGCATGGGTAGACGACACGATTCGCTCGATAGCGTGTCGTGCTCGCGCCGCAGCCGCCTCATCATGAACGGGTGACGTTCACCTGGAGCGAGGTTCGACCCCTTTCGAGCTCAATAACCTCGGCACCGGCCAACGGCGTAGGGGCGTCATGAATGGCGAGTTGCCACGCGGCGAGGTCGGTACCAACGCAACCGCGAATCGCGACTGCGGGTGAGGCCGGGCGCCAGCCGAGCGGGTCCCGTACGTTCCTGTTCACGGCGGAGGCGGACCAGCCCCGAGCGCGACGGGCGACGGACGTGATTCTGCTGCTGGGCAGCGCCATTGTGCTGGGACTCATCGGCGCAAATGGCGCTGCCGCAGCCGGGTGTACAGCGAGCCTTCGAGTCGTTCGTTCGCAGTATCCCGTCCGCCCTGGACGGACTGTGGCGGCTGCTGATCGCGTGGTGACGCTGCTCGGAGTCATCGTCCTGGTCGGCGCTATCTACCGCCGACGCTGGTATGCGCTGCGCGACCTCGTCCTCGCCGGTGCCCTTGCCTTCGGGCTCTCGCTCGTCGTCTCCGCGTCGTGACCGGTTCGTGGGCATCGGCGGCCTGGACTTCGGCTTGCTCGGCAAGCAGCTCAGTCATGCCACCTGGTGGCTCGTTGTCGCGGGCGCACTGCTGGTTCAGGTCACGAGGCTTACGAACGCTATTTCGCTGACCAGCGCTTCGCCGGAACCGACGCCGCTCGGGGCCGGTGTAGGCGCTGAAGCTGGCGATGGGATATGTGGGATTCGCCGTCCCCGCGCCGGGTGCGCGCACCGCGGTCGGCGTCCGCTTCCATCAGCGGCACGGAATGGCAGCCGGACCGCCCTGGCTGTTGAAGGATTGGACGGCCTCGCGCAATTCTGTCTGCAGGCGATCCTGCTGATCGGGTTGCTGACGTTCACATCGGCCTCACTCGAACTTGACCTCGGCGCGGCCATTCCCGACAAGCTCACTCTGCTACTCGTGGTCGTGCTGGCCGCCGTCGTCGCAGCGGGGATCACCCTCGCGCTGCGAGAAAAGTGGCGGCGAGCGATCATCGGCTGGATTCGCAGGCTGGCTACCGAAGCACTGCATGCAGCACGCGGCGTGCATTCCCCGCGACGGCTTGGGCTGCTGTTCGGGGGCAAATCTCGCAACCGAATTGCTATTCGCTGCTTCGCTACTCATGATCGTGCGCGGATTTGGATATCACGTCGGACTGGCGGAAATCCTCTTCATCAATATCAGCGTTTCCCCGCTCGTCGGCGTCATGCCCGTACCGGCGGGTATTGGCGTGGACGAAGGCGGCTTGGCGTACGGACTCGTGGGCGCCGGCCTGACCGAAGAAGCGGCCTTTGCCGCCGTGCTGCTATACCGGCTCGTGACCTTCTATCTACCGCCGATCTGGGGCTACTTCGCTTTGCGGTGGCTGGACCGCAACAACCACCTGTAGCTACCGTCCCGGCGGCGTATGCACCGGGCCGTGCGCGTCGGCGCAATGTCCGTCGTCCCGGCTCGACACGTGGTCGACCTGCAGCGTGACGTGCTCGATTCCGTATTCGGCGGCAAGCTGCGCGCGCAGCGCGTCGCCGATCTCGTGGCAGTCGCCCACCTGATCCACCAGCACGTGGGCCGAAAGCGCCGCCTCCCCGGCGGTGAGTTCCCACACGTGCAGGTCGTGCACCTGGGCGACGCCATGGCGCGCGGCAAGGTCGGAGCCGATCAGCATCGGATCCATACCCGCGGGAGCCGCCTCCAGGAAGACCCGGCCCGCGTCCCGGATCAGCTTGACTCCAGTCGTGATCATCAGCACCGCGATGATCAGGGAGGCGATCGGGTCGGCGCGGGTCCAGCCGGTCGCCATGATCACGACACCTGCGGCGAAGGTGGCGACGAACGCCCAGAGATCGGTGACCAGGTGCGCTACGGCACCGCGGATATTGAGGCTGCGACGGTCGGCACGCGCCGCGAGCCTGGTGGCCACGACGTTCACGATCACGCCGATGCCGGCCACCACGACGATCACCCCTCCGGCCGCGTCCGGTGGGTCGATCAGCCGCCGGATCGCCTCGGCCGTGATCCATGCCGCCAGCAAGAGCAAGGTGATGCCGTTCGCCTGCCCCGACAACGCGTCCACCCTTGCGAAGCCGTAGGTGAAGGCGCCCCGCGCGGGGCGTTCCGCGATGCGTGATGCGATCACTGCCACCAGCAGCGCGGCTGCGTCCGTGAGCAGGTGGACGGCGTCGCTGATCAGGGCGAGCGAATGGGCCAGCAACCCGGCCACGACCTCGCCCACCATGAACGCGGCGAGCACTGCTAGCGCGGCGAGCAGCCAGCGCCGATCCGCCCGGCCGGCAGCTCTTCTCTCCATCAGCGCCGTCCCTGCCCGTCGCTCACCGCGCGTCCGTTCGTTCCGGGTGAACCAGCCCGCTGTGACCGGCGTGCGCGAGTGCGGTGTCGAGCAGAACCCGAACGTGAGCATCTGCGAGCCGGTAGTACGCCATGCGTCCGGCTCGGCGGACCTGCACGATGCGGTGCGCACGAAGCAGCCGCAAGGCGTGAGACGTGGCCGACTCGCTCAGGTGCGCCAACGCCGCGAGCTGGCCGACGCTGGCCTCCCCCGCGCGCAGCACCGTCAGCAGCCGAAGCCGTCCGGGATCGGCCAGCAGCGAGAACACGTCGGCGACATCCGCGATGTCGCGGTCGGCCGGCAGCCGTACCGCGCGGTCGGAGTACACGACCTCGCGCGCAACACCTGAAGAGCTGTTCACATGTTCAATCTTGCATGAGAGCGGGCCAACTCCGCCACTCTCGATGCCGTCCGTCGATGCCGATCACTATCGGGGCGGGCAGCTCACCAGCTCGTGTGCATGGGCCGGCCTTCCGCGTAGCCCGATGCGCTCTGCACGCCGATCAGCGCGCGTTCGGCGAGTTCCGCCAGGTCAGTGGCGCCCGCATAGGTGCACGCCGAGCGCACGCCGGCCGCAATCGCGTCGATCAGGTCCTCGACCCCCGGGCGAAGCGGATCGAGGTACATGCGGCTGGTCGAGATCCCCTCGTCGAACAACGCCTTGCGCGCCCGCTCGAAGGCCCCTGCGCCACTCGTCCGGCTCGCGACCGCACGTGCGGACGCCATGCCGAAGCTTTCCTTGTACGCGCGCCCGTCGGGCGTTTCATGCAGGTCACCCGGCGACTCGTAGGTGCCGGCGAACCAGGAACCGACCATCGCCGCGGACGCGCCCGCGGCCAGCGCGAGGGCAACGTCGCGCGGGTGGCGCACACCCCCGTCCGCCCACACGTGCTTGCCGAGTTCGCGTGCTGCCGCTGCGCACTCGACAACGGCGGAGAACTGTGGGCGACCTACGCCGGTCATCATCCGGGTCGTGCACATCGCCCCAGGACCGACACCGACCTTGATGATGTCCGCGCCCGCTGCCACCAGGTCGCGCACGCCGTCCGCCGACACCACGTTGCCGGCAACGACCGGGATCGAGGGCGCCAGCGACCGCACCGCGGCGAGTGCGTCGAACATGCGCTGCTGGTGGCCGTGCGCAGTGTCGACGACCAGGACGTCGACGCCCGCAGCGAGCAGTTCGGCGGCCTTGCCCCGCACGTCGCCGTTCACGCCCGTGGCGGCGGCTACCCGCAGCCGACCGGACCCGTCGACCGCCGGCCGATACAGCGTCGCCCGCAACGCCGCCGTCTTAGTGAGCACACCGCGAAGCCGACCGGACGCGTCGACTATCGGTGCCAGCCGGCGGTTAGCCGCATCCAACTGCTCGAAGGCCTTCTGTGGCGACACCGTGTCCGGCAGGGTCAGCACCGGCGTCGACATGACGCGCCGCAACTGCGCGAACCGATCGGCCCCGAGGCAGTCGGTCTCCGTCACGACTCCGACGGGCCGGTCATCCTCGACGACGATCACCGCGCCGTGCGCGCGCTTGGGCAGCAGCGCCAGCGCGTCACCTACCGGGCTGTGCGGCGCCAAGGTCAGCGGAGTGTCGAATACCGTGTGGCGCGACTTGACCCAGGACACCACGTCACGAACCACGGGCGCCGGGATGTCCTGCGGCAGCACGACCAGCCCGCCGCGTCGGGCAACCGTCTCGGCCATCCGGCGGCCGGCCACGGCAGTCATGTTCGCGACGATTATGGGGACGGTCGCGCCGCTGCCGTCCACAGTGGATAGATCCACATCGAACCGGGAACCGATTTCGGACCGGGCCGGCACCATGAAGACGTCGTCGTAGGTCAGCTCGAACGGCGGAACAGGGTCAACGAAGCGCACAGGTAAACAAGTGTAGGACGTAGCTCGGCGGGACCGAGCGGCCGCATGTTCGGCGGCCGCCCGGTGTGACCAGTCCGGTCTCGCACGATGTCCGCGATAAGCCGTCGGGTGATCCCGGGCGAGAGCAGCGCATCACCCCAGGCCACGATGCCTACCGCTTGGAGCAACTCAGCCGGCTCGGTGTCCTTGACCAGGAAGCCCGCCGCGCCCGTTGCCGAGGTCGTCGAACCGGTCCGTGCCCAGGTGCAAGGATGACCTACTCCGCCGCATCGCGACGCGGTAATGCGAGGGCGTCGCAGGTCCCGCCTGACTACGCTCGAAGCATGAGCCTCGCCGTGTTTGACATCGACGGCGTCGTCGCCGATGTCAGGCACCGTCTGCATCACCTGGAGCGCCGCCCTAAGGACTGGGGCGGCTTTTTTGCGGCCGCGGGTGACGACACCCCACTGGACGAAGGCGTCGCCTTGGCCACCGATCTCGCCCAGCGGCACGAGGTGGCATGGCTGACCGGCCGGCCCGAGTGGCTGCGTGCCACCACCGCACGCTGGCTCGAGCGGTACGCGCTGCCCGCCGGCGAGCTCTTCCTGCGTGGCAACGGGGACCGACGTCCAGCACAGCTGTATAAATTGGGTGTGCTACGCCGGCTTGCGACGCAGGAGATCGCAGCGTTCGTCGACGACGACGCGGAGGTCGTAGAGGCCGCGCAGCTAGCCGGCTACCCGGCGGTGCTCGCCGACTGGGCGCCCCGTGCTCCAGTGCTGCGCGACGCGCAAGACCGGCTCGGGCGCACCTGAACCATGCGGGGTCGCCTGCCACCCGAGCCGCTCCGCCGCATCTTCGTGGCCGCTGTCACGACAGCCTCGTTGGTGCTCATCCCGTGGATCGGGTACCTGGCGGCGTCGCTGCCGGACCGGCACGTGGCCGGCCAATGGAAGGCAGCATGGGTCGGCTTCGACATCGTGCTCGTCGCCTTCCTGGCCGGGACGGCGTGGTGCGCGTGGCGGCGCCGACAGCTACTGGTTCCGGCCGCGATCATCACCGCGACGCTGCTGATCTGCGACGCCTGGTTCGACGTGCTCCTGGATTGGGGCAGCCGCGACATGTGGTGGTCGGTCGCCACCGCGGTACTGGGCGAGCTGCCGCTGGCCGCGCTGCTGCTGTGGGTCGCCATCCGGTTGCTTCGGCTGATCCAGCGCACGCAGTGGCGCGAGCTCGGCCGCGATGGCGATCTGCCCGCTTTGTGGAGCATCTCACTGATGGAGTTACTCCGAAGCGATCAATCGTAAGCAGCGTGTAGTAACGGGTCTGCACATTAGGTGACAGTGACACGGATATGCCGTTGTGACTTGCACCATATGCCCTAGGACACGCCTTGTTAGCAGTCTTGAATAACTGGCAAATCTATTGTGCCGAGAGCACACTCATGTCGAAGGCAACTGCAAGCGATTACAGGAAGAAATATGCTCACCGACGCTCAACCGGCCCGTCCGCTGCGCGCGTGTACGCATAATCCGGCGTGCCCACCAGCCAACGCGCTCGATCGTGACGCTGCGCACGTCGTTGCGGCACACCCGGAGCAGGGCTGGAGTCTACTCTGTAACGGCGTCGTTCTCTTCGAGGACACCGGTGAGCTCCTTCCCGACGGGCAGAGCATCGCGGCGAGACGCAGCGAGCTGCTCGCGGCCGCTGCGCACCGGCAAGCCAGCTGATCTAGCTCATCCGCCGGGCGCGTCGTTCGGCACCACCCTCAGGGGGCGGATGCCTCCCGCCGTACGCAAGCTCCCTGCGCTCGCGCGGCGGGCGGGCTCTTCGCGCGAGCGCTCCTCGCGCGCGCCTGGACCTACGGTCGGCGCGCAGACGTCTAATCCCTCCGCCGGGCGGATGAGTCATACATAGTCGGCCACGGGCGGGCACGCGCATATGAGGTGCCGGTCGCCGTAGGCGCCGTCGATGCGCCGGACCGGTGACCAGTACTTGGCGTGGGGGTCGACACCGTCGGGGTACGCGGCCTGCTGCCGCGAGTACGGGTGGCTCCATTCGCCGGTCAGGCAGGCGGCGGTGTGCGGCGCGTTGCGCAGGGGATTGTCCTCGGCGGGCCATTCGCCCGAGGCGACCTGCTCGATCTCGGCGCGGATCGCGGTCATCGCGTCGACGAACCGGTCCAGCTCGCGCAGGTCCTCCGACTCCGTCGGCTCGACCATGAGTGTGCCCGCCACAGGGAACGACATGGTCGGGGCGTGGAAGCCATAGTCGATCAAGCGCTTGGCGACGTCGTCGACAGTCACGCCGGTATCGCGCGTGATCTGACGCAGATCGAGGATGCACTCGTGGGCGACCAGTCCGTGCGCCCCCGTGTAAAGCACGGGGTAGTGCGGGCCCAGCCGCCGTGCCAGGTAGTTGGCCGACAGGATCGCGATACCGGTCGCCCGCGTCAGACCCGTGGGCCCCATCAGCCGCAGGTACGCCCAGGTGATCGGCAGGATCGAGGCGGAGCCCCATGGCGCCGAGGCGATCACGCCGCTTCCCGTCTCCGGTCCGGCCGCCGGTTGCAGCGGGTGGTCCGGCAGGTACGGCGCGAGGTGCTCGCGCACCGCGACGGGTCCGACGCCGGGGCCGCCGCCACCATGCGGGATGCAGAACGTCTTGTGCAGGTTGAGATGCGAGACGTCGGCGCCGAACTTGCCCGGACGGGCGAGGCCCACCATCGCGTTCAGGTTGGCGCCGTCGACGTACACCTGCGCGCCGGCGTCGTGCACCATCGCACAGACGTCCGTGATGTGATCTTCGAAGACGCCGTGCGTGGACGGATAGGTGATCATCAGCGCGGCGAGCGAGTCGGCGTGTTGGGCGATCTTGGCACGCAGGTCGTCCAGGTCGATCTCGCCCTCGTCGCCGGCCGTGTTCACCACGACGACACGCAGGCCGGCAAGCACTGCGCTCGCCGCGTTGGTGCCGTGCGCGCTGGCCGGGATCAGGCACACGTCGCGGTGCGCCTCGCCCCGGGCACGGTGGTATGCGGCAATGGCGAGCAGGCCGGCGAACTCCCCCTGCGCGCCGGCATTCGGCTGGAGCGACACGGCGTCGTACCCGGTGATCTCGGCGAGCCAGCCGCTCAGGTCGTGGAATAGCTGCGCGTACCCGTCCCACTGGCCGGCGGGCGCGAACGGATGCATGTTCGCAAAGCCGCCGAGGCCGATCGGCTCCATCTCCGTGGTCGCATTGAGCTTCATGGTGCAGGAGCCGAGCGGGATCATGCCGCGATCCAGGGCATAGTCCCGATCGGCCAGCCGCCGCAGGTAGCGCAGCATGGCTGTCTCGGAGCGATAAGCCGAAAATACAGGATGGTTGAGGAATTGCGAGGTGCGCGCCAACGACGCCGGCAGCGGCTGCTCCACGTCCAGCCGCTCGACGTCGCTGTAGCCGAGCCCGAGCCCGAACGCGCGCCACACCGATACCAGATGCCCGCGGCGGGTGACCTCGTCGCACGAGATGCCGATCGTGTCGTCGTCGACCAGCCGCAGGTTGATGCCTTCGGCCAGCGCCGCTGCCACGACGGCGCGTGCCCGGCCCGGCGTCTGAACCGAGATCGTGTCGAAGAAGGGCGCGTCGCCGAGCTTGATGCCCGCTTCGCGCAGCCCGGCCGCGAGGATGCCGGCGAGCCGGTGGACCCGCTGCGCGATGGCGGTCAGGCCCTCTGGGCCGTGGTAGACGGCGTACATGCTCGCGATGTTGGCGAGCAGCACCTGCGCGGTACAGATGTTGCTGGTGGCCTTCTCGCGTCTGATGTGCTGCTCGCGGGTCTGCAGCGCCAGCCGATACGCGGGCGCGCCGTCGGCGTCGACCGATACGCCGACGAGGCGGCCCGGCAGTTGCCGTTCCAGTCCGGACCGTACCGCGAGGTATGCCGCGTGGGGGCCGCCGAATCCCATCGGCACACCGAAGCGCTGCGTCGTGCCGACCGCGATGTCCGCCCCGGTGTCGCCGGGCGCTGCGAACAAGGTCAGTGCGAGCAGGTCGGCCGCCACCACCGCAAGTGCGCCGCGCGCGTGTGCCGCCTCGACGATCGGACGCAGGTCGCGGACCGTGCCGGACGCGCCGGGGTATTGCACGAGCACGCCGAACACGTCGCCGTCCGGAAGCGGCGAACCAAGGTCGTGGACGATCACGTCGAGCCCGATCGCGCGGGCGCGCGTCTGCGCGACGGCAAGCGTCTGCGGCAGCACGTCGGCGTCGACGACGAAGACGTCGCCCGACTTAGCTACACGGTGTGCCAGCGCCATCGCTTCGGCCGCCGCGGTGCCCTCGTCGAGTAGTGAGGCGCCGGCGATCGGCAGGCCGGTGAGATCTTCGACCATCGTCTGGAAATTGAGCAGCGCCTCCAGGCGACCCTGGCTGATCTCCGGCTGATAGGGCGTGTAGGCCGTGTACCAGGCAGGGTTCTCCAGCAGGTTGCGGCGGATCACCGACGGGGTGATCGTGTCGTAGTAGCCGAGCCCGAGCATCGACGTCGTCACTCGGTTGCGGGCGGCGAGCTCGCGCAGTTCCGCGGCCACCTCGGCCTCGGATGCCGCCGGCGGCAACGCGAGGGTGAGCTTCTCCCGGATACTGGCGGGCACCGCGTCGGCGAGCAGGTCGTCGAGCGAGGAGTAGCCGACCGCCTCGAGCATCCGCTGCTGGTCGGCGTCGGTGATGCCGATGTGCCGGGAGGCAAACTCGCTCGAGCGCTCGAGGTCAAACAAGCTCTTCATCCGGCTGGCGCCCCTTCTGGCGAGACGGTGGCCACCCGCGCCGTGCGGCACGCGTGCCCCGTCTGTCGGGCGGATGCCCTCCAGAGTGGCCTAGTACGCGCGGTCCGGGTGCCTGAGAGGTTCCGGGGAGGTTGCCCCTTCGGCGCCGCACCAGATGTGCCGGGCGGACTCTCCCGCGCGTGTTCAGCGGCCTATGTTGACGGTACCAGCCGGGCCTGGCAAGCCCGAGTCAAGCGCTGGCCGTGCGTTGCTGGCGGCGCCGTGCCAGTTCGTCGGCGACTGATACCCGTGGGCCGGCCTCGGTGCCGTCGGCTCGTTCGCCGGGCAGCGCCGCGAGCGATCCGACGAGTTCGCGAAGCGCACCGCTGACGGCGATACCGAACACGCCCTGCCCGCCACGAAGCAGGTCGACGACTTCCTCCGAGGACGTGCATTCGTACACGGTGGTCCCGTCCGAGAGCAAGGTGATCTGCGCCAGGTCCTCGACGCCGCGCTCGCGCAGCGTGTCGACGGCAGTGCGGATGTTCTGAAGCGAGACGCCGGTGTCAAGCAGCCGCTTCACGACCTTGAGGACCAGGATGTCCTTGAACGAGTACAGCCGCTGGCTGCCCGAGCCGGTGGCCGAGCGGATGGACGGTTCGACCAGCCCGGTCCGGGCCCAGTAGTCGAGCTGCCGGTAGGTGATGCCCGCAGCGGCGCAGGCGGTAGGCCCGCGATACCCGATGTGATCGCCGGGCGGGCCGGCCGGATCGGCGAAGAGCACCTCTTGACGTGGCGCGGCGTCGTCGGCCATCGGGGCGCCTCCTCGCTTCACGCATGCGGCGAGATGGCGGGCATCCTCCGCAGCAATGTTTCGATCAGCTGACCGTAAGGCGGTCGCTGGTGCCGGTCAATGCGACGCGCCGGGCATCGTCATCTCATCCGGAGGTTGAGAGTACCTCGGGCTTATCCGCCCGATGCGAAGTCCTCGGGGGAAACGTTGTCGAGGAACTCCCGGAACCGCTCGACCTCGTCTTCCTGCTCGTCGGGAATCTCGATGCCGGCGGCGTCGAGCACGGCGTCCGAGCCGAGGATCGCGACGTCGCAGCGCAGCGCCAGAGCGATCGCGTCCGACGGCCGGGCGCTGACGCTCACCCCGCCGTTGAACCGTAATTCTGCGTAGAAGACGTCGTCGCGTAGCTCGGTTATGTGCACCGCTTCGAGCCGCACCCCGAGCGCCTTGATCACGTCTCGCATGAGGTCGTGGGTGAGTGGCCGCACGGTCTGAACACCCTGCTGCTGAAACGCGATTGCGGAGGCTTCGACGGCTCCGATCCAGATCGGCAGGTAGCGCACCCCGTCCTCTTCGCGCAGTAGCACGACCGGCTGGTTGGCCGGCAATTCAACGCGCACACCGACGACGCGCAACGGATGCACGAGCGTTCCTCCTGGCTGCTCGACAGGTGCGGTTTCGACGCTACACGCACTGGATGGGTAACGCGGTCGCCAGAGCGCGTTCAGGCAGAGCCACCGGCGACGTCGCGCAACCCGATCTGGACCAGCGCGGCGTGCAGGCGCACCGACAGCGCAGCCAGCTCACGTACCGCCTCCTCGGCCCGTGCCTTGGCCTCCGGGCCCTTCTGGCGGGCCAGCGGGCCGACGACCTGGGAGAACAGGCCGATCTCCCGGTCCGCCGCCGTGCGGAACGCTCGCAGGTGGCGTCCCTCGAGGCCGTAACGGGCGAGATCGGCAACGACCTGGCCTACGGCCAATGAGTCATCGTCGTAGTGGCCGGCGGACTTGGCGGCGATCATGCCGAACTGCTCGAGCTCCTCGAGCTGATCGCCGGTGAGACCGGTTGCGTTCAGCAGCTCGTCCCGTGACAACCGCAGCGTCGCCGCCACCGGCTGGAAGTGCTCGGCGGTCGGCGCGTTGTCGGCGATGGCGAGGTGCGGGACGCGCGGGACTCCTCCTGGCCCGGCCGGCACCAACCCGCGGTCGATGGCGTCGAGTTGGTCTTTGATCACGCGCAGCGGCAGGTAGTGGTCGCGCTGCTGAGCGAGCACGTAGCGCAGCCGGGACACGTCCGACGGGGAGAACTTGCGGTATCCCGACGGGGTGCGGTCCGGGCTGACCAGGCCCTCGGTCTCGAGAAAACGGATCTTGCTGATCGTGATGTCAGGGAAGTCACCGCGCAGTTGGGTGAGCACCTCGCCGATGGACAGCGTCGCGCGGGAGGCCGCGTCGCTCGCTGTCATCGGGCGGCTCACGCGGGCTGCCCGGCCCCGACCCCAGCTCGGACCGCGGCGGTCAGGTATACCAGCCGGAACTTGCCGATCTGCACCTCGTCTCCTCCCGCAAGGGGGGCCGCGTCGATGCGTTCCCGGTTCACGTACG
This sequence comes from Jatrophihabitantaceae bacterium, assembly GCA_035263725.1. Taxonomy (GTDB): domain Bacteria; phylum Actinomycetota; class Actinomycetes; order Mycobacteriales; family Jatrophihabitantaceae; genus DASXRA01. The sequence continues at coordinate 1,566 of DATFRC010000202.1, read as the reverse complement.
TACCGTTGAGCGACCCCACGTCATGGACGGTATAGCCACTTCCCTCGCGACGGAACTCGGCGTGCCGACGCGACACCGTGACATCGTCGAGAAAAATGTCGCTGTCCGGGTGGCGCCCGGCGGTGGTGACGTCCTGGTCGAGCAGGAACCGGCTGCCCGCGTTCGGGCCGCGCTTGACGACGAGGAGCGCCGAGCCGGGCGTCAGGGCGTCGACCGCCCCTTGATGTGCCTCCGCGGAGAACTCGCTGTCCGAGTCGGGCAGCGCGCTTGTCGTCGAGAAGACGCTCGTGGCATCGGGCGCGTTCGGGTAGCTCGCCTCGGGCAAGGCCGCTCCGCAGTTCGAGCAGAAGCGACCGCCGACGGGGTTCTCGGCGCCGCAAGCAGTGCAGAACACTCGGGTGCCCCTTTCCTCTTGCGAACCATGCGAGCGCGGCCCGGTACCGATGATCGCGTAGTCAGAAGTGCACACGCCCGCCGGGGTTGTGATCGAGGCGAGTGCGTCGCGCGACCACGCAACCGGACTGGTGCCGCGAGCCTAGTTTGCCCGGCCTGTCGAGGGCAATCGGCCCCGTTCTCTACGAGCTTAGGGTTCCGTAGGTACCCGCATCGAGCAGGTCGCCGAGCTGCGCGGTGTCGCTGACCTCCACCTCGATGATCCAGCCGGCCCCGTAGGGATCGCTGTTGATGAGCTCCGGCCGCGACTCCAGCTCATCGTTGCGCGCAGTGACGGTGCCGGTCACCGGCGCGTACAGGTCGGACACGCTCTTGGTGGACTCAACCTCACCGAACGCATCACCCCGGCCGATCTCGGCACCTACCTCGGGTAGCGAGACGTACACGACATCGCCCAGCGCCTCCTGCGCGTAATCGGTGATGCCGACGCGGAGCGTCGTGCCCTCGACCCGAGCCCACTCGTGCTCGGCCGTGTACTTCAGGTCGTCGGGAACATCTGCCATGGCGGGACCTCTCCCATCGGGGGTTCGCCGGAACACTACCGTCCGGCAGGTGCGGCGTACTTGGGGTTGTGCAGGGTGCTCAGCGCGCTGACGTCGATGTGCTGCAGCTCGTCGGTCTGCGCGTCGCCGCCGGCGTTGCGCGCCGTCGCCGCCACCCCGCCCGGGATGTTGAGCGCCGTGTCGAGTGTCTTCGGATCGCCTATCGCCAGCACCTGGTAGGGCGGCGCGACGGCACGGCCGTCCACCTGTACGCCGTCAGCGGCATCACTGAAGCTCGTGGACGTCGTGACCCGCACCGGGCCGAACTGCATCGCCTCCGCCCCTGCGCCGCGCAGCTCCTCGACCACGTCGAGCAGATCCTCGGCCTTCAGCTTGCGCTGCGGATCGCTGATCGTCACGGCCACGCCCGGCCCGGTCGCGGCCACCGTACCGAGCAGCACCTGCAACGACTCAAGCTCACGTTGAGCCTGATCCTGTGCGACCAGGTCGCTGTTTCCGCTGCGGCGCAATTCGTCGAGTGTGTTCTGGAGATCCGCGATCTGCTGATTGAGCCGGTCGGCGCGCGCGTTCTGGTCGTCGAGGATGCGGATCAGGTCGTCCTCGCGGGCGT
>DATFRC010000201.1:0-4659 GCA_035263725.1 Jatrophihabitantaceae bacterium | reverse complement strand
GGGTATGGGCCCACCCTGACGACGAGGCGTACGCGTCGGCGGCGCTGATGACGCTCGTCCGGTCCGCCGGGAATCGCGTCACCGTTGCCACCGCCACTCGCGGCGAGCAAGGCACGCAGGAGCCTGATGTCTGGCCGCCCCAACGGCTGGCCGCACTGCGCGAACGCGAAATGCTGGCGAGCCTTGCCGCACTTGACGTTCGGGAACACCACTGGCTCGGTCACCAGGACGGCACGCTCACGGAGGTTCACGAGGACTATGCGGTTCAGCAGATCATCGATTTGATAGACGCCGTTCAACCCGACACGATCGTCACGTTCGGGCCCGACGGCCTGACGGGACACCCCGACCACCAGACCATCTCCGGCTGGGTCACGACCGCCTGGCACGCCCTTGGCCGTCCCGGTCGGCTCTGGTACGCCACACTCACGCCCGAATTCCATCGCACGTGGGAGCCGATCAATTCCAGGGTCGGCCTCTGGATGCCGCGCGCAGTCCCGCCGTGCGACCCGGTTGCCGATCTCGCGTTTGCGCTGCAATGCGATGAACAGCTTCTCGACCGCAAGCTCGTCGCGCTCCGAGCGCACGCCTCCCAGACGGCACACCTCGTCGCCGAGCTCGGCGTCGATCATTACCGGCGTTGGTGGGCGACCGAGGCATTCGTAAGCGCCGACCGCCAGACAGACTCGCGCCGCACCGCAGCGTGATGTGCGCCGGCGTCCGCTCGTTCTAGTTCGGCGCGGGACACGGGACAATTGCCTGGTGGCGGATTCACCGAGGTTCCGCGTGCTCGGCCCACTTGAGGCAGTCGGGCCCGGCGGCGTCCTGGCGGTGCACGGCGAGCGGCAGCGAACGCTGCTCGCCGTGCTGTTGGCCGCCCGCGGCGAGACCGTCGCTGCCGACTCTCTTGTCGAGCTGATGTGGGGGCTTGCGGTACCGGGCAATCCCTCAGCGGCGCTGCACAGTCAGGTCTCCCGGCTGCGCCGCTCTCTCGCCGATGTGTTCTCGGATGGCTGCGATTTGGTCACCCGAACTCCCGGGTACGCGCTAACAGTGCGCACGGACGACGTGGACGCCACCCGGTTCGAGAACCGCGTGGTCGCGGCGCGCTCGGCGCGCATCGAGCATGCCGTGGGGTTGTTCGACGAGGGCCTCAGCTTGTGGCGGGGGCCGGCGTACGGCGAGTTCGCCGATGTGCTGCCGGCCTATTTGGAGGGCATCCGACTCGATGAGCTGCGGCTGACGGCGGTCGAGGAGCGAGCGCGTGCCCTCGTCGATCTGGGGCGATCGGAGTCGGTGGTGCCGGAGTTGGAGGCGTTCGTCGTCGCCAACCCGCTGCGCGAGGCGGCCCGGGCGGTCCTGATGCGCGCGCTTTATGCGACGGGTCTACACACGAAGGCCTTGGGTCTCTACCAGGACTACCGGGAGCGGCTCGCAAACGAGCTTGGGCTCGAGCCGTCGGCGGCGCTGCAGCGGCTGCAGGCCGAGATCCTTAACCACTCGCTGGACGTTGCCGCGTCGCCGCGGCCGACCCTCGCGACGGACCAGCTAGCCGCGGCCGACCTGGACGCCTTGCAGGTCCGCTACCTGCGGTATGCCGGGCACCGGATCGCCTACGCCACCGTGGGCGCAGGGCCGGCGCTGGTGGTGGCCCCGGCTTGGGTGACCAGCCTCGATGTCATCGCCTCGGGCCGCGACCCGCGTTCGTCGCTGCTCGCGCATCTGGCCAAATGCAGCCGATTGACGCTGTTCGACCGGCTCGGGTCCGGCCTATCACGGTCAGCAGAGGTCGACTTCTCGCTTGCCGCGTCCGTAGCCGAACTAGAGGCCGTGGTCGAGCACACCGGTCCGGCGGCACTGTTGGCAGTGTCCCAGTCCGGCCCAACTGTAGTCGCGCTCGCCGCGCGCCGTCCCGACCTGGTAACTCACCTCGTGCTGTTCGGCACGTTCGCCAACGCCTTCGAGGTCTTCCGCAGCGAGGAACTCAACCAGTCCTTCGTCGGGCTGGCACGCAGCCACTGGGGGATCGGCGCGAACACGCTCGCCGACCTCTACCGGCCGGGCGCCTCGCCGGAGGCGGTACGGCACCTGGCCCGCGTACTGCGCGAATCCGCCGATGCCGACGTGGCCGCCGGATACCTGGAGGAGATGTACCGCAGCGACGTCACCGGTCTGCTCGCTGAGGTGGCCGCACCCGCCCTGGTGATGCATTACCGGGGCGACCGAGTCATCCCGTACCGGGGCGGCCGAGAGCTCGCCAGCGGCATCCCCGATGCCCGGCTGGTCCCGCTCGAAGGGCACTTCCACCTCCCCGATGCGCGCGACCTGCCACGCATCGTTGAGACCATCGTCGCGTTCCTTGCCGGCACCGACCGCTGAGCGGTACGCCGGCAGCCGACAGGCGCATGACAGAGGCGCGGCAGCGCCGCATCCGATGCTCGTTGTGTCACGCAGCTGGCGTGACGCAAGGAGCAGGAGCCGGTCATGTCATCGCTGAATCACTCACCGACCGCGATCCCGAGCACCGAGATCCCGGAGTGTCGCGCCGCAACCATCGAGATCCGCCATCTCGATCGCGGCGACGTCGACGTCATCGCGCGCCTGTTCGAGGGCCTGTCGGCACGAGACCGCTATCTCCGATTCCTCGCGCCGTTCCCACGCTTTCCGCCACGGGTGCTGCGGGCGCTCGCCGACGCCGACAGCGTCCACCACGTAGTGCTGGTCGCTTTTCTGGACGACCGGCCGATTGGTGAGGGGCGCTTTCACCGGCTCACCGCCGAGCCCGACGCCGCCGACCTGGCCGTGGCCGTGGTCAGCGATCAGCAGCAGCGAGGCGTGGGTCGCGCGTTGGTTGCCGCTTTGGCCGTCGAGGCCGACCGCCGCGGCCTGCGCCGCTTCACGTTCGACGTGTCGCCGGAGAACGGGGTTGTCCTCTCGCTGCTGAAGCGCTGGGGCGCGCGGCTGCGCCTTGCCGACGGTCTCGTCAGCGGTGACGTGTCCGTACAGGCAATCCTCGCCGCGGAATGCCTGCACGCCGCGGTCGGCACCAGCAGTCGGAAGGCCGCCTAGCACGTACCGACCTTGCACCACGGCCGACTCCGGCCGGCCAAGCAGTCATCGACACTCACTTTCTCGCCAAAGGATCAGCATGATGCACCGCGACAAGAGTTCTACTTCGCACACCACCGTTCCGGTGTTACAACAAGGAACGTTCGACCACGGGATGGTGAGCCGATTCAACGCCTGGTTCTTCACCGCGTTCGCCGGCTACCTCAACCACGTCGCCCACCACCACAAACAGGCCGCGTTCAGCGGCATCGAGCGCAGCTCAACCATCCTGGAGATCGGAGCGGGAACGGGTGCGAACCTGCACCACCTACCCTCCGACGCCCACCTTTATGCCCTCGAACCGGGCCTGCGCATGCACGATCGACTGCGCCGCCGCTGCGCTGCCGTCGGAGTCGAGGTGACGATCCTCGCCAGCGGCGCGGAGACCATCCCACTGCCCGACGCCTCCGTAGACGAGGTCATCTGCTCACTCGTGCTCTGCACCACACCCGATCCGGGCCGCGTTCTCGCCGAGGTGCGCCGGGTGCTCAAACCTGGCGGGCGATTCCGTTTCGTCGAGCACGTCGCCTCGCCGCGGCGCGGAATACGCGCGCTAGTGCAGCAGGCAATCCGCCGACCCTGGGGGTGGCTCTTCGAAGGGTGCGACCCACATCGGCACACACCCGACACAATCCAGCAAGCGGGGTTCGCGGACGTCCGGCTGGAGCGCCGGAAGCTACGGAACTCAGTCTTCTGGCCGGTCAACACCGCTGCCTGGGGCATCGCGACCCGCTGAGCTACCGGCACCCTGCTGGCAAGCCGGAGACCAGCGGGCAGCGCCCCTCAACGTACGGATTAAAAGTGGATCAAGCGACGTCGACGCGAACCTCTTTGGCGTATTTTACTTGGGGTTTCTCGTCGCCGGTGGCATCAAATCACTCTGGCGGACAGCGTTTCATGTCACGTTTCATGTCACGCGTCCGGAGTTGACGCCGAATGACCGCAGCACATCGGACGCCTGCTTGAAGGCCTCTGTCAGATGCGCCGCACGCCGCATGCGCTCGCTCGGATCAGGATGCCAGAACGCCTGGCGGCTGGTGTGGTACGTGGCGATCACTGTCAGACCACGGTCCTCTTCCAAGCTGCGGTAACGACGGGTCAACCGTGTCCAAATGGTCTTGGCAGATCCGCCATGAAGCATCACGACTCGCAGTTTGGGAAGGAGGGCGCTCAACACAGCCATGGGCGCCACACCAGCCTTGAGCTGAGCAGCGGTCGGTGATTTGTTGATGTACCAGGGGTTAGGCGTTCCAGGGCACCACGTCGCCGGCCGTGATGCCGACGCCCGCGAACAGGGCAGCGATCCGCTCTGCAGTCGCGTCGTCGTTTCGTTTCCCAGCACAGGAGGCCGCTGCCGCCGTGATCCGCGTTCGTCTTCGGACCGGGGTCCCGCAGCTCGCTGAGCAGCCGTGCATGGACGCCTCCTACATGGGCGCGACATGCGGCGCCCAGCGCCCAGCCTGTTCATCACGCAGGAGATCAACGAGGGCGTTGAGCGGCGCGATGTGCCTCGCGATGACGTCGGCCAACTGCATGGACCTAAACGCCGGG
>DATFRC010000200.1:0-19375 GCA_035263725.1 Jatrophihabitantaceae bacterium | reverse complement strand
CAGCCTGTCGAGGATAGGTTGCGCCGCGCTTGCTACTGGGCCACAGCCGCCGGGGCCCTATTCGTGATCGCATTGCTCGCCGCGTCGCACAACGATTTGGGCCCGCTCGGTGGCGGCTGGCACTGGCAGGCGGCACTGGTGGCCGTGCTTGAGGCAGTGCTTTCGGTGTCGGCCACCGTGATGCTCCTCGACCTGGCCCGGCGTCGTTGGGGACGCACGCCGCCAACCTCCGTCGGGGTTCGGCTGGGTGACTCGGCGTTCGGTGCGTACGTCATTCAGGCGCCGGTGATCGTTGCCGTGTCGCTGGTATTGCGACCGGTGCCACTGCCCGCGCTGGCCAAGTTGACCATCGCCGCAGCCCTTTCGTTGGCGACCTGCTTCGGCCTTACTCACGCGGCGCGCCGGGCGGCGGGACGGGTGAGGAGCCAGTCCCCGACTAGGTGGCAATTGCGGCCCATCGGCCGACGCACCATGCCGGCGCACAACTAGTGATCTGAGTCCAAAGTCGTTTGACGGTTGGCTTTCTTGAGGACCTCGTCGGCGGTCTTCGTCCAGACAAACGGGTGTGCGCGCTCGCCGTTCCAGTTGTCGATGAAGGCGCGGATCTTGGTGTTGAGGTCCGTGACCGAGCCGAAGGTGCCACACGGATGGCCTGGCGTTCGATGATGCCGAACCAGACCTCGACCATGTTCAGCCATGAGCCCGAGGTCGGGGTGAAGTGCACGTGCACCCGTGGGTTGGCCGCCAGCCAGCGGCGCACCTCGGCGCGCTTGTGCGCGGCGTAGCTGTCCATTACTAGGTGCAACTCGCGGTCGGAGTAGGCCTTGGCGACACACCGCCAACGTCCTCGAGCGGCGCACCGTCGTACAACTCAGGGACGTTGGGCTGTTGACCTCGGCGCTGGTGTTGAGCGGCGGGATCTCAGCTGGCCTCGCTGAGCAGGGCGGCATATCGCTCGAGGTAGAGCGGCCAGCCCTCGGCCCCTGCCACACCGTCGCTGAGGGACTGCCAATCCGGGCCGTGCCGGTCGATGTTGCGGTGCTCCAGCTCGACGCGGGTGCGGCGTGGCGTCTCCGCGATGAACCGGACCTCGACCTCGCTGCTGTGCGCCGGGTCGGTCTCGAGCTGCCAGTGCGGGCTGATGTCCCAGCTGAACACCACTCGCTCGGGTGGTTGGTAGGCGAGTACCCGGGCCCAGCGGCAGATGCTGCCGTCGGTGCCGCGATCGTAGATGTGCCCGCCGACCCTGGGCTCGAACACGGTCTGCGCGATCGGCACCCGGAGCAGGTTGTGCTCGGCCGGTTTGTAGTCGCCCAGCCGTTCGGTGAACACGGCGAACGCGCGCGTGATCGGGGCCTCGACGACGACCTGTTTGCGGATCCTGGTGGCCGCTGTCTGAGTCATGGCGTCTCCTGTTCGGGTTGTTCGACGACGTCGGTGTAGCCGGTCAGCGCCCGGGCCCAGAACGCGTCGAGCTGGTCGCGCAGGACGCTGAGTGCGGCCGGGTTGAGTCGGTAGATCCGCCGGGTTCCGGCTGGCTGTTCGGCGACCAGCCCGGCGTTCTTGAGCACCTTGAGGTGCTGGGACACCGCCGGGCGGCTGACCGGCAGCTCGGCGGCAAGCTCGCCGACCGCTCGCGGCCGCTCGGCGAGCCGTTCAACGATGGCCCGCCGGGTCGGGTCACCCAACGCGTCCCACACATTAGTGGATCGGTAAGTGTCCACGAACGGTAAGTCTGCCCTTACCGAATGCCTGTGTCAAGGCACACCCGGTGACCCGTCCGGCTCGTCGTGTTCGGTTCCTGGGCGGACAGTTCGTGGACGCGATACCTGTAGGTGGGCGACAGCAGTTCCGGTTGGTGGGCGACACTCCTGCTTGCCTGCATGGTGGTCGGCGACTGGATCGTTTCGCTGCGGTCATTGATGATCGCAGCGAGGGGAACCGGGTTGAGCTGGTGGAGTGGAGCACGGGCATCGTGCGGTGCGGGCGGTGCTCGACTGCGCGACTCCTCATCCAATGGAGGAGGCGACAAGCAGGACAGCACCGATGCTGGCGAGCGACACCCCGACCAGGGCGATCAGATTGCGGACTATCGGGATCCACGATTCGTCGACTCGCAGGATGAGTCGACAGAGCCGGGCGGCGAGTGGGCGGCTGGCGGCCGCGAGCACCAGTCCTGCGGTGATGCAGACCACGACGGCGACGCGGAAGGCCACTGCACAATCGTCCTATCCCGGAGTTGCTTTGCGTTTTCCCGACACCGATCCGGTTATGGCGCCCGGTCGAGGGTTCGGTGCCGGTGTGCGTGGAGCGGCTGTAGGCAAGCTGCGGGCGGGATCGGGGAGTAGCGCCGGCGTAGACGCTGATAGCCCGGGGGCCGAGACGCGTCTGAAGGTGATCAGCGACAGCAGCGCCTCGCGCTGAGCAAGAGGACTCTTGGCCGAGCGGGGTCGCTGGCAGGGAATCGGTGCCGGCCTCGGGGAGCGGCGGCCGTCCTCAGGGCCGAGTTCGACAGGCTAGGAGCGCTCCTTCCCGCCCGACAGCGGACGCCTGCCTCGCCTTGCGCGCCAGCAACGACGAGGCGTTCTCGACCTGGGCGTGCCCTGCTGATCTCATTCGCCGGGCGCGGTTCGGCATTCTCTCCGCTCACGCCGCTCGGCCTCTGCGCCGTCCCTCGGCCGTCAGCCCCGGCGCTGCTCGCCGTCGACATCAGCCCGCCGTCTCTGCGATCGAACTGATCGCCGCCCACTGCCACGGGTACCCCTGTGTCGCCTCAACAACCATCCGCACCGTCAGTGAGCGCTGCTCGGGCGAGCAGCTCTTGGAACGTGACGTGAGCTACATCCACATGGAACCGAGCCCGTACGAAACCTAGGGCACTTCATACAGATCAATGGGCCGCGTGCGATCTCTGAGATTGTGAGTCAGCATGTGAAGGGGCAGCGAGTGGCGGTGGGCCTGAACGCGTACTGCTAGGCGCTCGATTCGGGGGTGTGCAATTGTCTTTGACCGGCCCGGGCTTCTTATCCGTGGTAATTCTTGTGACGGTTGCCGCGTTCGTGTCCACCGTGGTGCTGTGGCCGCGATTGTCTGTCTCCCAGCCTTGGACCATTGTTCGGCGCAGTCTGATGATGCTTGGAGTCAACGCGTTAGTGGTCCTTACTGCCGCTGTTGCGCTGAATGATCAGTATACGTTCTTCGCTGACTGGGCGGACCTGCACGGCGCGGTGTTTGGGGCTCAGGGGGGCTCGACTGCTTTTGCCGGCGGCAATGCCGCGCAAGCCGCGAATGCGTCGCTGCCGCCGGCGGCCGGCCGAGGCGCCCCGGCGGTTTTGCCGTCGCTGCCGCCGGGAGCAACGCGCCAGGACCGTGTTTTGCGCTACACCGTCACCGGTGCGGTGAGTGGGCTCAGAGGTGCGGTGCTAGTGAGTCTGCCGATTGGGTATTCCGACCCGAGCAACGCCGAGCGGCGATATCCGGTGTTGGAGACGTTCAATGGCTATCCCGGCGGCCCGTCGCAATGGATCGATTCGATGGGTTTGGGCAACACAGTCGACAAGGCCGTTGCCAGCCATACCGTGTCGCCTGTCGTCATAATCTCACCGCTTATCGAGTTCCCCGGGGGCGTAGACACTGAATGTGTCAACGGCATCGGTACAAATCCGAAGGTTGAGACGTGGGTGACGCAGGATGTCCCGGACTGGGCGCTGCGCACATTCAGAGTGCGATCGGATCGCAGTTCGTGGGCGACAATCGGGCTGTCCGCCGGAGCATATTGCGCGGCCATGGCCGCGATGCTCCACCCCGGCCAGTACGGGGCGGCGATCGTCTTGGGCGGTTACTTCGCGCCGGAGTTCTCCCGGAACTATCGGCCGTTCAGCGGCCGCAGCCCACAGGGCAGCCGCTATGACCTGCTTGCGCTCACCGCACGCCAGCCGCCCCCTGTCGCCGTCTGGATGGAGACCTCGCACTCCGATCCGACCTCGTATCCGTCGTCGGCCAAGTTGCTCGCGATTGCTCGTCCGCCGTTGTCGGTCTTCGCGCTGGTATTCACCCATGCCGGACACCGGTTTAGTATCTGGCGCCCCCTGCTACCGCAGGTTCTGGCGTGGCTCGGCGCGAACTTACACGGGTTCAGCACCAGGCCCGTCTAACCCACGTGCGCCAGAGCTAGGCGCGACGGATCAGCCGTTTGATGAAGCGGGGTCGCGTGAGGAAGGCTTCGGCTTCCAGAGCGGCGAGAGCGATGCGCGGTATGTCGTGGGCGGTCGGGTAGGAGATGTATCGGGGTTCCCAGTAGGGCCGGAATTTGACGTTGAACCGGTACAGGGATTCGATCTGCCAGAACCGGGACAGGAAGATCAGCACGGCGCGCCAGGCGCGGGAGGCGGGGCCGGCGCCGATCTTCTCGCCACGTTCGAGGGCATCGCGGAACACAGCGAAGTTCAGGGATATTCGCGTCACGTCCAGCGCCGGAGCAGCGTTGATCGTTTTAACGATCAGGTATTCGTTGAGGCCATTGTCAGCGGCGCGGTCGCGGCGCATCAGATCCAGCGACAGCCCGTCGCGCCCCCAGGGGACGAAGTGCAGCAGCCCCCGCAGCACACCGGCCTGGTGCGCGGTGGCGATCACGCAATCGGGGTCGGCGGAGTCGCCGAGGCGGGACAGCGCCATGGAAAAGCCGCGTTCGACAGCGTCGCCGCGCCACGCTGCTGCCGCCGCCGCTAGTGCGGCCACCTCGGGCGGGTCGAGTTCGTGTATGCGGCGGATCTGGACCGTGTACCCGGCACGTTCGATACGGGTGCAGGCCTGCCGCACACCCCGCATGGCCCGCCCGTCCAAGCTGAATTCATCGACCTCGACGATCGCCTCATCACCCAGTTCGAGTGCGGCAAGGTCGAGTTCGCGTCGATAGACGGTAGCGCCCAGCTCACCGCAGCCGATAACGCCAGGCGTCCACGCGTACTCTTCGACCAGCGCCCGGTAGACACCCATCGCCCCGGGCCAGGCCTCCGGGTCTCCGAGCGGATCGCCGCTGGCAAGTGCTACGCCTTGCACCACCCGGTATGTGATCGCTGCCTTGCCGCTCGGGGACCACACCACCGACTTGTCCCGGCGCAGCGCGAAGTACCCGAGGGAGTCTCGGTCGCCGTGGGTGGCGAGCAGGCATCGCAACTGCGCCTCGTCCGCCGCGCTGAGGGAGGCGACCGGCTCGAACGGCCGCAATACGAGGTAACCGACCACCACCATCGTGGTGACGCTGAATGCGATCAGCGTGAAGTGGAACATGTCACTGAAGCGATCGCCCCGCAACTGCACCGGCCCGTTGACACCGATGAGCCCGTAGAGCACTTCCTCCACGCGCGCCGACCAGGACGGGTAGCCGATCGTGCGCCGCGAGAAATACAACAAGCCCAGCCCATAGGCGATCGCCACCGCGGCGAATTGTACGAACACCACCAGTGCGAACCAGCGGGTGCGCGGATCCGACCTCGCGCCGAACCGAGAGCTTGCGCTGAGCAGCACGGCCAGCAACACCAGGGTGATCGTCGCCTCGACCGGGTGCGCCTCATCTCCCAGCAAGTGCGCCAGGCTCATTGCCAAGCACACCGCGACCGCCGCCTGCCAGGCCCGTCGCTTTCGTCTGCGCAGCCCGCCCGCCACCCGCAACAGCAGCAACCCCGACACCGCAATTACCGCCGCTGCGGTCGGGCTCGCCGGCACCGGCACCACCGGCACCATCCGGTGCAGCCGGGCCCGCTCATGTGGCAGCAACGCTTCGGCCAGAATCGCCACACCCAGCAATGTCGCCATCGTGGCGGCTAGCCTCGGCGCGCGGGCCAGGTACCAGGCCCACGCCCCAGCGAGTCGCCGCGGCGAGTGCTCAGGCGGAGTGCCCTTGAGAGAATCCCGCACCACGGGCGACATCGTCGACTCCCCCATGCCCGGGACGCTGCGACCGGCGCAGCTCATCCTCGCGCATGGACATTGTGCCCCCAACCGGCTGCTGCTGCGCCGCTGGACACCGACAGCCCCGCACCCATGTTGTTTAGGGCGAGCGATACGCCGAGGACGTGGGCGTTGCGCTGGGTGACGAGCGCAACGCGCCGCTACCGCACCAGGTCTCGGCACACTGCTGCGGCGGCCTGGAGCACGCGCTCGACCTCGCGCTCGGTCATGTCCGAGTGCACGGGCAGGCAGACATGCTGCGCGCAGAACCGCTCCGCGCAGGGTAGTTGGCGGCGTGCGAAGGCCTCGAAGACGGGTTGCTGGTGTAGTGGGGTCTCGTACACCTCACCGGACAGTGTGATCTGGAAGCGCTCCTTGAGTGCCGCCTTCAGCGCTGTTCGGTCCAGACGCGGATCGAGTAGGACGGGATATTTGTAGTAGTTGCAGCGCAGCGCGGGCGCGGCCTCCAGCGGTGTCAGCCACGGGATAGAGGCCAACCCGTTGTCGTACTTGCGGGCTACCTCCTGACGAGTGGCTACGAACTCGTCGAGATGCCGCAGATGGACCAGCCCGACGGCGGCGTCCAGTTCGCTCATCCGCCACGCGTAACCCCGCCTGATGTGGAGGTTGCCGACGAACGACGCCTTGCCTTGGTCACGATAGGAGAGGGCTTCGTCGCGGATCCGTTCTGAGCAGGTGACGATCGCGCCGCCTTCTCCGGTTGTGATGACCTTCGTCGGGTAGAAGGAAAACGCGGCCGCCACGCCGAATGACCCGGCGTACGCGTCGCCGAGACGGCAGCCGTGCGCATGCGCGGCGTCTTCCACCAGGGCAATTCCGCGTTGGTCGCAGAGGGCCCGCAGGGCGGTCACGCCGGGCGCGATCAGTCCGGCGATGTGCACAAGCACCACGGCGGCGGTGCGCTCACTGAGCACCGCTTCGACGCCCGTAACGTCAAGCGCGGCGGTCTTCGGGTCGATGTCGGCGAATACCGGCGTCGCACCCGCCGCCATGACGGCGAACGCAGTCGCCGCGAAGGTGTTGGTCGGCACGACGACCTCACGCCCTGCGACGTCCAACGCTCGCAGGATGATCTCCAGCGCGGCCGTTCCACTCGCGACGGCGACGGCAAACGGGGCCTGGTGGGCATGTGCGAAGGCCGCCTCGAACTGCCGTGTGTTTTCGCCGAGAGTGAGCGTTCCGGTGCACAGCGCGTCGCTAATCCGGTGCGCGATCTCGCGGCGGTCCTCGCCGGTAAAGACAATGCGTGCGCCCGGGATCGGCGGTGCGGTCGGGTCAGTATCCGTCGTCGGCTGACCAGTCATTGCTCCACCGTTCATCGCGGGTCGCATCCGCTCGAAGGAACCGCAGATCGGCCGACAGGCGCATCACGTCGGTCGTGTTGTCGAGCGAGGCGTGCACGATGTGCGGCGAGTGAAACACGACGTCGCCTGCTTGGTAGTCCGCCCACAGCCATCGGCCGCCGAGCACGCGGGCAGTCAGACTCAGGTCGTTGGTCAGCGATCGCGGGTCGTGCGGCCGGTCGGTGTGCCCGCGCAGCTGGTCGAGTTGCCCACGTGGAATTGCGTGCGATCCCTCGAGGTAGACCAGGCCGCCACATGCGATCGGGCAATCGCCGAGCGGGATCCATGCTGTGACGAGCTGGTCGCTGCCGCGGTCCAGGTAGTCGTAGTCGACGTGAGCGCGAGACGCACGCGCCGTCGAGCGCTGAAAGTGTCGAACGATACGGCGCGGCAGCAACTGCACCGGACCGCCGAGCAGCGTCTCGGCAATCTTGTGCAGCTGGGGGTCGCGGGTCAACGCGTCAAACTGCTGACTCCGTGCGAACTCGTAAGCAGGATGCCCCGCCGTTCCGTATTCCGGCAGCGACGCCGGCACGAATCCGGAGAAGATGCCCTCGCGTGGCGTCGTTCCGTCGGCGAGCAGGGCGGCGTCGAACCGCCGGAAATAGTCAGCGCGCAGGCTCAGCACTGATTCGCGGTCGAGCGCGCCGCGAAGCAGGAGGTACCCGTGCTCGCGGAATGCTTGCCGGAGCAATTGTGGTCGTTCGCGCCGTCGCAGGAACTCCTGTAGTGGCGCGGAGGTCTGCTCGTCGAAGGCGACGTCGACTCCGTTCGAGGTGAACAGCGTCCGGCCGCCGCTTCGTGACTGCGTCAGTTGATCGATCGCGCACCTCCGGAGCGTCTCTCGGAAACTGACAGTCCTTGCTCGCGCATCCCGGCGATTCCTCCAGGCGCTGCTACCAGGTCGATGACACCGAGCCCAAACCCGCGACTGCGACCACCGATGATGCGGAACCTGACTGGAATGGACGCCGAATCGTACTACGCCTGCCGTAGTAGGCTCCCCGCAGCGTTCAGGGTGGTCGGGCGCCGAGTGGCGATGAGTGAGCGTACGGAGGTCGGCCTGTGAGAGTTGTGCTCACGGGTGGCGCCGGGTTCATCGGTACTCACGTGGCCACCGCTTTAATTGCCGCGCCGCAGGTGCGCGAGGTAGTGGTGGTCGATGATCTGTCGACCGGTAGTGCGGCCAATCTGGCAGGGCTGGATGTGCGACTGCATGTCGGCACCGTCCTTGACGCAGCCCTACTTGACCGTGTGTTCGCGGGCGCTGACGCGATCGTCCATCTTGCGGCGATTCCGTCAGTGCCGCGGTCTCTGGCGGATCCGGTACGCGGTTACCAGGTCAACATCGCGGGCACGGTGGAGGTCCTCGAGGCGGCCCGGCGAGCCAACACGCCGTACCTGGTGCTGGCCTCCTCGTGCGCGATCTACGGTGCCGGTGAGGGGTTGCCACTGCGAGAGACGACGAGGTCTGCGCCGTTGAGCCCCTACGGGGCATCCAAGCTTGCCGCTGAGTCGTACACCATCGCTTACCGTATGTCGTTCGGGTTAGACACGCTGGTCCTTCGGCTGTTCAACGTGTACGGGCCGTTGCAGCCGGCCGATCATGGCTACGCAGCTGTCGTGCCGACATTTCTCGATGCTGCGCTGTCGGGCCGAGTGTTACAGGTGCATGGTGATGGGCAGCAGACCCGCGATTTCACCTATGTGGGCAGCGTCGCCGCGGTCATCGCTGATGCCGTCCGTCGAAGGGTAGTGAGCGAGCTCCCGGTCAACGTAGGCTTCGGTAGCCGTACCTCGGTGCATGAGTTGATTGCCGAGATGGAGCGTGTGCTGGGCAGGTCGTTGCCGGTCCGACACGTCGCGGTTCCGGCTGGCAGCATCGAGCATTCGCAGGCGGATCCTCAGCACCTGCTGAGGCTGTTTCCGGATGCCACGCCGGTTTCGCTTCCGGTCGGGCTGCGGCAAACGGTCGATTGGTTCGCCGCGCACACACAATCGGCGAACGGCGGCACACGGAAACGATCGGCATGAGCGAAATCGTGGAGAACGCCAGCCGGGCTGTATCGCGCTCGGCCGGGTCTAGGGTCGCCACGATCGCAGTCGTACCCGCCTACAACGAGGAACGGACGGTGGTCGCGGTACTCGACGCGCTGTACGGGGCTGTTGACGAGCTCGTCATCGTCGACGACGGTTCCACGGACGGTACTCGGGCTGCTGTGCAGGAGTGGCTGCCGCAACACGACCACGCGCGGCTGCTCAGCTTCGACATCAACCGCGGCATGTCTGCCGCGTACTACCTCGCGTTCACGCATATCGCCGCTCGTGTGCGAGCCGGTCAGCTCGGCGAGTACGCGCTCGTGTGCACGGTGGACGCGGATGGTCAGCATGATGTCAGTGCGCTAGACGAGTTGTTGCGGATCACGCGGGACGAGCGCCTAGATGTGCTGCTGGCCAGGCGCGATCTGTCCACCTACCCCTGGCACAAACGTGCCGGCAACTGGCTGCTCAGCCGGTGGGCCACGTGGTGGGCCAGATCGCCGTTGCTGGACGTCGAGTCCGGTTACCGGATCTTTCGCGCTGGGGTGCTCGCCGACGCCTTGCAGTACTACCGGGGCTACCGATACAGCGAAACTGTCGAGGTCGCGGTCATCGCCTGCCGGCTCGGATACCGGGTCCGCAACGACGTGCTGACACCAGTGCCGCTGTACCGCTCGCGCACCCGGCTGCGAGATGCCGTGATCGACCTGGCCATGATCGTAGTCGCGGCGCGGCGCGCGGCACGGCGCACGCCGATTGGGCCGCCGCGCCGGTGGTGGCGACGGGAAGAGCGCGGGCAGCCTTAGCAGTGATCGAGGTAGCCGGGAACGTCGAGCAGCCGGTCGAGCCTGACTGGCTGCAGGCCGCGCGCCCGCAAGCCTTCCAGGATGCCTGGCATCGCCTTGACCAGTACCGTCCGATCGACGCCGACCCGGCCGTCCAGTCCGTCATGCAAATCAATGATCGAACCCGGCTGCACCTGGGCCAGCACCCGCCGGACGATCACGGACGGATCCTTGGCTGCCCAGTCGCCGACAGAGACATCCCAGGTCACGATGCGCATGCCGTGTTCGTGCACCACCCAGGCCATGAACGGCGTGTGCTGACCATGCGGCGGGCGGAACAGCGCCGGGCAGATCCCGAGATCGCCGCGAAACGCCCGCTGCGTGCGAACCAATTCCGGATACCACGGGTCGAGCCAGCGCACGCTGTCGTGATGGTAGGAATGATTGCCGAGCAGTTGGCCGTCCGCCAGCAGCGCACGGGAGATGTCGGGACGGGCGTCCAACGCCTTGCCGACCGTGAAAAACGTGGCCTTGACACCGTAGGCGTCGAGGATGTTCTTGATCGCGAGAGTGGCCGTCGCGTTCGGGCCGTCGTCGAAGGTAAGAGCCACCATCGGTTGGTTGCGCGGCCCATGGGACGTAAGCGCGCCGAACCACGTCGCCCGGGCCGAGTTGGCTCCGACCCATATGCCGACCAGCAACGCCAGCACGACGCCGAGCGCCGCGCGCCGATGGCCCGGCGGCCGGTCGGCCACGGCAGCCAGCGGGCGGGCCAGAACTGCCGCGACGGCCAGGCACAACCCGCAGAGGGCTCCCCACGCCTGCGCAGGCTCGCTGCCAATCGTGCCCGCCAGGACGACGAGGCACGCCGCAGCCGCGGCACCGGCACCGACGAGGAGCGGATCGCGCGGCGTGAGGCGCGGCACGGCGCAGGCCACGCCAATCCCGAGGATCGCCGCCAAGATCCAGTCGATTGCCCCGGGACCGGCCTGCGAGAGTAGCCATGCGCATCCCGCGACGACACCACCACCGGCCCAGCTCGGCGATCGCCGAGGCAGCCGATACACGAGCACGGCCGCAGCGAGCGCGGCAGCGATCGCGGGCAGTGCCGTACCGAGCGTTCCCGCTGACTGGCTATCGACAGCCGGAAGACCCGGCACCACGATCGCGGCCAGACCTGTGCCGGTCAGGGCCCGCATGACCCGCTCACGCGAGGCCGAGTCAGCGAGCATCGCTACCGCCCCAGCCGTCGAGGCCGAGCCGGGCCGGGCGACGTATCTGGTCGCGGGGAACCTGGCGCTGACCGCCGTCGCGATCGCGTGGCTCGCGCTGTTGGCCCTGGTCGGGGGTCACCGCATCTTCGTAACTCATGACAGCCTTATCAGCTACGCCCATGCCTGGTGGATCGACCGACAACTGTGGCACGGGTACGGCATTCCGTGGCGGATGCCAGTTCTCGGGCACGGCCAGGCACTGACATACCCATACGGCATGCTGCCGTGGACTGCCGCCGGCGTGCTGTGGCCGCTGGCCGGCGAGTACGCCGTCACGGGAGTGCTCGTGGCCGGGGCGGTGGGGTTGATCGCGGCGATCTTCTGGGCGTTCCCCGAGGCACGGCAGCCGTGGTGGGCGGTGTTGGTCCTGGTCAACCCGCCGCTGATCGCGGCCTTGCTGTCCGGGCAGGTGCCGTTCATGTGGGCGTGCGCGCTGCTGACGCTCGGCATCGGGTGCTGGCGCAGAGGCCATTGGTGGTGGGCCGTTGTGCTCGTCGGGCTGGCTCAGCTGTGCCACGCGGCGGTGATACTGCCCATCGCCGCCGTGATGGTGCTGCTACGGCTGCGGTGGGAGCCGCACAGGGGCCAGCTCATCACGGGCTACCTGTTGTCGCTGTGCTTGGCTGCGCCGGGCGTCGTCGCGGTACTGCAGTCCCCGGTATTCGAAGAGAGCTCAGCACAGACCAAGCTGGTGGAGTTCGTGGGCACGGTGCTCGTGCGCGCGCTGGTGCTGGCTCCCGCCGTTGCCGCGGCGTGGCCGATACGCATCCACCCTCGCGTGCTGCCGGCGCTCGCCGGCGTGGTGCTGTCGCTGAACGTGGCGGTGGCGCCGCTCGATTCGGGCTACGCCTGGGGAGGTTTGATCCGTACCCCCGACCGGACCCTGCTGAACTTCACCGCCACATCCGAGTTCCGGCCCGACGCTACCTACCGAGTCGTCGGCGCACTGGACGGGAAGGTCGGCATGTATCAGCTGATCCGCCACGGCGCCAGGCTCGACTCGGAGTTCTTCCCAGAAAGCATCTACTTCGGCAACTTCGGCAGCACGCGCGCCTACTCCGACTTCCTCGCCCGGCGCCACGTTGACTACGTGCTCATCTTCTCCGACCTGAGAGATCGCCACACCACCAACGAAGGCCCACTCCTCGGGGCCATGGCCGCCGCGGGCGATCGGTGCACCGTAACGGCGGTCGGGGTGCGCCTAGTGGCCCACCACGCAGGCTGGGACGACTACGCCATCAATCGCAGCTGCCGAGACAGTGGGGCGACCGCATGGTGACGGTGCTGTTTGCCTTAGGCGCCGCCTTCGCGTTCGGCGCAGCCGTCGCGCTGCAACAGCGCGCCGCGGCACAGATGCCGCGCGCCCACGCGCTGCGTTCTACATTGCTTTCCCGGCTGATGCGACGACCCATCTGGCTGGCCGGCCTTGCCGCCAGCGGGACGGGAATCGTGCTGCAAATGATCGCCTTGCGAAGGGGGGCGCTCGTCGTCGTGCAGCCCGTCATGACCGCAACACTCGTGTTCGCTCTCGCCCTGATCGCGCTCACCCGACGCGCGAGGCTGCATCTGTCCGAATGCGCGGCCCTTGCCGGAGTCCTGGCCGGACTCGCGACCTTCCTCGTACTGGCCGCGCCCGATACCGCAAGCGCCGCCAACGCCGATGCGGCTGCCTGGTGGATCCTCGGCGCGACTGTCACGGCGGTCACCAGCATTGCCGCGATCATCTCGTTGCGCGTCGCCGGGGCCAATCAGGCAGCCTGGCTCGGTCTGGCGGCCGGCCTGAGCAACGGCTTCGTCGCTGTCCTCACGAAGGCCGTCGGCGGCGACCTGCATCACGGCACCGGCCTGCTCCTCGACTGGCCACTGTGGGCGCTCGCCGCCGCAGGCATTCCGGCCCTGCTGCTCGTGCAGACCGCCTACCAGGCCGGCCACCTACGCGTCTCCCTGCCGATCATCGCGGTCGTCGAGCCG
Source organism: Jatrophihabitantaceae bacterium (assembly GCA_035263725.1). Classification (GTDB taxonomy): domain Bacteria; phylum Actinomycetota; class Actinomycetes; order Mycobacteriales; family Jatrophihabitantaceae; genus DASXRA01. The sequence continues at coordinate 5,992 of DATFRC010000200.1, read as the reverse complement.
GTGCTGGCCTGCACGATCGGAATCGCGCTGTTCCACGAGCACATCCGCGTCAACGGCGCCCATGCAGTCGGCATTATCGCTGCCGCCCCGCTGTGCGGCCTCGGCCTGGTGCAGCTTGCCCGCAACCCGCGGATCAGCGTCGATCGCCACGACCCTCACCGCGCAGTGACCGGACCGCACGCACTGGTTGGCACGATAGCGGAGCCGAGCGACGGCTCGCTAAGCGTGCAAAGCGCGGCCGACTGAACCCGCTCATCTGCTTTTCGGATGCAGAACCCTTACGCAGGAGAAGCGTCCGACGGCCGCCCGCCATCGCGAAGGGACGATCCGAGGCGTCCGTCGGCGCGGACGAGTACAGCACGGAAGTACAGCTATAGCAGTAGACAGGCTCGGACACTGGCAGCCGGAAAGCGACACAAAGTGGCCGATACATCTGCCGCTGACCGGCCTGCGTGGATTTCGCATCGAGGGGGTCAGGGGTTCAAATCCCCTCAGCTCCACGCTTACAACCCAGCAATTCCGGGGATTCCAGGTACTATCCGCATCGGTGACCGACCGCCGTGTCACTCATTTCTCACTGACATGAGGTGACAGCCACGGGCATGGGGCGGTTCAGAATGGCACGGATTGACTGGCCACGAGCGACGCTCATAACCCAGAGGTCGGAGGTTCAAATCCTCCCCCCGCTACTCTTAGGAACCCGTTACGGCGTAGGCCCTCTCTGGTGAGAGGGCCTTGGTCGTCTCCTGACCGGTAGTAACGGTTGTAGTAAGCGCCGGCGTCGCCGCGGTCAGCGGCCCGGACATAGCTACTGCGGACATGAGCCGTGGCGGTTGCACGCGTACGTCGCGGTTGCGGCACCCTGCGGTCTGTGGCGAGCGCTCTTGACTGTGGTTGACCGACGACGGGCGCCGTCCCCAGGGGAGACGGCGCCCGTCGGAGGGCCGGTTCAGGTCAGCTGGTAACCGCGCCCTTGGGAGATGCGAGGTTCGCTGGGTTCCCATCGTTCTTGACGTGACCGGTGCCGGGCTTGCTGGAGTCGAACACCTGGGTGTCAAAGGCCATGTGTCCGACCATGTTGGCGAAGGTCTTCGACATCCAGGTCAGCACCTCGGGGTCGTTGTTGCTGAGGTTGTCACACCACCGGAAGGGGTTGTCCACGCAGCCCCCGTCGGTCCCGGGCACATTGCCCTCGAAGTTGCCTTCGTAGCCGCCGAAGAGGGCGACGTCCGACGCGAGCTTGCAGCAGTCCTGGCCGGTGAGCACGCCGCTTGCCGGGATCCCGGCCTGCTGGAACTCGAAGGCGTCTGTGCCGTCGGCCGAGAAGAGAATGTTGTTCTTCCCGATCGAGTTGAGGTAGTCGATCCCGTAGTCGCGTGCGATCGCCGAGGGAGCCCAGATGCTCGGCGGCATCGGGGTGCCGGGACCGCGACCGAAAAGGTTGACCCCGTCCTTCGGGTCGAGAACGCCCGCGACGTAGTTCGGTGTTGCCGTGACGTCGGCGTCCAGGTCGAACTTGATCTTGGCAAGCTGGTCGGCCGGGAGCGTGTTGACGTAGTACTTCGAGCCGAGCAGGCCGAGCTCCTCGCCGCCGAACCAGATGAAGCGCAGCTTATTGCGGGTATTGGTGTTCGCAAGCTGCTGGGCGATGTCAAGGATCGTGGCCGAGCCCGACGCGTTGTCGAGCATCCCGGCTCCGAAGATGGCGTCGAGGTGGGCGTCGATGACGAGTATGTTGTTCGGGTCGCCGCCCTTGGAGTCCGCGATAACGTTCCAGTCGGAGCGGTTCGGGTCGTCGATGGTCTGGACGTTTACGTTCAGAACCGGTGCCGAGCCCGGGACGTACTGCCCGAGGAGCTGGGTGCCCACGGCGTAGGACGTGAACAGGACGGGGATTTTCTCCGTGCCGGCCAGGCTTCCGTTGAACAGGCCGGTACGTCCTGGGTTGCCCTCGTTGAAGATGACCGCCGCCGACGCACCGGCGGCTTCGGCGTTCGCGACCTTCTGGGCGAAGGTGCACGTGCCGCGCTGGATCAGGGCGATGTTGCCCACCACAAACCCGGCGAAGTCGGCGGCTGCGCAGCCGCTGGCCGAGCTGGGTGTGGGCGTCGCGGGCACGACGATGCCGCCCGCGGGCTGGACCTTCGCGGTGACCGAGCCGGCGATTGCTGCCGGGTTGAATTCGGTGCCGAGCCCGAACGTCTGCGGAGTCGGCGATAGCTCCTTCATCAGCGGGTCCCCGACGAAGCTGCGGTAGTGGAACTTGTACTCCTGCTCCGTGACGCTGTAGCCCGCTGCTCTCATGACATCGGCTACGTAGTCGGCCGAGGCCTTGTAGCCGGGCTCCCCCGAGTTGCGGGACGGATGGCCGTCGGCGCCAAGGTTGGCGTCCGCGATCTGCTGGAACTTGACCATATGGGCCCAGAGGTCGTCCTTGTTGACGCAGTCGATGAGCTTCTCCGGGGTGTTGTTGACCCGATTGGCACATGCCGTCGAGTTGGCGTCGGGGCTTGGAGCTGCGGGAGTGTCGCTCGAAGCGACAGGTGACAGGGTCCCGGCCGCCGCCAGAACAGCAGCAGTGGCGACAGCGAGCCTCCATCCTCGACGTCGTCCGTGACGTGGGCTCATTCGTGATGCTCCCTTCCTGACGGCGGAACTCGGCGGCGTGGTCGTCGACGAGCCTCCAGATGCTACTGCCGTTGATATCCGAACGCCGCGGAAATGGGAACCCCTGCAGAAAGAACATCGGAATCTGCCCACAAATCGACGCCGTGATAATCGATGTTGACCACAACCGCAAGCCGAAGATGAAGATCACAACCACTTCGGCTGTCGGTGACGTCTCACATCTCGCGAGCGCCCGTAGCGGCGCACAGGCGCCGAGTTCGCTGCCGACGGGGGGCCGCCGGCCGTCACGCCATGACACGCTGCGCTACCTTGCCCAGGAACTTCTATGTCAACGACGAATCGGCTCGGTGGTGCACATACAGTCCCATCTGTGGGGCTTGATCGAGGATGCGGCCGCCGTGTCCCCGACGTCGGAGGTGGCGATGACTGATCTCGACGAGCAGTTCGCGAAGGCGCAGGCCGACGTCAAGACGCTGACGACCCGACCGAGCAACGATGATCTTCTCGAGTTGTACGCCACGTTCAAGCAGGCGACTGTGGGCGAGGCGGCCAATGCCAAGAAGCCGGGCCGATTCGACTTCGTTGGCAAGGCGAAGTACGACGCGTGGGCGAAGCTAGCGGGCCTGTCCGCGGACGACGCGAAGCAGCGCTATCTAGCGACCGTGCAGCGCTTGCTGGGCCGCTGACCTCTGGAACCGCCAGCGAACGGCTCACAAATTGCCGCTCGCGAGAACGACCAGCCTCCGCGTCAAGCGTCAGGGGCTGCCCCCCATCTCGTTCATTAACTCACCACGGGAGATCCCGTGTCGGTTGCCGAACTCCTGAAGCTGCTCCTCGGAAATGTGATCGGGCAGCCGCATCGCATCGTTCGCGGCTTGCGCGTAACCCAGGCGGTGCAGAAGGTCGACGAGCCACTGCCGCTCGTATGTCATGAACCCCACCCTGGTCCCGCCTGCCCGCCGTTCACAACCCTGACGACGCCGCAGATCGCTGCCGCGGCCGATCAGGCCCGGCGTTAAGCCATCCGAGGCAATCATTGAGAACTGGTCTCGGGAGGGCATGCTGAGCTCTTGCGAACGCAAGACGTAACGCTGAAAGGCCATTCAGATATGACCATCTACACACCCGAGCTCGTCCAACGGAACGCTGCGTTCGCCGCCGGCGGAGCATTCACGAGTCTGCCTTTCCCGACCAACCCCGCGCTGCGGGTGATCGGGTGTGTCGACTCTAGGGTGGACCCCAGCGACGTGCTGAGACTCAAGCTTGGTGAGGCAGTCGTCATGCGTAACATCGGCGGCCGGGTTACCCCTGAGACGCTGCGCTCGTGGGCATTGCTCGGCCGGCTCGGCGCCCGCCAGTCAGCCGGCGGGGGACACCTGGCGATCCTGCACCACACGGACTGCGGGATCCGTCGTCTGGCCGGGTACCCCGAGCAGCTGGCCGCCTTCTTCGAGATTCCCGTGGCAGATCTCGGTAGCAAAGCCGTGCAAGACCCTTACGCCTCCGTGCAGATCGATGTCGACATAGCGCGGCACAGGCTGCCCAACCTGCTGGTATCAGGCCTGGTTTATGACGTGGACACCGGCCTCATCGAAGTCGTTGTCCCAGCCACCACCGAGCAGCGGCATGTGTGACGAGTCGGCCACCGCTGAGCACCTACGCGCCGCAACCGCTGCAGATTAGGTTCGTGGAGCGTATTCGATCGAATCAAACGGCCAGTCGCGTTCCAGCCAGGCGACGACCGCGTCGTGGACGGCTGGGTCGAGCGCGGCCTGGTCGGCGCGCACCCAGGATTCGACCGATGCGTGCCGGCGCCGTTCACCGTCGCTCGGTGGCCGGCCGCCGGGCGGGTAGATGTAAACGCAGCCGATGACGTCGCTGGTCCAGATGCTGAGCACGGTGTACGTGAACCCGCGGCGCTCAGCGAAATCTCGGGCGTGCCCCTGCAGGTCGCGCAGATTGTCGGCGAGGGACATCTCGCGTGGCCAGTTGCCGGTGCGGAACCCCGGCGTCGCGCGGATGTGATCGATGCTCGAGGTCCAGGCAGCGTAATCGGCCTCATTGTGCTGCGGGCCGAGCGGGGTCAGCTGGAAGTCCTTCGCTATAAGCGCATCAGGAACTACAAAGTCTGCTGGAACGAACAGGTCATCGCCCATCCGGCGATGTTAATCCAGGCCGCGCAGATAGGGCCGATCTGCACGGCAGGGGTAGCGCCCGGCTGCATCACGAGCGGCTCCCGCACCCGGCGGGCGCGGGAGCCACCGTCCCCCGCAGTCAGCAGTGCACGTTCGGGTTCCACATCGCGAGATTGCCGTTCGGGTTGCCCTTGCCGATCCATACGTGCTGCGACCAGAACGCCGGCAGGCCGAACCGGTTCGGTGCGTCGGTGAACATGAACGGGTGGCCGACGAATAACTCTGGTGGCGTCGTGCCCCAATCGGAGGCAAACACGATGTACTCGAAGGCCACCAAGTGCAGCCCGCCCGCACGCGGTTCGTAGACGGCCGCTTCCGGCTGGCTCGGGTCGATCGTCCCGTCCAAGATCCGGCCTACGTTGGCGAAGTGCACCCCCATCGCCCCACTGCCCGCCGGATCGGCGATGCACGAAATGCCGTTGATATCGATGACCTCACCCCACCCAGCACCGAGCCGGGACGGGTCCGCATACTGCGAAGCCATCGCCCGGTATCCGGCCAGTTGGTTCTCCGGCACCCAATCCCGCATCGACGTCGCCGCCTGCCCGGACGGCGCAGTCACCAGCACCCCGACGGCCGCCAGCGCTCCGGCGAGCGCGACGAGCCGGCGCATCACACACCCTCCTGCACTTGATAGATCTCGTCGGCGACCAGTCCGTGCGCCTCGCGGTGCACGGTGTTCGCCGCGCCGGCCGACGGCGCCTCGACCAGGCAGAAGACCTTGCCTTGCTGCTCGTCGACCCAGTAGCGCAGGTAGCGCACGTCGTAGTTCGGCTGGGTCTGCAGGTCCGCCACGTGTGCTTTGGCGACATCGATGATCGACACACCGCCGTTGACGGTATGCACGTCCAGATAGAGCGGCATCTCGTTCTCCCCTCAATTCCGCCTGACCCGCCGAACGCTAGGCAGCACGAAGTCCCCGAAACATCGGTGGCCGATACCTAGGTTCGGCTGATGCGGTGCCTAGTTTTCGACGTGCTCACCAGGCCGAGGCGGGGTCAGTGCCGGGCGAACAGCAGCCCGTGGCGCTTCGCCTCAGCCGCCGCTTCCGCCCGCGAGGGGACGCCCAGCTTCGCGAGTACGGCGGAGACGTGATGATCCACCGTGCGCGGCGAGACGAACAGCTCGGCTGAGATCTCTGCGTTGGTGCGACCGGCGCAGATTCGCTC
>DATFRC010000199.1:0-8519 GCA_035263725.1 Jatrophihabitantaceae bacterium | reverse complement strand
CAGCGTCAGGCTGGGACCCGCCGATTGCTGGGCAGGGCGCGTCAGTGCGGTGGGGGTGTAGGGAACGTGCTGGGGGAGCCGAGAAGCCAGGCAAGGCTGGTTGCGGTAAGGGCTTCGGCGCAGAGCAATCCGATGAGGACGGTGATTTGGAAGCGGGCGGCATCTGCGGCGCTGGCGCCGCCGAGCAGCGCGCCGGCGAACGCACCTGGGAGGGTGACGAGGCCGACGGTACGGGTGGTGTCCAGTACCGGGACGATCGCTTCCACGATGCTGTAGCGGGCGACGTCGCGAAGGGCTTGGCGTGGCGTGGCGCCGATGGACAGCCAGGCTTCGATTTCGTCGCGGCGGCGGTGGATGCCATCGGCTAGGCGGCGGCCGGTGAGGGTGGCCGCGGTCATGGTGCCGCCGATGACGATCCCGGAGACGGCCACGAGGGTGCGCACGTCACGGGTCAGGGTGGGTAGCCCGACGATGATGCCGATGGTGACGGCGGATCCGGCGGCGCAGGCAAGCACGACCGCGCGGGTAGCGCCGGGTTGGCCGCGTAAGCGGCGGGCGGCCGTGCCGGTGGCGACGCTGAACATGACCGCGACCACAGCGATGGACGTGGCTGGGGCGGCGAACACGCCGCGCAACGCGGCCGCGATCAACGCTAGCTGCACGCTGGCGCGAATAGCGGCGAGTAACACAGCGCGGCGCTGTCCCACGCCAGCCACGGTCAACACAACGAGCGCGGTGGCCAGCAGCAGGGTCAGGCCGACACCCAGGCGCAGATCTGCTGTCACGAGCCCATCGTGGCCGCGGCGTCCGACTCCGCCGAGATCGCGCAGCAGTCGGTGTTCACCGTCGAACGATCAGCACCGACGAGTTCGAGGCGCGGGCGTCGATACCGTGATCACTCCGGAGGCGATGGCAACTGGAATTGACCAATTGTGCGTCCCAGCGGCCCTACTGGGTGATACACCGCCGTCAAGTGGGTGAACAAAGGTCCTTCCGAGGTGTCCGCGACCCGGGACAGAGTGATGCTCGCGGGGTAAGAGCTGATGGTGCCGGTCGCGCAATTCGGTACGCAGTTGTTCTCCCACACCCGGCCGGTCCCAACCGCAGCGGTCGTCGTCCAGTTCGTCCAGGCGAGCTTGTCGACTCCAATGCCGTTGTCTGCGCACGCGATGACGATGCTCGTGGGCTTGACTGTCGATTGCTGCCCAAGCGGGGGCGGCGATGTGCACTCCCAAATGACGGCGGGCAGCGTGGACGATGGCGCCATTCCGACAAAGCGCGCCGTGACTACCCGGTGTCGCGCGAGTGAGCCCTTACCCGAGGCCGCGCCAACGGTGACTGTCCACTGCGGACTCGACTTGTCGATACCACCGGTGTCGGCCGCGGCCGTGGATGCCCACACGGCGTCCTGGGCACCACTTCCGCATTCGTAGTAGCCCACCCAAGTGGGCTGCTGCTCCGGTCTGGACCAGGCACCGCCATTGCGGACCTTGCAGCGCTCACCGTTGTCGAGTTCCAGACCGAACGGCACCGGCGGGCGAGCCACCGAGGCGCCGATGGCAACGAACCCGACCCGGATCCGAGCAAGCTGATTAGCGAACGGGTCCCTATCGCACAACACCGTGCTTGGGCTGGCAGATAGCCAACACGCGACCCCGTAATCGGCGCTGTTCCCGCACTGGAAGATCCCCCTGTCGACCGCCACGAGCGAAACGCTGCTGCGATCGCAGACCATCGAGTCGGTGTTCGCCTCAGAAACTGCGGAGTAGCCGGCGGCCAGGTGCCCGCCGCGATCGATCGGGCGCACGATAATCGTCGCCGTGGCAGTCGCCTGCGTGCCCGGCGCTCCGGACGAAACATTTGACGGCCCGCCCGACGTTGGCGTGCTTGCCTGCGCAAGCCCGGCCGGCGAGACCGCCCCGCCCGGTGCGATCGTCAGACCCAACGTGGCAGATGACGAAGGCGCCGTCGCATGGGAGCCGGACGAGTGGGACGCACATCCACCCACCGTCGCGGCCGCGACAACGCCCCCAACCACCCATGCCATTCGCAGATGCGTCACCATCACGATTACCCTCTCCGCGCTCTGGAGACCCACCCACGCGAGTCCACCCCGCTACGCCCGCGCAGGCGGAACGCACCCAAAGTGCGCCGTCTGCCTAGCGTTGGCCTCCCGCAACATTGACGCGTGGAAGTCGCGTGCTGTTGCACACAGCCCGAACCCGGTTGTCCGGCCCGGATGTGCCGCAGCCGCCGCCGGTCGAGGCGGGTTGTATCAGCCGCGTCGCTCGAGGATGGCGAGGTCGCGTTCGGCGTACAGGCGGTGCAGCCACTCCTCGTTGATGACCGTCCGCAGGCAACGGCGTACCGGATAGCTGCCCGCCGGCGGGTAGCCCGGCGCCGGCACCGGGTCGGTCTGGCCGGCGAGCACGTCATCGGTGAGCGTCGCGATGATCTCGTGAACGGTATGCATGCGGTCGGTGCGCAGTTCGAGCACCTCGCCGAGGGATGGTCGCGCGTCCGGGTCGTTCGGCACGCTCGGATCGGGCTCCGCCTCGTCGTGCCGGAGCCCGAGCGGGCTGTACGGCTCCGAGAGGCCGAGGATCGCACGCCGCACCCACGCGTCGGTAGCTGACACTAGGTGGCGCAGCGTCTCGATGAACGACCACTCGCCCTCGACCCGCTCATGCAGCAGCTCGGGTGGCAACCGCTTGGCCCGCTCGACGGTCGGCGGCCACACCCGCTCGATGATCGCCCACGCCTCGCGGAAGCCGTCCGCGTCGGCGGGGTCGAGCTTCGCCCGTTCCGGGTAGCGCCGGTTCAGCTCGGCCTCCACGAGCGGCACGATGTCGACGCCGTTGATCCGGACGTTGCGGATCTCGCCGTCGATGTCGACATCCTCCAGCCACGCGCCGCGCAGCGTCGCGCCGGTGAAGTACACATTGCGGAACCAGGCGCGGCTGAAATCGACCTGCTCGAACCGCGCGCCGGTGAAGTCCTGCTTCACGAACTCGGTCACGCGCCCAGCCTGCCACCGGGTTCCGACGTCGGGTGCGGCTGTTGTCAGCTCCTCACGGTCCGCGGGTTCGACGGTCCAAATGATGAAAGACGTCCCTGCCGTCGAAGCTGATCTTCTCGGGCGATTGCGAGCTGCCATCTCCGCCTGAGCCTGATGAAGACGCTGGGACTGCCGCGGCGTGCCCTTCGTGTGGCTCCTTTGGCCGTGAATGTGCGCCACCCGGGCCCTTCATGTGGCTGCGTGAAGTAGCGGCGCCGGTAGGCGCGAAGCCACGGATCCATCACCGTCGCCTTCCGACCCTGGTCGACTCTTGGATTCACGCTGGCGTCCTTCTCGATCGTGCGCCGAGCCTCCCTGGCGTGACCACGTCCGCAAGGATGTTGGCGCTGCCAACATTCGTGGCGTCAGCATGACACGCAGTGTGGACGGCGTCAACATGATTCGGGCAGGCTCTCCTATCGGCCGGGAGATGACCAACGATCACGTCCGAACCTGCGTGAGACACGCTGTTAGTCGGACAGGGAGATGACGCGGATCGCGACCACGGGTCGGCTGATTCCCTTCAGTTGGAGCTTGGGTAGGGGTTCGCTGACGATATGGGCGTCGATCGGTGCGTGCGCGCGTTGGCTGAGCAGGATTTCACCGGCCGACGCAGCGTCGCCAAGGCGGGCGGCGAGGTTGACGACGTTGCCGACCGCGCCGTAGTCGTAACGACCCTCGAAGCCGATTCGCCCAAGGGTTGCATAGCCGGTGGCGATGCCGATGCCAAGACCGAGGTCGTAGCCGCGTTTTCCCCACTCGTCGGCGAGGGCCTTGAACCGTTCGCGTATCGCAACAGCGGTACGGACTGCGATGTGCTCATGATCGGGAACGGCGACTGGGTCATTGAAAAACGCCATTACTCCGTCGCCGGCAAAGTGCTCGACGGTGCCCTCGTTCGCGACGACCAGCTCGACCACCGTCGTCTGGTACTGGCGCAGCACGCCAAGCACCTCCTCCGGATCGGCGTCCTGCGCGAAGGCCGTGAACCCACGCATGTCGCAGAAGAGCGCCGTGATCTCTCGCCGGTGGCCGGCGAGGAGCCGCTTCCCTTCGTCGGTCGAGAGCAAGTTCGCCACGTGCGGCGCGAATCGCGCCAGCTCCTCTCGCTGCCGAGCAACGGTTTGGAACAGGCGCACGTTTTCGATTGCGATCACCACGTAGTCGGCGAACGTCTCGATCAGCCTGATCTCGGCGTCGTCGAACGGCCGGACATCGCGGCGTCCGAGCACAATTGATCCGATCGGCTCGCCCTCACGGAGCATTGGCACGCCGAGCAGAGTGCGGTAGCCGCCGGCTTTCTGGACCTCTGTCAGGGCATAGTCGTGATCCTCGAGCACGTCCAAGATCTGCACGACTCGTCGCTCGAGAAGCGCACGACCGATCACCGAGCCGCGCTCGGGCACATACACCCGCTCACGTACCAGGCGCTCGAACTCGGGCGTGAAACTCGTGAACGCGACGACTCGGTAGGACTCGCCCTCGCGGCGAGCGATGTTGCCACTATCCGCGCGACAGAGCTCGACCGCCCGATCGATCACGGTCTGCAATACGGCATCAAGGTCGAACGCAGTACGCGCGATCGCCTGGATCACGTCGCGCGACGCGGCCGACCGGTCATCGGCCCGCTGCAGCGCACGCCGGAGTCGCGAGATCTCCTCCTGAAGCGAGCCGAGCTCACTCACGTGACTGGTCCCTGCGGGCGCGGCGTCGTGGCCGGCAGCGGCCCCGATCGCCCTTCGCCAGAGACAATCTCATCCCCGCCGAGTGCTGCTCCACGGCGCCATTCTTGCGCGCGCATGTCCGGAACCGCAGAGTATGGGCCGACGACACAGTGACCCGGGCCCATTACGTGACGCGACGATCGGGCGCTTGAACCGTAGGCGGCAAAAGCGTGCGCGTCGGCTAGCTACCCATAGTGTCCGACGATCCATTGGGCGACCTGGTGAGCGAGCGGCGTCCACCCAGTTGCGGTGGCGTCGGGCAGCAGGTCCCAGCCGTGCGGGCCATCGCCGGACACGAAACGCTTGGGCCGCGCTGGTATTAGTCGATATGCGGCCAATACGGCGGCGCTGTCAATGTTGGGGTCGTTCGGGCTGGCGACCACGAGCGCTGGGACCCGCAACTGCCGCGCTGCCGGAGCGGCCTCGGCGTCGGGCCACTTTGACGGACCGGACAGGTCGACGACGGCGTCGGCGTGGGTTTGGGTTGCGGTCGCCAGCGCGAGAGCGCCGCCCATCGAGGCGCCGACAAGTACGATCCGTTTCCCGCCGATATTGCGCGCGTAGCGGACGGCGAGTGCCACCTGGGCGCGCTGGTCGTCAGCGAAGGCGCTGCCTGGACACTGCGCTTCGCTGCCATACCTGCACAGGTCCACCAGCACGGCGCGGATGGGGTAGCGCGTGGTCAACCAAGCTGCGTACGGCCACCAGCCGCATAGCCCGCCGCCGTCGGTCTGATGAAGCATGACAGCGACAGTGGCGCCCGAGCCGAGCACGGCCGCGGGCAACCTCGCTTGGCCCGGGCCGCGCAGTGTGACAAGGCGGGCATCCCGCCGTTCAGGTGGCCCGCAGCGCGCGGCCGGACCGGTGAGGGTCGTGGAAGCCGAGGACACCGGCGGGGACGCAGGCGCAGCTGAGGACGGAGCCGACACGGACGAGCCGCGCACCCCGTGGGACGAGCTGCAGCCGGCCGCGGCGCCAACCAGGACGGCGACGCTGGCAGCGCCGAGCACGCACCATGACGGCGGCCGTGCCGCCCTGCGATTCGAGCGCCGCACGCCACCCTCCCAACCGGTCTACTGCGGTACGGGGACATCACCGTACCCAGTGCCCAACAGCCCTGGGTCGTAGGCACAACCAAGGGATGGCGACCGGGTTTCGCAAGAAGCTGACTATCGCGCAGTGGCTGGTGTGGGTCACATGGCGACGGCCACGCGGTCTGGCACGTGCCGATCCGGACGTTACCTGTTGTGGGCGCCGGTCGGGCTGACGTGAATGGTCGCGGCGGTCAGTCTTGGTACGTATGCCAACAGGTGATCTTCGGCGTGGTGGGCGAGGTCATGGGCGGCGGCGACGCTGAGTTGTGGGTCGACTTCCACGTCGGCTTCGGCGCGCAGCGTGTGGCCGATCCATCGGATGCGCAGTTCGCGGATGTGTTCGATGCCTTCCACCGACCTGATCGCATTACTGGCCTGGTCGACAAGCTCGGGCTCAACGGCGTCCATGAGGCGAGCGCCGACTTGGCGGATGGCGGAGCGGAGCACGCCGAGGATCGCCACGGTGATCAGCAGTCCGACCGCGGGGTCCGCCCAGGTCCATCCGAGGGCGACACCGCCCGTGCCGAGCAACACGGCGAGGGACGTGAAGCCGTCGGTGCGGGCATGTAGCCCGTCGGCGACCAGAGCAGCTGAGCCGATGCGCCTCCCGACGCGGATGCGGTAGCGCGCCACCAGCTCGTTGCCGAAGAATCCGATCAATGCCGCGCCCGCGACCGCCCACAGGTGGGTGACCTGCTGGGGGTTGATCAGCCGTCGGACCGACTCGTAGGCGGCCAGCACGGAGGACAGCGCGATCATAGCGACGACGAACAGGCCGCCCAGGTCTTCGGCGCGGCCATAGCCGTAGGTGTGGCGTTTCGTCGGCTGGCGTCGGGCAAGTGCGAATGCCACCAGCAGCGGCACGGCGGTGAGCGCGTCCGCGAAGTTGTGCAGGGTGTCGCTGAGCAGCGCGATCGACCCGGACAGCAGCACCACGAGAAGCTGAATAGTCGCGGTCGCGCCCAGACCGGCCAGGCTGATCAGCAACGCACGCTGACCCGCGGCGTTCGCCTCTAATGCACCGTCGATCTGATCAGCCGCGTCATGGCTGTGACCGCCGAACGCGTCGGAGATCGCATGCTTGAGCCGGGTCCGGCCACCGCCCGCTTCTTCGTGATCATGCTCGTCGTGGCCGTGATCGGGACGCGCGCGCAACTTGTGGGACACAAGGCGAGGGTACGGTCTTCCGAACAGATGATCTAATTGCGACAGGGCCGCAATAACCCCCACCAGAGTGCACTGACATTCTGCGCCGACGTGCACGCAAATCGGCAGATCAGGCCGGTTCTTAGGCCGCTAGTTGCACCTGCGCATCGGCGGCGTAGCGCAGCAAGAACCCGAACTCGGTGACGGCGATCGCCACGGCCGCCTGGCTGACGTTGACCTCGCGGACATGCAGTGACCAATCGTGTTGTTGGACGACGTCGCCAGGACGCAGGTCACGGGCCATCACCAGCCGAGCCTGTTCGGTTGCGGGCTGACGGCCAGGCCGGCATGACCGGCGCTCGGCCAGCGCCGCAGCCGAGCCCTCGGCACGTGTCCGGCGTGAGTATTCGGGAGTCTGGACGGTCCGGCGGCGGAGCGCGGGCCGCAGCGCTGGGGTGCAGGTCCTACTGGACATGTGCCCGTCCTCCTTTTCAGTGGTCGCTGTGGCGTTAATGCCATACTCGACGCCCCGCGGCGCTCGCACATCGCCCCAGGGATTGATTCCGACTCCACCTAAAGGTGTAGAGCGCTAGGCAACAGATGTGACGCTATAGCGGCGCAGCCACGCAGCCGAATAGCGATGGGCGTCGATGGTTTCGTGCGTCAGCGGCGGCGAAGCCGCCGGGCGTAGCCAGGCGCCGCGAACTCGAAGGCCACCGCCGCGAAGCCGAGCAGCATCCAGAAGGTGCTGCCCTGGCCCCACACGGTGTGCGTGTCGCGCGCCTCGGCGATCGCGCCGATGACGAACAGTGCTACCGCCGCGAGCATGATGATCTTCATTGATCTCTCCTGCGGGACACGTGCCAGCGCGTCCGGGAGTCGGCCAGCACGTCGGTAATTGATAGCACTCCGGTGTGCCGGAAGCCAGCGCAGAACCCGAAGCACCAGCAGACCGAAGTACGCCCTCGACCGGCCGCGCTCCGTCAACTAGTGACTGCCGTCCACAGTGGACAGTCGCTGGCGCCTATCGCACGTCTGCCAGCGCCGCGAGCAGTGTGTCGATGTCGGCCTGGTCGGTGTGCAGGTGGGGCGAGATGCGCAGTGACGCACCACGGATGGCGGCGTAGCAACCCTTGTCGGCGAGTTTTGTCAGCAGCGGTGTATGCAGTTCCTGCGGCAGCGCGATGCCGAGCATGTGCGGCCCGCGCTGATCGGCGGGCAGCGGGGTCAGGCCGAGGTCGGCGGCCGCGGCTGCGAGCTGACCGGTTACCTCAGTAAGCGCGGCCGCGATGTTGTCGACCTGCCAGGTGGTCAGCTGCAGCAGCGCGGCCACCGCCATCGGCATCAGCTCGAAGTGGGTGCGCTGGCCGACGTCGAAGCGGCGGCTGCCAGGCTGGTAGTCGTCGCGGTAGTCGACCAGCCGGGCGAAGTCCTCCGACCCGGCACGCGAGATCCAGTTCTCCTCCACCGGCTGCCCGCGCCGGTGCTCCTCGGCGA
>DATFRC010000198.1:0-9606 GCA_035263725.1 Jatrophihabitantaceae bacterium | reverse complement strand
GCCGCCGACAGCGAATGGAAGCTGCTCTGCGCCACCCACAACCTGCTCAAGGCATACCGGCTGGCCTGATCCCCGTCGACAAAGCACCACAGCCGCGCACCAGCAGCGGTCACGCGGCCGAAGCATTCCTGCGACAGCCTCGCTGCCTCGGCTTTCTTCGCGGCCGAACTCGACCGGCCACAGACGCGCTCGTGAGGTTCATCGCCGAGCACAAGGACCGCACCGACGGCGGACTGCGGTGGGGTGTCGAGTCGATCTGCAGGGTGCTGTCCGAGCACGGTGCTGCGATCGCCCCGTCGACCTACTACGAGGCGGCGTCACGGCCGCCGTCGAAGCGGGCGCTGCGCGACGACGCGCTGCGCGCCGAGATCGCTCGGGTGCACGAGACGAACTACGGCGTCTATGGGCCACGCAAGGTCTGGTTGGCGCTCAACCGCGAAGGCATCCCGGTCGCCCGCTGCACCGTCGAGCGGCTCATGCGCGATCTCGGCATGGCCGGCGCCCGCCGCGGGAAGCGTGTGACCACCACACGCCCAGCGTTGACGATCACGGCACGGCCGGCGGACCTGGTCCAGCGTCGGTTCCGACCACCGGCACCGAACCGGTTGTGGGTTGCCGACTTCACCTACGTCTCGACCTGGTCGGGGATGGTCTACGTCGCGTTCGTGATCGATGCTTACGCCCGCCGCATTCTCGGCTGGCGCGCCTCGACCTCGATGCGCACCGACTTGGTGCTCGACACGATCGAGCAGGCGATCTGGACCCGGCAGCGGGAGGGTGTCACCGACCTCGCCGGGCTGACGCATCACCACGACAACGGGTCGCAATACGCCTCGATCGCCTTCACCGAGCGCCTCGCCGCCGCCGGCATCGACGTCTCGGTCGGGGCGGTCGGCGACGCGCTGGACAACGCCTTGGCCGAGTCGGTGATCGGCTTGTTCAAGACCGAACTGATCCGCCGCCGCGGCCCTTGGCGCACCGTCGAACACGTCGAAGCAGCCACGCTGGGTTGGGTCGATTGGTTCAACCAGCACCGGCTCCAGGAGATCAACGGCGACCTCCCACCGATCGAACTCGAGCAGGCGCACTACCGTCAAACCACCGACCTCACCGAGGCCGGATAGTCAACGAAACGAGTCTCCGGAAAACCCGGGGCGGTTCATTGAGACCGCCGGCATGATCGGACTCTAGCTCGGGAGCGTTGCACCTGGATTCACGTGAATGTCGAGGAAGTCGAGCAGGGTGTCCGCGATGAGTGGTGGCATCTCGTTGACGGACCGACCAACGCCCGTTTGGGCGTCCATCTCCCAAGCGATCACATGCGCAAGCTGCTGCGCAGTCCTGGCTGCCTCAGCATCGGCCGCTGTTCTCCCTACAAGGCGACGACCGCGCCCGCTCCTGACCCGTCCGACCAGCCGAGCAAGACGGCAGCTACGACGGGCGTGCGGGAGGTGCGCGTGCCAGGACCCATCGGAACGGTGCTAATGGCGCTGAGCGACACTGCTGCGGATCAGGCAGAACGGGTGACCGGCCGGGTCGAGCATAACTACCAGGTGCGGATTATCCGAATCTTGATGCGGCGCAAGGGACCCCCCCAGCCTTACTAGCGTCTCGACGGCCGCCTGCGGATCGGCGACCACGTACTCAAAATGTGAGTGCAGCGGCACCTCAGAAGAAGGCCACGTCGGCGGTCGATAGTCCGGCGCCAGGCGAAAGTTGATCAACCGGTCTCCGGCGGTCACGTTTGCCTCCGTTGCGATACGACGAGTGACCCTCCCACCGAGCAGAGCAGCGTAAAAGTCCGCCATGAGATTCGGCTCGGGGCAGTCGACCGTCAACGCCATCCACTCAACCAGCCCGGTCGACTCCGCCTGCGCATCGTCCATGGCGACATCGTGTCAGAGCCAGACACGGCAGGATCGTCCAGCTCTAGAAACGTCCGCCTTTCGGCTACTTAGTGTTTCGGGTACGACCGGTGTCCGGCCAGACTCGGTCGAGGTGCTCGGCGGGACGCTCTCACATTTCGGCTGCCCACCGGTGTTTGGTGTGGCTCTCACATGGCTTGCGTTCTCGCCGGGTGCCGTGCGACGTGTGGCTCGAAAGACATCGCATGTTCCGAAGGGTCAAGCGGCGCATGTTCGATTAGTCAAGCGGGTTGTGCCTCGATCTTTCGATGGGCCTGACTGGCCGGAGGCGCTATAGAGGCCGCTGGCTGCGGGCAGGTTGGCGTCCTGGCCGTTGGCGTGGGCTGTGCCTCAGCCTCTTGATAGGCCTTGCCGGCCGAGGGTTTGTCAGAGGTCACGGGCTGGTTGTGCCGGTTGGGGAAGGCCTTGTTCTCGTCGTAGTGCTGTCGGGTCTGAAGGCAGTGGTGCAGCATGCCGAGGGCCCGGTTGGTGAGGTTGCGTGCGGCGGCGCTGTAGCTGTCGCCGTGGTCGCGGCGGGCGGTGAAGTGGGCGTGCGCGCCGGGCGAGTGAGCGATCATCGGCAGGGCCCACAGGTAGGCGGCTTGGCCGAGGCGTTTGTTGCGTACGACGCGACGGGTGACGAGAGTCTTCATGCCGCTGGCTCGGGTGATCGGTGCGGTGCCGGCGAAGGCTTTCAGGCCCCGGGCGCTGGCGAAGCGGGTGCGGTCGTCGCCGATCTCGGCGAGGATGCGGGCGCCGAGCACGGTGCTCAGGCCGGGGAAGCTGGTGATGATCTCTGCGTCTGGATGTTGCTCGAAGGCCTCGGCAAGCACGGCCTCGAGGCGGGCGACGTTGGCCACCGCGGTGTCTAGGGCGTGCAGCAGCGCGGTGGCGCGGTGCGTCATCGCGGCCTCCACCCGCGGCGGTTGACGCAGCTGGTCTTGGTGCAGGGCGGTGTGGATCTGGTCCACCGCGGCGGGGATGCCGCGGGTGCGTCCCGCGCGACGCAGGGCGGCGGTCAGGCTCGGGCGGCGGACCAGCTGGCCTTGCGCTGGTGCCGGCGCTAGGTGCAGCACGGCGCGGGCTTCCCGGCTGGCTAGCTCGGTAAAGGCGCCGAGGAAGGTCGGGTAGTACTCGCGCAGCACCGAGCGCAGCTTGTTGGCGATCTGCATCCGGTCCCAGATCGCGTCCTCATGCGCACGGGCGAGCACGTGAATCGACTGCGCCAACTCCGAGTCGACCGGCAACGGCCGGTGGGCGTGTGGATCGGTGCGCAGGATGTTGGCCAACACGAACGCGTCACCGGCATCGCTCTTGGCCCGGCTCGGCGAATGCCGGTCCCGGTAGCGGGAGACCGCCAACGGGTTGATCGCGATCAGCGGCACACCGGCCGCGCGCAGCGCCGCCGGCAACAACCCCTTCGCGGTCTCGATCGCGACCGTGATCGGCTGCTCGCTGATCGCGTTCTGCTCGGCAAGCAGGCGCATCAGCCGGGCAAACCCAGCCGCGGTGTCCTCGATCCGCACCCGAACCCGTTGCGAGCCGGTTTCGTCGACCACGCTGACGTCGTGATGGTTCTCCGCCCAGTCGATTCCGCACCACAGGCGCACCGCTTCTCCCTTCCCGTACTCGTCGCTGTGTTCATCGATGGCCAGTGAAGTCGCGCAGCACCCTAATGACGAGGCCTCCAGGGCCGACATCGCATCAGCCGTTCACGCCCTTCCTTCCCATCACCGCTGCCGGTCTGCGACAGGACTGCACGGCCCGAGGCGATGAAGGCATAGCCGGTGAGGGCGGCCGCACGAATCGTCTGCCGGACCAGGCCCGCAGCCCAGCAGCAACACTCCAGCTACCCACTCATTAGGGGATTGCCCGGCTCGAAGCAGCGTTGCCCTGTCGCTCACGACCGAGTGGATCGAGTGGTGGAGCTGTCGTGGCAGGCAGCGTGGTGATCGGGATGGACCCGCACAAGCGATCGGCGACCATCGAGGTTGTCGATGCGCGGGGTGTGGTGCTGAGTAAGGCACGGTTTGGCACCGACAAGCTCGGCTACTGCGACATGCTGGCCGAAGGTCGTCGGTTCCCTGATCGGGTGTGGGCGGTCGAGGGCTGCAACGGAATAGGCAAACATCTCGCGCACCGGTTGGTGCATGACGGGGAGATCGTGCTGGACGTGCCGCCGAAGTTGTCAGCGCAGGTGCGGGTGTTCGCCACCGGCAACGGCCGCAAGACCGACCCAGTCGATGCCCATTCGGTGGCGCTGGTCGCGCTGCGCAGCGCGAACCTGGTCCGGGTCGACGTTGATGACGACCTGCTAGTGATGGGCATGCTCGCCGACCGGCGCGACGAACTCGGCCGCGCCCGCACCCAGACGGTCAACCGGCTGCACCGGCTGCTGCTGGAGCTGTTTCCCGGCGGTGCCAAGCAGTTTCTGTCCGCCCAGCAAGCGCGTGCTCTGATCGCGACGATCAAGCCGCGGGACCTGCCCGGCAAGACCCGCCGCCGGCTCACGGTCGAGCTGATCGGCGAACTCGAGGCGATCGACCGCAAAATCAAAGCGATCAAGAAGGAACTCACCGGCCTGGTCATCGCGCGGGGGTCGACGCTTCTCGAACTGCCGGGCATCGGCCCGTCCAGCGCTGCGCGACTGCTGGCCGACGTCCGCGACATCCACCGCTTCGCCGACCGCGACCGATTCGCCTCCTGGAACGGCAGCGCCCCACTCGATGCGTCATCCGGTCGGCAAGAACGCCACCGGCTCTCCCGCGCCGGCAACCGACGCATCAACCGGGCACTGCACATCATGGCCATCGTTCAGCTGCGGCACGCCACCGAAGGCCGCGCCTGCTACGACCGCCGCAAGACCGGCGGCATGCCCTCGATGATGGCCATGCGCGCCCTCAAGCGCCGGCTATCCAACGTCGTCTACGCCCGCATGCTCAGCGACCAGCGACAACGCGAAGCCAAGCTCGCGGCGAGCCCGGGTGGGCACTCGGGGAACGACTGTGTCTCCAGCGCGGCCGACTCACACCCCGGCATCGACTCTTCGGACAAGCCACATCCCGGACCCGCCACCAGCCAGCCTAGAACCAGGCTCCCCGCCGCGTCTTGACACTAAAGGGGAGCCATGTGCGTGAATGTCGGTCGGATGATCGGCCGCCCCAAGGGCGCGGATAAAGGCGACCGCGGATCTGATCAACACCGGCCAGAGCCGGCCGTAACCGGCGATTGAGTTCATCTGCACGTTCGGATTAGCCCGGTTCTACGGCGACGTTGATCCGATGGTCATGTCATCCACTCGATCTTGGAGAGTGCGAGCCAACCGAGCGCTCTCCCGAACCGCGTCGATGGCAGACGCTGGCGAGGCGAAACAGCGATCCCTCGACGCCGTGGGCAACGGCCTGTGCGCAACACGTGTCGCGCACGGCATGGGCACGGAAGGCACCGCCACTCAAGGGACTGCCGACCTTTCAAGATCATTAGCCCGACAGAACGTACCTTGATCCAGTCGCTGCGGCCGGCCAGGTAGCGGCCGTGAGCCGATTTGACGACGCGGCCTTCGACGCCGGCAGCACGGTAGTCCTGGTACCAGCGCACCGCCTCGACGCGATCGGCGGTGCTCGGACACAGCTGCAGCGGCGGTGCCCAGCTGGCCGCCAACCGTTCCAACCGGGCCCGGCGTGTGGTGTAGGGCAGCCGGCGGTGATTCTCGCCGCCCTGGGCCAGCACGTCGAAGGCGAGGTAGCTGGCGGGCTGCCCGGCGGGTGCCGTGGACACTGCCGCGGTGTCTTCGGCCGGACGTCTCCTCCGCTAGCGCACCTCCAGGGGCTGCCCGGCGGGAAGCTGTCGGCTCACTGCACCGGTGGCGGCGTACCGTGGTTTCGGCTGAGACCACAGCTATCCCACCGGCGCTTTATCCGGGCGGATACGACCAATGACCCGCCGCCGCAAGCAGTTCTCTCCGTTCGTCGATCAAGCCGAACTGATCGACCGGATGCGTGCCGACCTGCTACAGATCCGCAGCGGCCTGCGCGTCCGGGTACGCACGCGCGAGGACGACATCGCCATCGACCAGTTGGACCAGTGGATCAGCTCCGCCCTCGCTGAGCTCCGCAGCAGCAAACCCCGCGTCGAGGATCTCCAACTCCTCGCCCTGGAATGGCAACTGCGCCGCGCCCGATACCTCGACCCAGATGCCGCCGACGTCATCGTCGTCGACCCGTGAGGCCAGCGACCCGACCCCGATGGACGGCCGTGTGGTTCGCCGAGATCGGTACCGGGCAGATCGGCCACATCGGCGCTGTTGCGTTGGTCCGGGCAGCTTGGGCAGTCGGCCGGCCGCTCGGTCAGAGGGACCGGGCAAGGTCGTCGAACGCGACCGGGATTCAATTCTGGATCGGCACGTCGACGGTGATGGCGTAGTGGCCGCGGCGGAGGTCTGCGCGAACCTGTGCCCAGCCGCGATCGTGGATGCTGAGGCAAGGCATTTGAAGTCCGCGCATCGGCCGAAGCCTTGCCTTGAGCCGTGCATGGTCGGCTTCGATCGCGTTGTCGCCTACTGCTCGGTGACGTGCCGCGCCGCGGGCGCCGCTTCCCCGATGACCTGCGGGTATGCCAGAGCCCGGTCGGTCGTGACCTCGACCGGCGCCCGGGTGGCCCGCAGCGCACGAGTGAAGAATCCCCGTGCCGCGGCAGCGTTGCGGCGCATGGAAGGGAGGACATCGATCACCGGGCTGTGCTGGTCGACCGCGCGGTTTAGGTAGCGCCAGCCGACCCGCGACCTTGACGTACGTCTCGTCCACGAAGCACCGGTCTCCAGCAGCAGCATGCGGGCGGCTCTCGCGGCGTCGATGAACTCCGCCGTGAAGTGTGAACCCACCGGTGCACCGTGACGTGATCGACCCTGTCACCACCCTTGGCCAGCAGCTCCTCGATATCGCTGTACGACACCTCCCCCACCGCGTTGACTGGCCACGGGACCGGATGGCATGCGCGCCATCGCACTCACGCCTTCGCCGCCACGCGCGCCGGTACTCGTCCGTCAGAGGCGTCGGGCGGACGCTGCCGCGGGGGTCAGACAAAGCCTCCATACGGTCTCTAAGGGGACTCCAGCGTCGATTCGGCAAGCCTGGTGAGTCGGTGGATTAGAGCCGTCCCGTGCTGGCAAAGGTCGCGCCGTCGCGGGTCGCGGCAGCTCGTCCGCTGTTGACATTTCGTTGACAAATGATCAAGGGCTCCGCCGCCGTAGCGCCTGAGCCCTTGATCTATCGGACCTGCGTGGTAGCGGGGGGAGGATTTGAACCTCCGACCTCTGGGTTATGAGCCGCGAACCCACGCGTCTCACCGGTCACGGTCCGCCTCGGCAAAGCCGATCAGGTGGCCGGATCGAGCACGGGACCGTCTCACGGGTAGTCATGTGGCGCGGGCCGTTGCGTCGCGTCTTGGTTACGGTCTCGGTTACGCCGAGGTCGGTCGAGTTGTGCACCACTGGCCCCCAGGGTGGCGTGCCGGTGCGCAGAGCAAGGCGAGCTTGCCCAGGATGCGCCACGCGTGGTTACAGCGAACAGCAGCGCCTCGCCGGGCACCCCGTACGCGTAGCAGCAGGTCACACACGGTGCCACCCCGGCGAGGTGGGTGCTTCTCCGCAGATCACCCAGCCCGAGCTGCGGACCAGGTCACCGGAGATCATGGACGCCGTCGAGCACGGGCGGTCGTTCACCGTCACCCGCGACGCCCACCGCATAAGGGAATTGATCCCGCTGCGTCAGCGCCGACCGGTTCGTCGCCCGGCAGGACTCAGCGCCATGTCGCACAACGCTCCCGATGTCGAGGCTGGACGCGTTTCCCGCCGAAGCGGCGACACCTTACGGTGGCGAACGAATCCGTCCGCTCCGCCAGGAAGAATGGCCGCGTGCAGGCAGCAACAGTCCGGTGGGCACGCGCAGACGATCAACCGGTCATCACCGCAATGGTGCGCCAGGCGCGGCTCAACCTAGCCGACCTGCAGTGGCAGCGGTTCGTCATAGCCGAACGCGACGGCCACACGGTCGGCGTCGCTCAGCTACGTCGCCACTCCGATGGTTGCAACGAGCTCGCATCGCTGGTCGTCGAACCTGACTCACGCGGGCACGGCGTTGCGACGCAGATGGTCGACGCGCTGCTCGCCGATGAACGAGCGCCGGTGTACACACTGATCGATCGCCGCTTCGTGGACCACTTCACCCGATGGCGCTTCACCGCAGTCGATCCCAGTCAGCTGCCGCGTTCCCTGCTTCGGGTCTACAGGATCGGCCGTGTGGTAACCGCTGTCGGGAGCGTGTTGCGCCGGCAGCGGATACAAATCATGCCCCTGCTTCGCCCCGGTCGGTGACGTCAGCCGTTTAGCGAACGGAAGGGCGTCTGTTGCGTTGATCGATCGGATGGCAGCGGATCGCCGGGTAAGGGTCTGGGATCGGCGTTCAGAGACTGGGGGCGAGTTGGGCGAACGCGCTAAGGATTCGATCTTGGACGGGCACGTCGACGGTGATTTCGTAGTGGCCGCGGCGCAGGTTCTGCACGAAGGCGTGCCCGGCTGCGACGTGGCGCAGTGCGCTGATCGTTTTCATTCCTTGCATCGGTCGCAGTCGTGCTTTGAGGCGGCCGTGATCGGATTCCACAGCGTTGTTCGCGTACCGCCCGAGCTCGTGCCGGGCGGAAGGCGCGAACTCGTCGATGACCCGCGGGTAGACCGGTGCCCGGTCGGTGGTGGCCTCGACCGGAGCAGGACCACTTCAGCGCGCGGGCGAAGAACGCCCGCGCCGCCGCGGCGTCGCGGCGTTCGCAGACGAGGACGTCGATGACCTGACCATGCTGGTCGACCGCCCGGTAGAGGTACGTCCAGCGGCCGGCGACCTTCACGTAGGTCTCATCCACGAACCACCGATCACCAGCGGCGTGACGCAGCGGCCGGGCGGCGTCGATGAACTCTGGCGTGAACGGGGTCTGTTGCGTTGGCGAGGCCCGACCTCGGGTGAGGAGACTGATCCGGTGATCACGTCGAGGTCTGTGTCGTCTGCTCCGGCTGGCTACCGCT
Source organism: Jatrophihabitantaceae bacterium (assembly GCA_035263725.1). GTDB lineage: Bacteria > Actinomycetota > Actinomycetes > Mycobacteriales > Jatrophihabitantaceae > DASXRA01. The sequence goes on along the minus strand of DATFRC010000198.1, from coordinate 630 downwards.
TCCTACGGGAGGTGATCGCGGTCGCGGTGCGCTGGTATCTGCGCTACGGCCTGTCCTATCGCGACGTGGAAGAGTTGCTGGCCGAACGTGGCATCGGGGTCGATCACGTCACGGTGTATCGCTGGGTACAAGCCTTCACCGCGGAGTTCATTGATGCTGCCCGCCCGGCACGGCACGCCATGGGCGACCGCTGGTTTATCGACGAGACCTACGAAGGTCGCCGGCCGCTGGACGTACCTCTACCGCGCGGTCGACCAGCACGGCCAAGTCATCGACGTCCTGGTCTCCGAACGCCGTAATGCCCGCGCTGCACGAGCGTTCTTCACCCGCGCGCTGAAGTGGTCCTGCTCCGGTCGAGGTCACCACCGACCGGGCACCGGTCTACCCCCGCGTGATCGAGGAGCTCGTCCCGGCCTCACGGGACGTCCTCGAGCAGTCCACGAACAACCGCGTGGAATCCGATCACGGCCGGTTGAAGGCACGGTTGCATCCGATGCGTGGCCTCAAGATCATCCGATCATTGCGGACGATCGCGGCCGGGCACGCCTTCGTGCAGAACCTGCCCGCGGGCACACGCGCTGTCCGTCGACGTTCCCGCCCATGCTCGAGTACGCGTCGCGTTCGGAGAGC
>DATFRC010000197.1:0-6264 GCA_035263725.1 Jatrophihabitantaceae bacterium | reverse complement strand
CCGTGCTCGATTTCGCACGCCTGACCCAGCAGATACACCAGCTCCTCGCGGGTATCCACCTTCAACACCGGCTAAGCCGGTGGACACTCGTCACGTTGCCCGACACCGCCATCGCCTCACTCCTCGCATGCCGCTACGAGCCTCCCAGACTGAGGTCGGCGTCTCGAGGCCTCTGGTGGCCCGAGGAGCCGACGCCCGCACGCCACGTGACCCTCGTGTCGACGAGGTCACCGGCGAAGATGCCAACGTGCGGCTCCACGGGTTTCATCCTTGACGACAAGTGCAAGCGGAGTCATGCTCCTCGCGGTTGTCGCGTTCTGTGTGCGCACGCTATGTGCCCGTCGGGGGGTTTCGGTGCCTGAGCGCTGCGAATTATCTCGCGGACCAATCAACGCTCACCCAGTTCGCCGCATACCAGGTGTTGCTGGGCCATCTATCCGTCAGCAGTCAACGCTAATGCAAATGAACCGGGCACATATCGATGTGCCCCGAAAAGGGGGAAGTCCATGACCGAATCTGACATCGTCCGCAGGACGCTGCCTGAGCAGATGGTCGAGGGACACCGACTCGGCCGGCACGTCGTCCACGATCCACGGTCGAGGAATTTCTCGGCCGACGCCGCTGCGGCGATCAAGAGCGTGCAGCACCAGGCCGTAGGCCTGCCACTCGACCAGGGCAACATCGGCTCCTGCACGGCGAATGCCATGTGCGGCGCACTCGACTCAGCCCCAGACAACGCGACCGGTCGGCAGTTCGGCGAGAACGACGCCGTGAGCCTTTACGAACTGGAGACCCAGCTCGAGGGCCAGCCGTACCCGCCCAACGACCCGGGTGGCTCCGGGCTCATGGTCTCCAAGGCGGCCAAGCAGCTCGGCTGGATCAGCTCGTACACGCACGCGTTCGGCATCGACCATGCGTTGCGCGCGCTCACGCTGCGCCCCGTGATCACCGGTGTGAACTGGTACACGAGCTTCGATGCTCCGGACGCGAACGGTCTTGTCGCGATCGCGTCAAACGCCACCGTGCGTGGCGGGCACGAAGTCGTCGCCGATGGGATCGATGAGCCCAACAGGCTGGTCTGGTTCTGGAACAGCTGGGGCGCGAGCTACGGCCTCGGCGGGCGTTTCTGCATGTCGTTCGACACCTGGGCTCAGCTACTAGCCGAACAAGGCGACGTCACCGTACCAATGGTGTGACCACCCGTTGAAGCCAGAAGCAACGCGTCTAACTGCCCTGACTTGCATATGAAGGCGCCCCGTTGGACGGTTTTCTACTGCCGAGCTGACCGGCAAGTCTCTCCACGGCTATGTGCGGCACTGCGTCTACGCTGTCGACCACACCCCGGTCGGGGTGCGGGTGGCTAAGCGGGGGGCGCAGTGAACCTGATGACATACCGGTTCTGGGACACCTACATCCACGACGCGCACGCATTGCTGCGGTCAGACGAGTTCGGCGTGCCGGCGCTGCGCTCCGCCCTCGGATACCCGCGGATGCCGACGGCGGTCTGACATGCCGCAGCCCGGCGACATCGGCCTCATCGCGATCAAAGGCGGCGTCGGCTGGCTCATCCGCGTCGGGCAATGGCTCAACGGCGACGGATACCGCGACTACGAGCACGCGTTCGTGTACGTCGGCGATGGAGATCTCGTCGAGGCGGAACCGGACGGTGCACGCCTTGCGTCGCTGTCCGAATACGACGCGGCGGGCGTGCTGTGGCTACCCTGCCCGGACCAGTACCGGACCGCGGTCGCCGCCGCCGCGCGCTCCCTGATCGACACGCCGTACAGCGCGCTTGACTATTTCGCCCTCGCGGCCCATCGGCTGCACATCCCGGTTCCGGGGCTCCGCGAGTACATCAGCTCGACTGGGCACATGATCTGTAGCCAATTAGCAGATGAGGCCGCTCGTCGCGGCGGATGGCACCTGTTCGCCGACGGCCGCTGGCCCGGCTACGTCACGCCCGGCGCCCTCGTCGGGCTTGCAAGGGCCGACTGAAGGCCTAGGGCAAGAACCCGTCGGTCTACTGCGGGCGGATGCGAATCCGAGCCAGGTGTGGCGGTTGCCGGCCCAGCACCAGCCGACCTTGGCCGCGCCGGTGTTGGTCTTGCCGTCGCGCCCCGTGCCGCCGCTGATCCAGATCGCCGGGGTGCGGGCGTCCAGCCCGACGGCGGTGGCCTTGCGCGAGGCGATGGTCATGAAGCAGTGGTTGCGTTCGAGGAGTTTCGGCTCCTGCAGCAGCCAGCTGATGCCCTCGCTGACGGTCAAGGGGGTTCGCCGCAGCTTGCGGATGGCCGGGAGGGCTTCGTTGGGGTCCAGTTACGCATGTCGTCTCCGCGGTCGATGTCGACCTGCTCGACTCCCGGACGCCTGACATCGACCGGCCCAGATCGCCCGTTGACGCCTGATCAGACTCTGTTATGCGGTACCCGTCTGGGCTGATTCAGGCGGCGTCGTCGCGCCGAGCACGCAGCTGTGCGCGTACCACCTCGGGATTCGCGCCGAGGTGCTGGATGAGGTCGACGGCCATGTTGCCTTTGGGGTCGAGCAGGCCGAGCAGCAGCTGGTCGAGATCCAGCTGGTCGTGCCGGCTGCGCTCCGCCTCCATGCTCGCGCGCTCCAGCGCACGTTTCGCGCGGGGCATGAACGGCAGTTTCTCCGTTGTAGCGTCGCGTTGCTGCCGGTAGTGCCCGAACAGGGACCTGCGCCGGCAGCGCCGCACCGGTGCTCGGTCGAGCGCGCTCGGCCCGAAGCTGGCCTTCGCCGCGTGGCGTACCTGAGCCAGATCGATCCCCACGCTGTGCAGCGCGGCGGCGTCACGTTCACAAAACCCGCCCCGCCCTACGAACTGGTCGAGCGCGAGGCGAGCGGCGCTGAGGGTGACGCCGGCTTCGGCAAGCAAGGCGACGCCCGGCGTGTCGGCTGCCAGCACACCAAGCAGCAGGTGTTCGGTACCGATCCACGGGTGCGCGAAGGCGAGGGCCTCGTGTTGCGCGCGGGCCACTGCCTGGCGTGCATCGGCGGTGAAGCGCTCGAACACGATTACCTCCCGCCGTGCTTCTTGTGCACGGCTTGTTTGCTGACCCCGAGTGCTTGGCCGATCTGCTGCCACGACCAGCCGTGCCGGCGAGCGTTGTCGACCTGCAGTGCTTCGAGCCGCTCGGCTAGCCGGCGCAGCGCGGCGACCGCCTGTAGCCCAACCTGTGGGTCCTGGCTGGTCGCCGCGGCCGCGGTGTCCACCGCCTCAGTCACGCCGTCAACCTACATTGACGCGCACGGCCGCGTCAACATGAGTTGACCCCGTCCTTGTCGGCTCGCGATCTCGGGTGATTCCGGTGGTTACGGCGTTGTTATCGCTGCCGCTTTAACGTCTCGCATGGATCCTGACCGATGCACGTGGTGACCTGATCCGAACCGGTGATTTGGACAGGACGACGGCTAGGGCGGTGATCGTGGCCGAGTCGGAAAGAGATGCGCCTGGGCCGTGCGGGGTTCAGCGGCGCAGGGTGGTAGCGGCGGGTGCCGCGATGTTGGCCGTTGTGGCGGCTTGTACCGGGGCCGTGCACTCGCCGGTGGGGTCGCGCTCCTCGCCGGTCCCCGGTTCGAGTTCGTCCGCAGCCGGCCCCGGTGTGTCTGCGCCCGGGGCGGCGCCCGTCGGCATCCACAAGATCGCGCACGTCATTGTGATCACGCAGGAGAACCGGTCGTTCGACACATACTTCGGCACCTATCCCGGTGCTGACGGCATTCCGATGTCCGGGGACCGGCCCAGCATGTGCCTGCCTGCGGGGACAGGTCGGCCGTGCGTGCACCCGTATGTCGACCACGCCGACGTCAACGGCGGTGGCCCGCACGGGCAGACCAACGCCACCGCCGACATCGACGGCGGGAAGATGGACGGCTTCGTCACCGAGGCGTCGCGTGCGCGTAAGGGCTGCACGGATCCGAACAACCCAGTCTGCACGCACTCCGCAACACCCGACGTGATGGGCTACCACGTGCGCGGCGACATCCCGAACTACTGGTTCTACGCCTCGCACTACGTGCTGCAGGACCACATGTTCGAGCCCAACGCGTCATGGAGCCTGCCCGAGCACCTCTTCCAGGTATCAGAATGGTCTGCCGCGTGCACTCAGCACGACAACCCGGAAAGCTGCACCAACGCCCTGCAGAGCCCAGGAACGCCGAAGCACGCCGGCTTGCCGAACGCCGCGATCATCGCCGGCACGGGCAGGGGCAGCGGGCCGATCTACGCCTGGACCGACCTGACCTACCTGCTGCACAAGGACAACATCTCGTGGGGCTACTACGTGGTGGCCGGCACCGAACCCGACTGTGAGAACGACGCCGCGCTGTCTTGCGCGCCAGTGAGGCAGAACGCCAAGACGCCAGGAATATGGAACCCGCTGCCCTACTTCGACACGGTCCGGGTCGACGGGCAGGAAGCCAACATCCAATCGGTGGACCGCTACTACTCCGCCGCGAAAGCCGGCACGCTTCCTGCCGTCAGCTGGCTGGCCCCCTCCGGCGCGGTCAGCGAACACCCGCCCGGCGCGGTCAGCGCGGGGCAGTCCTACGTCACCAGCCTTATCGACGCCGCCATGACCGGCCCGGATTGGAACTCCACGGCGATCTTCCTAGCCTGGGACGACTGGGGTGGCTTCTATGACCACGTCGCACCGCCGTCGGTCGACGTCAACGGCTACGGGCTGCGCGTGCCCGGGCTAGTGATCAGCCCCTACGCCAAGCAGGGCTACCTCGACCACCAGACGCTTTCGTTCGACGCCTACGACAAGTTCATCGAAGACGACTTCTTGCACGGCCAACGCCTTGACCCGCGCACCGATGGACGCCCGGATCCGCGTCCCGATGTGCGAGAGAACGCGTCCATCCTCGGCGACCTCACCAACGACTTCGACTTCACCCAGCCACCCCGCCCACCCACACTGCTGCCTGTCCACCCCACCACCACCCTTACCGCGCCCTAGACGAACGGGTGCGGCGCAGCGGTTCTGTGTAGATCGGCGTGGCAGTCCCAAGCGATACTCGGGATGTGCTCGGCGTTGACGACAGCGCTGCGGAGATTCGCGCGAAGCTCGCTGCACAGTTGCCCGCACTTGCGGGCGACGGCGAGTTGCAGGTGGATTCCGGGAGGGTCTATGGCACGAGACGTCCCGTGCTGATTCGGATCCGCCGACGTGGGCGTCGGTACGATCTCAGCGACGACGGGACTGCCGTGTTGCTGTCAAGCAGGCCGCCAGGCTGGCTCGAGTCGGTGCGAGGCGTGGTCGCGGCCGAGGGGTTCAACGTCAACCGTCGCGGCGTCATCTTCGTCCCGGCCGTGGAGGGCCGCGACATCGCCGCGCTGGTGAGGCGACTGGCTCTGACATCGCGGACCGCGTACCTCACGCTCCTCGAGCTGGAGGCAACTGCCCGCTGACGAACCCTGACCGGGCACCCGCGACGCGCAGAACCTCGGTTCTCGGATACGGGACGGAGGCCTAGTCGAGCGCAACATCGGGTTCATCGCGCGCGTACTTCCTTGGCGAGTCCATGCTCACCCGCTGCAGCCAGCTGCTGATTACCGCCGTCGCGCTTGACAAACTGGCGACCACGTCGAAGTATGTTCGGGGTTAAGAATCGGGGGTTAGCTGGGGGGCTGCCGCGCATCGGTGGTATGCGGGCGTTTCTGAATTCGCGCCGGGGCTACGGCTGTGCGGTGCCCGCCAACTAGTAGGACCAGACGGACCGGAGGGTCGCGCCGGCTTGACGGGCGCGCGGGCGTCGCTCGGCGTTCGGAACTGAGCGGGGCAGCCGACGGCGCCGTTGGAACGGTGGCAGGCCATGACCGATACGGCGGCCTACGAGCAGTACACACAGCGCACGGCCCCGCTGCGTAGCTTCGGCTGGCAGTGTGACTACGCGATTTGTACCTGCGCCCGTGGCGGGGACGAGTGCCCGCATTGCGGGGTGAGCGGCTCGGACGCTCATCACCGCGGACGATGCCATGCCCGGTCACTGAGCTAGCTGTCGTCACCTGAGAGGTTGGGGACGCGGCTGGCTGGCGGGCGTCCTGCGAGTTCGGTGGCCGCGGCCGGCGCCTTTGGTGGCGCGCCTCTCGCAGCAGTCCGGATGCTGAGCGCTGTCGACAAGCTGGCTCAGGCCGTCCGCGGTGGCATCGGCTGGGCGTGAGCCGGCTGCGTGGCTTGGGCGTCGGTCGTGATGTGCCCGGCGAGGTACGCAGCGTCGTCGTCAACGAAACCGAGC
>DATFRC010000196.1:0-3876 GCA_035263725.1 Jatrophihabitantaceae bacterium | reverse complement strand
CTTCATGCGATGACCCGCATGATGCACTATGCGGACGCACGACATTTGGCGCGAGCGCGCGACTCGCGGCAGATCCGGACGTATCCAGAGTGACGACCGTGCCGACCCGGCCCACGTGTTGTGCGGCACGCTTTTTCACGGCCAGACTGGTGCTCCACACTCGAGAATGGGGGACTCGATGGACACCTCGAGCAAGCAGCTACTGACGTTCGAGCCGCCGGGCCCCGGGCCTTGGGACCTTGATCCGTTGCATTTCCCGCGGCCGGTCACGCCCTACTGGGCGGAGATGCATCCGGAACCCTTCGCCCGCGGCTTCAGCGACATGACCGCGTACTACGGCGCCCCGTTTCAGGCCAGGCGCGTCGCCTACGTCAGCGGATTCAGCTACGGACAGATGCGGCCACTGCCGGCCGAGGATTTCCCTGAGCGGGTTCAGCGTTGCGCGGAGGTTTTCGACCGAAAGCTGTGGCGTGAGCAGGCGCAGGAGTGGCATGAGGTTCGCAAGCCAGCATCAGTAAAAACCCACCGTGAGATCCAGTCGGTCGATCCCGATCATCTCAGCGACGAGGAGCTGGTCGGTTACCTGCGCCGCTGCCGCGAGCACCACGCCGCGATGATCAGGCAGCACATGGCGTTCACCGGCACCGCGGTCATCCCACCTGGTGACTTCCTCGTCCACGCGAGGGAGTGGACCGGTCTGCCGACGGTGAAGCTACTCGGTCTGATGCGCGGCGCGTCCAAGATCTCCGGCGGAGACTCGCCGGAGTACGCCGCACTGGTCGCTGCCTACCGAGCCGATGCTCACGCGCGCCAGGCCTTGGACTCGGACGAGGACCCGGGGGCGCTTCTCGAGCGCCTGCGACGCGAGCCCACCGCGACTGGTGAGGCACTGAACGACTACCTCGAATTCGCCGGCTACCGACTGCTGGACGGATTCGACATCTCGAACCAGTACGCACTCGAGTTGCCCGACGTACTCCTGCGTTCGATCCGGACTGCGATCGACGAGACAGGCGCGGCATCGAACATCGACGAGCAGGTTGCCGAGGTTCGCAACCATGTGCCCGAGATCCACCGCGAGGAGTTCGACGCGCTGCTCGAGGACGCTCGTGTCGGCTACAGCGTGCGCGACGAGCGCGGTGTCTACTCCGACATCTGGGCGTCCGGGCTGATGCGCCGCGCTGCGTTGGCGGCGGGCCGTCGACTGGAGGCACGTGGCCGGGTCCAGGCTGCTGAGCAGTTCGTATTCGCCGACATCGACGAGATGTGCGCGATGCTCGACGGAGCCGCGACGCCGACTGCCGAGGAGCTCGCCGAGCGCCACACCTACCACCGGATGTACACCGCCAAGGACGCGCCGGCGCACCTGGGAGACGAGCCGCCACCGCCGCCGGACCCGTCACAGCTGCCGCCGCCGATGGCCCGGCTCATGGCCGCGCTAGGGACGGCGATGGACGAGATGTTCGCAGTCTCGCAAGAGGAGCACGATGACACGGTGATTCGCGGCCTGGGTGCCAGCTCGGGCGTGCGCGAAGGAATCGCCCGGCGCGTAGCCGGTCCGGTGGATTTCGACCGCATTCAGCGGGGCGATGTGCTGCTGACCGAGGCCACTACTGAGGCTTTCAACATCCTGCTTCCGTTGCTCAGCGCGATCGTCACCGACAGCGGTGGTGCCCTGTCCCACGCGGCGATCGTGTCGCGGGAATACGGCATACCTGGTGTCGTCGGCACCCGCGACGCCACGGTGCAGATCGCCGACGGTAGTCGCGTGCGGGTTGACGGTGACGCAGGAACGGTGACGGTGCTCGAGTGAACGGGATCGTGCCGCTCGTCGGTGCGGAGGCGGAAGAGCTGTACGGCGCCAAGGCCGTGGGCTTGGGAGCGGCGCTGCGGGCCGGACTTCCGGTCCCACCAGGCATCGCCCTGCCCGGACCCGAGGTCGACGCAATCGCGTCCGGCGAGGTCGCTGCCACGGCCACACTGCGTGACGCCGTGCGAGAACTTCCGACGCCGCTTGCCGTGCGGTCGTCGGCTGTCGGGGAGGACAGCGCTGGGGCGAGCTTTGCCGGCCAGCACATCACGGTCCTGAACGTGCCGTCGGCTGATGACGTTGAAGGGGCGGTCCGAGAAGTCTGGTGGTCGGCCAACTCCGACTCGGCCATCACCTATCGCAAGCGGCTCGGTGTATTCGTCAGGCCGAGCGTCGGTGTGGTCGTGCAGTCCCTGCTGCAACCAGAAACGGCAGGGGTTATGTTCACGCGCAATCCGATCACCGGAGCCGACGAGCGGATGATCGAAGCGAGCTGGGGTCTCGGCGAGGCGGTGGTTGCGGGCCGGGTCATTCCCGACGCGTTCCGCCTGTCCCGAAGCGGCGACGTTCTCGAGCGTCGTCCAGGATTCAAGAGGTTCGCGATTCGTGCGTCCGCCGACGGTGGGACCGTGGACGAGGAGGTCGCAGCCGACTTGGTGGAGGCACTGTGTCTGCGAGACGAGCACCTGCGGGCCTTGTCGGCCCTCGCCGAAGACTGCGAGCGCGTGTACGGCGAAGGACGTGACATCGAGTGGGCTTTCGCCGGCGGGCAGCTTTATCTGCTGCAATGCCGGGCGGTCACCGTGTCGGCAGGGGTCGCACCACAACGCACACCAGCAGTCCCCACAGGTTCAGGCGACTCATTGTCACGCGTGCCGCTCTTCTCAAATCTCGCCCGGCCCGATCGCGACGCCATCGCGCGGCTGTTCACGCAACGGGTGTTCACGCCCGGCGAGACCGTCACCAAAGAGGGGTCGGAGGCGGCCGCGTTCTACCTCATCGAATCGGGCACAGCAACGGTCACCGTGCACGGTGCGTTTCGACGGACCTTGCATCCAGGGGACCACTTCGGCGAAATCGCCCTCATCGACGGCCAAGCCCGATCAGCCACGGTGACAGCTGACGGCGCGCTCGTCTGCCAGGGAATCACGCTTTGGGACTTCCAGCCGCTAGTGCAACGGAACCCGACGATCGCGTGGACCCTGCTGCAGACCCTGGCCCGCGAAGTGCGCGAGGCCAGCGACACACAGATCGGCAAGACTGCCGCGACGCCATGACCTGGGTCAGTCACCAACTGTGGGCCGGCGTCCGCGAGGCGATCGCCAGCATGCTCCGCATCGGCGCGGTCATGGGCATCACGACCGTCGGGGCGGTCCCTCAAGCGCACTGACCACCATGCGGCAGCGCCTGGGATCCGCAAGCCCATCTCGCATCTGTTGGATCAAGGCGCCGCTGACGCGGCACGCGGCCGGCTAACTCGCTCGCTGCGCTGCTGCGCTGGGGCGCCGTTCTCGGTCGCGGCCGGCCCGCCCCACCAGGTCACAGCCCATGATGACGAGCGGTTATTAGCAGCTGGGGTGCCTGCGCTTCGCAGCCCGGACGTCCACGGCAGCTAGTGGCCGCCGCAAGCACGCCTTCGGCGTCGCACGCGCCACCCTTGCCCCGTCCGACCAGCCGAGAAGACGGCGGCTACGGAGGGCAGGGCTACGTCCGAGCGCACAACGGCGTGCAACGATCCTCGATCGGGTGATCGGCGCGTCGTGACGCGAGAATGCCCTTATGCGGCTGCGCATGTGCCGGTGCAGCTTACAGGTGGCCCAGGCAGGTGTTGCCGCCGTTGTTGCTGTTGGTGCCGTCCGGGCAGGTGCTGCCGGACCAGATGACGTTATTCATGCTCCGTGAACTTCCGAGCGACGTGGCATCTGGCTGCACTCGGCTGCACCGCACTTGGCGTGGTTCTATGGCGGTACGTCAGCGTTTCTGCTGGTTTTGCGGAGGGCGTGGGATTCGAACCCACGAGGACGCTTCCGCGCCCTAGCGGTTTTCAAGACCGCCGCCATCGGCCA
>DATFRC010000195.1:0-27678 GCA_035263725.1 Jatrophihabitantaceae bacterium | reverse complement strand
TCGAGTAGTTGCCGGACCCCGTGCGCGATGTCGTCCTCGGTAAGGAGGACGGTGTTTGCGGCATCGCCCAGCGGGATGTAGCTGTCGACACCGCTGACCCGGGCGATGCGCCCGGCGAAGCGGTGTTCGACCAGGGCGCTGACAATGCCCTCGCCGACGCCGCCGCTGTGCCGGGTCTCGTCCACGACGAGAACCCGGCCGGTGGCATCGGCTTCGCGCAGCATGTCCTCGACCGGCAGTGGCATGAGCCACCGCAGGTCGACGACCCGCAGCGAGATGCCCTCATCGGCGACCAGGGCGGCAACCCGCAGGCTCATGCGCAGCCCGTTACCGAACGTCAGCACCGTTACGTGTCGGCCTTGCGTGTGCGTGAGGGCGCTGCCGATCGGAACATGGTCGGCCGCTCGGTAGCGGCCAAGCCAGCCGCGATCGCCCGGCATCAACAGGTCGCGTTCGTGGTAGAGGGCGATCGGCTCGAGGAACACGCTGACCTGTCCGTCGACGGCTGCCGCGGCGAGGCAGGTGCGTAGCATTGGGCCGGCGTCGTCAGGACGCGCCGGCACCGCCATGACCAGGCCGGGGATATCGCGCAGCGGGGCCAGCCCGTTGTCGTTGTGGAAGTGGCCGCCGAAACCCCTCTGGTATGCCAGGCCGGCGATGCGCACCACCATCGGGTTGGTGAAAGTCCCGTTGGAGAAGAAGCGCAGGCTGGCCGCCTCGCCGCGTAGCTGGTCCGCGGCATTGTGCAGGTAGGCCAGGTACTGGATCTCCGGCACAGGCAGCAGGCCGCTGACCCCCATGCCGAGGCCAAGGCCCAGGATCGCCTGCTCGTCCAGCAGCGTGTCGAACACCCGAGTGGCCCGGAACCGCTGAGCAAGCCCGCGGGTAACGCCGTACACACCGCCCTTGACGCCGACGTCCTCGCCGAAGACCAACATCCCCGGACGCACCGCGAGCGCGTCGGCGAGCGCGGCGTTGATGCTTTGCGCCAGCGTCAGATCGCCCTGCTCTTCGGGCAGCCGCCCCGAGAACGCAGCACGCCGCGTGTCGGCATCGGCGAAACGGCCCGCCTCGGTGGCGATCGCCGCGGGCCGACGCGGCGCCAGCGGCGCGACGACCGTGCGGGCCGCGACGTGCACCCGCACGCCGAGCAGGTCCTCACCGATGGTGCGCACCAGCTGGCCGATCTCCTCATAACGGCCGGCCAGGTCGGGAAGGGCGATGCGCCGGGCCAGCGCGACGAGCGGGTCGCGGGCGAAGTCGGCGCTGATCGCCGGTGCGCGCCGGTACGCCGACTCGACGTCCGTGCCGGCGTGGCCCATGAACCGGACCATGCGCACGTGTAGCAGCGCCGGGTGCCGCGTGGAGCGCACGTAGGAGGCCGCGAGCGTCGCGGTGGCCCGCACCGCATCCGGCTCATCGCCCTCGACGGCGAAGTACTCGATGCCGGGGCGGCGCGCGGTCTCGGCGACCCAGCCATCGGGCGTCGGCACAGAGATGCCGAGGCCGTTGTCTTCGCAGACCAGCAGCAACGGCAGGCCCAGCCCCTGCCGCACGGTGTATCCGACGGTGTTCAGGGCACCCGTCGCCGTGGAGTGGTTCAGGCTGGCGTCACCGAAGCTCACTACCGCCAGCGCGTCCGCCGGCCAGCGCAGTTCGATGCCCAGCCGCTCGGCGCGCTCGATCGCGAACGCGACCCCGACCGCGCGGGGCAGGTGCGAGGCGATCGTGGACGTCTGCGGGATGATCGCGAGCTCCGGGTTGCCGAACACCTTGTGCCGCCCGCCCGATGCCGGATCGTCCAAGGCGCCCATCATCCCGAGCATGATGTCGCGCAGCCCGTCCTCGAGCTTGCGCCCGGCCTGCAGCGAGCGCGCGAGGTAGAAGGCCCCGGAGCGGTAGTGCAGCAGCGCCGGATCGGTCGAGCGCAGCGCCGCGGCGACCAGCGCGTTCGACTCGTGTCCCGCGGAACCTATGGTGTAGAACCCGTGACCGCGTTCGCGCAGGCGGCGCGCCTCGACATCGATGTGCCGGCTGCCGGCCATTGCGTCGAACATGGCGAGCAGTTCGTCGGATTCCGATCGGCCCGGCCGGGCAGTGATGGCGGCCAGGGCTTCGCGGGTCCGGGCATCCAGATCGTCATGAGGCGAACTCACCCAAGGAATCATGCCCCCCGGCGTAGCGGGCGGGCATCGGCAGGTCAGCTGGCGGCTGACACTCGCACCGCCGCGGCCCGGGCACGCAGGTGCTCGATCTTGGCTGCATCAGCGGGGCTGGCAGGCAGGTAGACGACCATGCGGGTCTCAAGCATCCCGGTGACCGCGAAGCTCGAGGTATGCACGTTGACGACCCCGAAGGGCTCGCCGTCGAACGACTTGACCTGTGGCATCGGCGCCGCAACCTGGTGGCTGGCCCACATCGCGGCGAAGTCGCCGCTCTCGCCGGAGAGCCGTTCGACGAAGTCGCGCCACTCCGGCTCGCCGACGTGCCGCGCATAATTGGCCCGGGCGGTCGCGACCATGTGTGGCAGCAGGCCGTCGGTCTGCACCGGGCAGTTGCCCATCGCGAAAATCTGCCACAGCGCGTTGCGTTCGATGCCGCGGGCCGTGGCGATGGGAGGGAACAGAGCCGCGTACGACTCGTTGCAGGCCAGCAGGTCGTACTTTCCGTTGTAGACGCAGGCAGGATTGGGTTCAAGCGCATCGAGGACGGGCAGCACGACGTCGGGCAACGTAGCTGCGTCGTGCGCCTTCGGCACTCCGGGAACGTCGGCCAGCCGGTAGAGGTGCCATCGCTCGGCCGGCCCGAGCTTCAGCACCCGGGCGATCGCGTCGAGCACCTGCACACTCGCGTTGATCGGGCGACCCTGTTCGAGCCACGTGTACCAAGTGACGCCGACCCCGGCCAGCTGCGCCAGCTCCTCGCGCCGCAGTCCTGGCGTGCGCCGCCGGGCGCCCGGTGCGAGACCCACGTCCTGCGGGTGCACGCGCTCGCGGCGGCTGCGCAGAAACGACGCCAGCTCCTCGCGGCGCTCCTTGAGGTAGCTGCCTTCGACCACGGTGACAAGTAGATCGCCCGACACCGACAACGCGCGACTCGTTATCAGCGGTACCAGGATGGGCGACATGCCGCGCTACGTGCTGACCCTCGTGTGTCCCGACCGGATCGGGATCGTCCATGCGGTGTCCGGATTCCTGGCGAATCAGCGCTGCAACATCTTGGACAGCCAGCAGTTCGGCGACCCGGCGACCGGAAAGTTCTTCATGCGCGTGCACTTCGAGGGCGAGGCGAGCGACTTCGCGTCCGTAGGCGCCGAGTACGCCATGGACTGGGAACTTTCCGATGAGCAGGCGCGATCGCGGCTGCTGGTACTGGTCTCCCGCGAGGGACACTGCCTCAACGACCTGCTCTACCGCTGGCGGATCGGCGCCCTTTCGGGCGACATCGCGGGCATCGTCTCGAACCACCCCGACTTCGGGCCGCTCGCCACGGCGTACGGCGTCCCGTATCACCACCTCCCGGTGTCCGCGCAATCCCGGCCGCGGCAGGAGGCGGCGCTGCTCGACCTGGTCGACCGGTACGACGTCGGCCTCGTGGTGCTCGCCCGGTACATGCAGGTGCTCTCCGCGCGGCTGTGCGCCCAGCTACCCGGGCGGATCATCAACATCCACCACTCGTTTCTGCCCAGCTTCAAGGGTGCTCGCCCGTACCAGCAGGCCTACGACCGCGGCGTGAAGCTGATCGGCGCCACTGCGCACTACGTCACCGCCGACCTCGACGAAGGGCCGATCATCGAGCAGGAGACCGCCCGGGTGGACCACACGCTGACTCCCGAGCAGCTCGCCGCCGTGGGTCGCGACCTCGAGGCGGTCGCGCTCGCGAAGGCGGTGCAGTGGCACGTCGAGCACCGCATCCTGCGCAACGGTGCGAAGACGGTGGTCTTCCGCTGAGCCGCGCCGCCGGGGTGGTATTGGCAATACCAGGATGACCGGGCTCTAATGACTCGCGCCGGCGCGCGGTCACGGTCGAGGCGTGAGCAACTCGACCGGAAAATTGTCAGACCCATCGGGCACGGTCAGCGGCGTGACGACTGCAACTGCGGCACTGCCCCTTCCTCTTCCGCGCGTCACTACCCGTCCCGGCGCGGTGCTCGCAGTGCTGCTGGTCGGCCAGTTCATGGCCATCCTTGACGTCTCGATCGTCAACGTCGCCGCGCCCACGCTGCGCACCGATCTTTCCGCGTCGGGTGCCGGCCTGCAGTTGGTGATCGCCGGATACATCATCAGCTACGCAGTGCTGCTGATCACGGGCGCGCGCATCGGCGACCGAGTCGGCCATGGCCGCGCGTTCCGGGCGGGATTGGCGGGGTTCACCGTGGCGTCGCTCGCGTGCGGGCTGGCGCCGAACACCGCCACACTGGTCACGTTCCGGCTGATCCAGGGGGCCGCCGCCGCGCTGATGATGCCGCAGGTCATGAGCCTGATCCAACGCACGTTCACCGGGACGTCGCGGGCGCGCGCACTTTCGTTGTACTCGGCGGTTATCGCGTGCGGTGCGGTGGTGGGTCAGGTGCTCGGCGGCGTGCTCGTCAGCGCCAATGTCGCCGGCACCGGTTGGCGTCCGGTCTTCCTGGTGAACGTGCCGATCGGCATCGCCCTACTCGTCATTGCGCGGTGGCATCTGCCGGGTGGGCGCGGTACAGCCGACCGGCAGCTCGACCCGGTGGGCGTCGTGCTGCTGTCGCTGTCGGTGCTGCTACTGGTCGTGCCTCTCGTCCTTGGCCACGACGAACACTGGCCGGTGTGGGGGTGGGTGTCACTCGGCACGAGTGTGGTGCTGTTCGGGGCGTTCGTGGCTGTCGAGCGGGCACTCGCGGCCCGGGGCGGTTCCCCGCTCGTGTCCGAACGGGTGCTGCGAGCGCCCGGCATGCTCGCGGGGATGGCTGCGCTGTTCCTGGTGCTCGTCAACTACGCGGGCTACCTGTTCAGCATGGCATTGCACCTGCAGTCCGGGCTGGGGGAGAGCCCGGCGCATGCCGGGCTGGTGTTCGCCCCGGTCGCGGTCGGGTTCGCAATTACCGGGCTCACCTGGAGCAGGCTGCCCGCGCGGTGGCACGCCCCGATCATCCCGGCCGGCCTCCTGGTGGCCGGGCTGTGCTACCTGCCGCTCGCGGCCATCCTGCGTCACGGAGGCCGCGGCGGCGTCGGGATGGAGTTCGACCTGCTCGCGATCGGGCTGGCCTTCGGCCTGGCGTACAGCCCGATGCTGACCGTGGCGCTGCGGCACGTCCCGGTCACGGTCGCTGCCGACGCGAGTGGCGTGCTCGTGACCGTGATTCAGCTCGGTCAGGTCGTCGGCGTGGCCACGCTGGGCACGCTGTACCTCACGCTCGTCCACGGTCCGGGCGCCCACGCCTCGGCCCATGCCGCCTCGATCACCGACGTAGCGCTCGCGATCAGCGCAGCTGTGGCCGCCGGGTTCGGCGCCGCGCTCATGCGTCCACGGCGTACGCCCTCGGCTGTGGCAGCGGCGCCGACGTGACCTCGGCGTGCACCGCAAGCATGGCGGCTGTCGTGGCTGACCAGGGGTAGGCCTCGGCGGCCCCGCGAGCGGAATCCTGGCGGGTCTTCCGCGGGATCGCCGCCAGCCGCAGGGCCGCGGCCGCAAACGCCGCGGCGTCCCCGGCGGCCACCTCGCCGGCGCCCGCATGCTGCGCGACGAGCTCCGCCGGGGCCGCCCCGCCGTGCGCCACGATCGGGGTGCCGCAGGCCAGCGCCTCCAGAGCCGCGAGCCCGAACGTCTCGGCCGGCGCCGTAGCCAGCGCCACGTCGGCGGCGCCCAGTTCCGCGGCGACTCGATCCCGGCTCCGAAGGTGTCCGGTGAAACGCACCGGGAGCCCGTGTGCGTACCCGGCGAGCCTGGCTTGCCGGGGACCGCTGCCGAGCACGGTCAGTTCAGCGGCCACGCCGCGTTCGTGCAGTTCCCGCAGGGCATCGACCGCCAGCTCCGGTCGCTTTTCGGGCGAGAGCCGCGCGGTGAGCACCAGCCGCAACTTGCTCGACCGTTGCCGCTGCGCCGGTGGCCGGAAGGCATCGAGGTCCACGCCCAGGCGCACGATCCGTACTGGGGCGTAGGGCGGGAACTCGTCGGCGGCAAAGCGGGAACACGCGATCAGCAGGTCGCACGTGCCCGCCGTGTGCCTTGCGATCCGGGCGGAGGCCTGCCGGAGCAGGGTCTCGGGCACGACCGGCAGCAGGAGCGGCAGGGTGCGTCCCAGCCGCTCGTGAGACCACGCCACGACGGGCACGCCCCGCAATCGCGACCACCGCCAAACCCAGCCCTGAAGCAGCTTGTCGTGCACTTCGAGGACATCCGGACGTAGCTCGTCGAGCAGCGCCAGCACGGCGGCCCGGCGCACGATCACCCGGTACCCGGTGTCGCCCAGGCGAGGGGAGCGCAATGTGCGCACGCCGTCGCGCGCGGCATCGATCGTGCCGGGCACGATCAACGTGCAGTCATGTCCGGCAGCCAAATAGCCGGCGCGCAGCGTGTCGGCGGCGACGCGCAGCCCGCCCGACGTCGGCGAGTGGAAGTTCGCGAGCTGCGCGATCCTCACGACGCCCGGCCGCCCATTCGCGACAGGTCGCGCACCACGCCGGCCCGGGCGGCGAGCACGTCGGCGTAGTAGTCCAGCAAACGGTCGACCACGCCGTCCCAGGTGCGGCCGACCACGGAGTTTCGAGCGCGCGACTGAGCTGCGGCGAGTCCGGCCCGATCCTCACGGATCGCGGCGACCTGGGCGGCGAGCAGCGCCGGCTTGCCGCCCGCCCACAGCCATCCGTTCTCACCGTGCCGCACCAGGTCGAGCGGGCCGCCCGAGGCAGCCGTCACCACCGGCACGCCCGACGCCAGCGCCTCTTGCACGACCTGGCAGAACGTCTCGTGCGCACCGGGCTGCACGAGCAGGTCCAGGCTGGCGACGATCCGGGCCAGCTCCTCACCACGACGGAAGCCGAGAAATCGCGCCTCCGGCATCAGCCGGGTGAGCCGCTGCCGCCGCGGGCCGTCGCCCACCACGACCACCGCCACGCCCGGAAGCCGCGTCACCGGTGCCAGCGCCTCGATTCGCTTTTCGGCGGCCAGTCGACCCACGTAGCCGACCAGTATCGTGCCGAGCGACCCGCCGGTCAGCGATGCCCGCAGCTCTTCGTCGCGGCGCGACGGGTGGAACAGCTCGTCGTCGACGCCACGGGGCCACATCGCAAGCGTCTCGATGCCGTGCCGGCGCAGCTGGTAGGCCGACGTGCTGGACGGCACGAGCGTCAGATCGGCGCTGTTGTGCAGCCGGCGCAGCCAACGCCACAGCGCCGGGCCTGCGACGCGCAGGTGATACCGGCGCAGGAAGCCGGACAAATCTGTCTGAAACACTGCGACACTTGGCAGGTCCAGCACGTTCGCTGCACGCACCGCGGCGGCGCCGAGCACGGCGGGCGAGGCCAGGTGCACAACCTGGGGGCTGAGCTCACGCAGCACGGGCACGAGGTCGAGGCCGGGCCGGGCCATGCGCAGCCCGCGGTAGCCGGGGACGGCGATCGACGGCACCCGCACGACCTGGACGCCATGCCTGCCGGCCTGGAACGCGCTGCCGCTAGGCGCGACGACGACAGGTTCGTGTCCCCGGTCCGCCAGCG
The DNA here is from genome assembly GCA_035263725.1 of Jatrophihabitantaceae bacterium. Classification (GTDB taxonomy): domain Bacteria; phylum Actinomycetota; class Actinomycetes; order Mycobacteriales; family Jatrophihabitantaceae; genus DASXRA01. The sequence continues at coordinate 19,987 of DATFRC010000195.1, read as the reverse complement.
CCCCGGCAACACGGATAACGGAGTTCACCACCCCGTTCACAGCGGGCAAAAACGTTTCCGCCACGAGCGTGACGCGCACGCCACGACGATCACCAGAGCAGGCGAACGCAATCCTGTGTATGACACGACGGGATAGTGAATTCCCGATGACCAGCAGGCGCGTCGGGCCGGTGACGGCGCCGCGCCCGCGGCGGATACTCTTTCCGAGGTGGCGGTCCGGCGCAGCGGGACAGCCATCGCCTAGCCGACTGGAGGCACGTTGACCACGACCGCCGAGCCGACAGCGGCCGAGACGCCCGTCGCGCCGCGGCCGATCGTGAGCAGCCCTTACCCGGCCCACCGGCAGGCGAAGGGCTCAATGCTTGGGCAGCTGCTGCGCACCACCGATCACAAGATGATCGGCCGGATGTACATGGTCACGTCGTTGGCCTTCTTCTTGATCGGCGGCCTGCTGGCGCTGCTGATGCGCGCCGAGCTGGCCCGCCCGGGCATGCAATTCCTGACGCCGGAGCAGTACAACCAGCTGTTCACGATGCACGGCACGATCATGCTGTTGTTCTTCGCGACGCCGATCGTGTTCGCGTTCGCGAATCTGGTGATGCCGTTGCAGATCGGCTCGCCCGACGTGGCGTTCCCCCGGCTGAACGCGTTCTCCTACTGGCTGTACCTGTTCGGCGCGCTGATGGCGACGCTCAGCTTCGCCACGCCCGGCGGGGCCGCCGACGCGGGCTGGACACTGTACGCACCGCTCAACAACGAGGTCAACTCACCCGGCTCGGGCACCGACCTCTGGCTCATCGGGCTGGCCATTGCCGGTCTCGGCACGATTCTGGGCGGCGTCAACATGGTCACGACAGTGATCACGCTGCGCTGCCCAGGGATGACGATGTTCCGGATGCCGATCTTCACGTGGAACATCCTCGTTACCAGCCTGCTAGTGCTGCTGGCGTTCCCCATCCTCACCGCGGCGCTGCTCGTGCTCTGGGTCGACCGCCACATGCACGCGCAGGTATTCGAGTCCGCCAACGGCGGGGCGATCCTGTGGCAGCACCTGTTCTGGTTCTTCGGCCATCCCGAGGTGTACATCATCGCGCTGCCGTTCTTCGGCATCGTGACCGAGATCTTCCCGGTGTTCAGCCGCAAGCCGCTGTTCGGCTACACCGGCATGGTGTTCGCCACGCTGGGCATCGCAGGGCTCTCAATGACGGTGTGGGCGCACCACATGTTCACCACCGGCGCGGTCCTGCTGCCGTTCTTCTCGCTGATGACGTTCCTGATCGCGGTGCCCACGGGAGTGAAGTTCTTCAACTGGATCGGCACTATGTGGCGTGGATCCATCACGTTCGAAACACCGATGCTGTTTGCTGTCGGGTTCATCATCACGTTCCTGTTCGGCGGGCTGACCGGCGTGCTGCTCGCGAGCCCGCCGGTCGACTTCCACGTGTCTGACACCTACTTCGTGGTGGCGCACTTCCACTACGTGCTGTTCGGCACCATCGTGTTCGCGGTGATGGGGGGAATCTATTTCTGGTTCCCGAAGTTCATCGGCCGCTACATGGACGAGAAGCTCGGCAAGCTGCACTTCTGGCTGACGTTTATCGGCTTCCACACCACATTCTTGGTGCAGCACTGGCTCGGCAACGAGGGCATGCCTCGGCGCTACGCCGACTACCTGCCCAGCGACGGGTTCACCACGCTGAACACCGTCTCGACGATCGGCTCATTCATCCTCGGCGCCTCGATGCTGCCGTTCGTCTACAACCTGTACAAGTCTTACCGCTACGGCGAGATCGCGACGGCCGACGATCCGTGGGGGCACGGCAACTCGCTCGAGTGGGCTACGTCCTCTCCGCCGCCGCGGCACAACTTCACCTTCATCCCGCCCATCCGCTCTGAGCGCCCGGCGTTCGAGTACCACTACCCGCACCTACTCGAACGGCTCGAGGCGGAGGCGCACGCCGGGCGGCCCCCACGGAACCACAGCACGCTGGTCGGCGCGGAGGGGTCGTCCACCGGGCAGGGCGACGGCGAGCCGGGCAAGTAACGGGCCGACCCGCGCGGCCGCCTGGCTAGCGGACGATCGGTTGGCCCAGGAGTGTCACGCCGGCATCACGCAGGTGCGTGAGCGTGCTGTCCACAGTGGGCTGTGCCACGCCGGCCGTGAGGTCAAGCCGCACGGTGGTGGCGAACCCGCCGGCAACGGCGTCGAGCGCGGTCGCCCGCACGCAATAGTCGGTCGTGAGGCCGATGATCTCGACCGTGTCGACGTCGTGGGCGCGCAGCCAGTCGGTGAGCGACGTCCCGTCGCTCACGCCCTCGAAGCCGGAGTAGGCCGCCTGGTACTCACCCTTGTCGAAGATCGCCTCGAGCCGCGACCGGTCAAGCGACGGGTGAAGCTCGACGCCCGGCGTGCCGACCCGGCAGTGCGGCGGCCACGAACCCAGGAAGTCGGGATGTTCTGAGAAGTGCGCGCCAGGGTCGATGTGGTGGTCGCGGGTAGCCACTGCGTGGTCGTAGCCGCCTTCGGCGAGCCGCGCCGTGATCGCCCGCGCGACCTCGGTGCCGCCGGTTACCGCGAGCGAGCCGCCTTCGCAGAAGTCGTTTTGCACGTCCACGACGAGGACCGCATTGCCCATGCAAGCAACCTTAATCCGCGGGGACGATCCGGGTCGGGATCGCGGGCTCACCGCGCGAAAGCTTCAATCCGTCCCACGGCAAGCTGATCATCGCCCGGCGCAGATGCTCGCGGGATTCGGGCAGGCTGGGCAGGTCGGGCACCGGGTCGCCCGCCCGCATCAGCGGCCGCTGCAACAATCGATCATGCTCCCCGAGCTGTGCGACCGGCCCCGCGGCGACCACCTCTTCGACCGCAGTGCCGCTCTCCTTGTGGATCCGGTAGGCCGTCTTACGCCCGCCGTGACTTTCCTTGTGCTCGGAGCGCTTGGCGACCCGCCGCCCGTCCACCTCGACCAGCTTGTAGACCATCTCGGCGGTCGGGGCGCCGGAGCCGGTGACGACGGCGGTGCCCGCGCCGTACCCGTCGACCGGAGAGGCGCCGAGCGCGGCGATCGAGAACTCGTTCAGGTCGCCGCTGACGATGATGTGCGTGTTGGTGGCACCCAGCTTGTCGAGTTGCTCGCGCGCCTGTCGGGCCAGCACGCCCAGGTCCCCGGAGTCGATCCGGATTGCCCCAAGCGACGGCCCCGCGACGTCGACCGCGGCGGCGATCCCGGCGGTGAGGTCGTAGGTGTCGACGAGGAGCGTCGTGTCGTCGCCCAGGGCAGCGACCTGCCCGCGGAACGCCGCCGACTCATCGTCGTGCAGCAGCGTGAACGCGTGCGCGGCGGTGCCCGCTGTCGGCACGCCGTATCGCTCACCGGCGGCAAGGTTCGACGTGGACGCGAAGCCGGCCAGGTACGCGGCCCGTGCCGCGGCCACGGCTGCCTCCTCGTGAGTGCGGCGCGAGCCCATCTCGATGACCGGCCGTCCTTCTGCCGCGCTCACCATGCGGGCAGCGGCCGACGCGATCGCCGAATCGTGGTTCAGCACGGACAGCGCCAGTGTCTCAAGGATGACCGCTTCGGCGAAGGCGCCGGACACGGTCAGTACGGGGGAGTACGGAAAGTACAGCTCTCCTTCGGGATAGCCATCGATGTCGCCACGGAACCGATATGCGGTAAGGAGCGCCGCCGCCTGCTCGCCGACGACACCGGCACGATGCAAGCGCTCGACCGTCGCCTCGTCGAACGTGAAGTCACGCAGCGCATCGAGCAACCGCGCCGTGCCGGCCACCACGCCGTAGCGGCGCCCTTCAGGTAGCCGGCGCGCAAACACCTCGAATACGCAATGCCGATCCGCGGTGCCGTCCCGCAGTGCGGCGTCGAGCATGGTCAGCTCGTAGCGGTCGGTCAGCAGCCCGGTGCTCATGTATGACGCGGGCCAAAAAGGCCTGCCAGGCCGGCCACCAGGAACCCGATCAGCGTGACGTACAGCCCTACTGCACTGTGCTTGAATACGCTGACATCACCGAGGAAAGTCTTCGCGTTGTTCCAGTAGCTGTTCAGCGCGAGCAGCGTGACAACGATGCCGATGACGGCAGCCGCCGGCGCAACGATCCGGAACGTCAAAGCGAGCGAGCCGATCGGCAAGCTAGCCAATGTTGCGCTGACGACGACGGCCGCGAGCAGAAGCCAGCCCAGCCACCCGAAGTATGCCTTCGGGAACGCAGGTGCGCCCGGCGGGCTAAGGGCCGTGTGGAAGTCGCTGAACTTGATGTCTCGGCCGACAATGCGGTACCAGGCGAGTGCGGTGAATCCAGCGATCAGCAGCGCCGCCCCGACGGCTGCTCCGAGCAGCCCGATCACGCGGATTCTCTCGCTGTGGCCGGTATCCGATTCCTGCTGCGGATAGCTGTAGCCGCCTTGCGGCTGCTGATAGCCGCTCTGCTGATAGCCGGCTTGCAGGTAACCTGCCTGCCGGCCATATCCGCTCCACGGCGGTTGCTCAGCGGGCTGGCGGCCCGGTTGCGGGTTATACGGCCCACTCATGGCGCAAGACGGTAGTAGAGCCGCATGCCCGTGTCATCGGTCCGGCCGGGCCGCGCCCGCCCGACACGGGGTCGTGACCGGACTGTGACCGTGCCACCATGGACGAATGCCAGGCATGCTGTCCCTACCGCAGAACACTGCGGGTCAGACACTGCCCGCGGAGGATGTCAGGACCTCGGTCGAGCCCGATCGACCGTGGATCACCATCGTCTGGAACGACCCCGTCAATCTGATGAGTTACGTGACTCACGTGTTCATGACGGTGTTTGGCTATCCCAAGCCGAAAGCCGAGAAGCTCATGTTGGACGTCCATCACCGCGGCCGGGCCGTCGTGTCCAGCGGTACTCGTGAGCGGATGGAACTCGACGTCAGCACCCTGCACGGCTACGGCCTCTGGGCGACTCTGCAGCAACAGGACTAGCGCTCTAATAGCGGAACGCGGCCAGATTAGAAGGGACCATCGAGCGATGAGCGCTCGCGCGAAGAGCCCCGCCGCAACGGCGCGAGGGCGGGATTAGTCAGTGCGGGTCTCCCGGCGGCGAGGGCATGCCCGCATCCGGCTCGAAGCGGTCGAGTCAGGACTGCTCGGCACGCTCTTCGACGACCTGCACGGAGCGCTTGCGACGTTGCCCGCCGACGACCCCGTTCGGCAGCGGCTGTTCCCCGCCGCCTACCGCGACGACGAGGACGCGGAGGAGGAATTCCGCTCGCTGACGGAGGACTCGCTGCGCGAGACGAAGTCCGAACGCCTGGGGGAGTGTCGCGCCGAGCTGCCCTCGGGCGAGGGCGATGTCGAGCTCGACGATGCAGCAGCGCAGCGCTGGCTCACGGTGCTCACCGACTTGCGCCTTGCCATCGGCACTCGGCTGTGCGTCACCGAGGACGACGACCCGACCATCGACCCGGCCGACCCGGACGCGCAGTTGCGCGCGATCTATCAGTGGCTCACGACACTGCAGGACTCACTCGTCCACGCCGTGATGCGCCGCTGAGTAACGTGATGCCGTGCTTACTGTCGACCGGGCGATCCGTGACGCCATCGTCGCGCACGCCCGTCGCGACCACCCGGACGAGGCGTGCGGCGTCGTCGCCGGCGCAGCGGGCAGCGACCGCCCGGCCCGGCACATCTCGATGCTCAACGCGGAGCGATCGCCGACGTTCTACCGCTTCGATTCGATCGAGCAGCTCAAGGTGTGGCGCGAGATGGAGGAGCACGACGAGGAGCCGGTGATCATCTATCACTCGCATACGGCTACTGAGGCGTACCCGTCGCGCACCGACATCTCCTATGCATCTGAGCCGAATGCTCACTATGTGCTGGTTTCTACCAGGGCGGAAGACGAGACCGAGTTTCGGTCGTTCCGTATTGTCGACGGCGAAGTGACCGAGGAGCCGGTCACGGTGGTGGAGTCCTATGCGTGACGCGAAGATCGAGCGGGTGCTGCTCGGGCACCGCCGTGCCGACGTCGACTACGACTGTCGCTGAGCGGTCCGCGCCGATCCGTTATCGACTCCCAAGGAGCAGACTTTCCATGACCATCGAGGTCAAGATTCCGACCATCCTGCGCAGCTACACCGACGGCGCGAAGTCCGTTGCGGGCAAGGGTGACACGCTCGCTGCACTGTTCGACGATCTGGACGCCAGCCATCCGGGGCTCAAGGGCCGTCTCATCACCGACGACGGCGGGCTGCACCGTTTCGTCAACGTCTACGTCAATGACGAGGACGTGCGATTCACCGGCTCGCTCGACACCGCACTCAAGGACGGCGACTCGGTGACGATCCTGCCGGCGGTAGCTGGAGGCTGACGTTCATGCGGTATGACTCGCTGACCGACGCAACCGGCGAGACGCCGCTTGTGGGGCTGCCGCGGCTATCGCCACACTGGGCCGGCGATCCGCCGGTGCGGTTGTGGGCGAAGCTCGAGGACCGCAATCCCACCGGCTCGATCAAGGATCGCGCCGCGCTTTCCATGGTGCGTGCTGCCGAGGCCGACGGACGGCTTACACCGGGCTGCACGATCCTGGAACCGACGTCGGGCAACACCGGTATCTCGCTGGCGATGGTCGCCAAGGTGCGGGGGTACGGCCTGGTCTGCGTCATGCCCGAGAACACATCGCTGGAACGGCGCCAGCTGTTGGAGATGTTCGGCGCCCGCATCATCTTCTCGCCCGCCGCGGGCGGCTCGAACCAAGCGGTTGCGGTGGCCAAGCAACTCGCCGCGGAGAACCCGGACTGGGTCATGCTCTACCAGTACGGCAACCTCGCTAACGCTCAGGCGCACTACGAGGGGACAGGGCCGGAGATCCTGCGCGACCTGCCGACGATCACGCACTTCGTCGCCGGGCTGGGTACCACCGGCACCCTCATGGGGGCTGGGCGATACCTGCGCGAGAAGGTGCCGGACGTTCAGATCGTCGCCGCGGAGCCGCGCTACGGCGAGCTCGTATACGGGCTGCGGAATATCGAGGAGGGCTTCGTTCCGGAGCTGTATAACGACGATGTCTTGACGTCAAGGTTCTCCGTGACGTCCTACGACGCGCTGCGCCGGACTCGTGACCTGGTCGAGCACGAGGGCATATTCGCCGGTATCTCGAGCGGCGCGATCCTGCACGCGGCGCTGTCGATCGCGGACCGTATGGCGGCCATGAGCCAGCGGGCCGACATCGCGTTCATCGTGGCCGACGGCGGCTGGAAGTACCTCTCGACAGGCGCCTACGAGGGCTCGCTCCAGCACGCTGCCGAAAAGCTCGAGGGCCAACTCTGGGCCTGATCTGCAAGGCAGCCGGGGTTGCAGCGAGACGCGACCCGTGGACCCAACGACCAGTCGATGAGCGCTCGCGCGAAGAGCCCCGCCGCCGCGACGCGGACCCGCGCAGGCGGGATGAATCAGCAGCTCTCGTCGCAGGCTGGGTCGTCGGGGATGGTGCGCACCTTGGTAAGCAGTTCGTGCAGCCGGGCGCGGTCTGCTTCGTCGAAGTGGGCGAACAGCTGCGCTTCCGCCTGTGAGACGGCCTCTTCGATGCGGCGCAACGCGTCGCAGCCCTTGCTCGACATCTCGACGATGTGCCGGCGCCGGTCGGCTGGGTCGCGGCGCCGCTCGGCGAGACCTTGTTGCTCCAAGTCGTTGAGGATGGAGACCAGGACGCTCGGGTCCACGGCGAGCGTCTCAAGCAACGCCTGCTGGCTGGTCGGGCCGCGCTCCGACAGGTCCACCAAGACCTGCCGATGACGGGGGGTGAGGCCTGTCGTGGCCATCGCCTTGCGGATTTGAATGCTGACGAACTGCCCATGCCGGGCAAGCAGCAGCCCCAGACGCTCCTGCGTCCTTGGCACCTCGTCAACCCTCACACAGCCATGATAGCTGGACTGCGCGACATGATTGCCATAGGTTAATCATTAGAATACTTCAACGATCGGCAATGTTCGATGATTGACGCCATTCCGTCGAGTCGAAAGGCCAGTCATGGCTCAGTTGCTTCGCATCGATTCCAGCCTCCGCGGGGAGGGTTCGTTCTCCCGCTCCGTAGCGGACACCTTCCAGAACGCGTGGCAACAAGCGCATCCGGACGGCACGGTCACGCTTCGCGAGCTCGGCCGCGACCCACTGCCCTACCTGACCTGGGAGGCCTACATCGCCTGGTCGGTGCCCGAGGCCGAGCGCACGCCCGAGCAGCAGGAGGCCGTGGCACGCTCCGCCGCACTGGTCGACGAACTGCTCGCCGCCGACACGATCCTGCTGGCGGTTCCTCTCTACAACTGGGGCACGCCGGCGCCGGTCAAGACCTGGCTCGACTACCTGTTCAGCGACCCGCGCACCCGCGACCCGGAAAGGCTACTGCGTGGCCGCCAGGCCGTGCTGGTGAACGCGCGTGGCGGCTCATATCAGCCCGGCACGCCCCGCGAGGGCTGGGATCACGCCGAGCCGTACCTGCGCCGCGTCCTGGCAGACGTGTTGGGTCTGGACCTGCTCGTCATCACTCCTGAGCTGACACTCGCCGACGTGAATCCGGCACTTGCGCAGTTCATCGACCGGCACCGCGTCTCGCTGGCCGAGGCGCACGGCACGGCGGCTACCGCAGGGCGGGAGCTCGTGGGACAGCTCGCCGCCTGAGACAGCGCTAGCGGTGTGCCGAGGTTGTCGGTGCCGGAGTCGGACCGTGGTTGGCGTTGGCGGGCCGCGATACGAGCAGCGCCACCAGGATGACGATGACGATCAGTGCGCCGAGAAACATCCGGAAGATGGCCATGGTCGGCTGGGTCACGACGGAGATCGCTGCCGCCGTGGAGCGGAACAGTGCGGTGATCGCGGCGATGCCGATCAGGACAGCGAGAATCAGGGCGATGATCAACACGCCCGCAAGGTGTGAGCCCGCGGCGCTTGTGTTAGCGGCAACTGGGGCTCGCGCGGGCAACGTGGCAAGGGCTAGCGTTGTCATGACGGGCTCCCGTCTGAGCAGGTAACTGCCCGGGACGTCGAGTTCGTTCAGATGCGGGTGCCCCCGGCGTCGCTGCCAATCGATTTCCGGGGGTGCTCGTGTTCGGCGAATCCACGCCGCGATGCGCGGCGGCGCTGCACAAGTCGGTGTAGGACCTCGACCACCGGCGCCCTCCGTTCCGCGCGGATCGTGCGCTATGAGCGGAACCGGCTGCGCGCTGATTGCTCAACGTGCGATGGCTATGGGCCTGTCGCCTTGACCGGTGGTCCACCCATGGTGTAAGAGTGCACCTCGTACCTGCCGATGGCAAGTGCCAAATGGGCTTGCTCGATATGAGTGCCTTACGCACGCCCACATCGAGAGGGGTGAGCCTGCCATGGCACGCGGACCCACGCCTACCCTGCGCCGCAGGCAGCTCGGCGCCCGTCTGAAGCAGCTACGTCTCGACAAGGGCATGACCGCCGACGACGTCGCGGCCCAGCTCATGGTGTCGGCGACCAAGATCAGCCGGCTGGAGACCGGCGCGCGCGGAGTGAGCCCACGCGACGTGCGGGACCTGTGCGGGATCTACGGCGTGAGCGACGACGAGCGCGAGCACCTGATGACCCTGGCCAGGCAGAGCCGCGAGTCGTCGTGGTGGCAGCAGTACGACTCCAAGTACTTGACCTGGCTGGAGCTCGAGGCAGCGGCTGCGTCGATCGCGGAGTACAAGGCCGATCTCGTGCCGGGACTGCTGCAGACCGAGGACTATGCCCGAGCGGTCCTCGAGGCAACGCTGCCCGACCCGGACCCCGAGAAGGTGGACCGGCTGGCCGAATCACGCCCGCAGCGCCAGCGCGCACTGGTAGGGGAGCCGCGTGTCGAGTTCTGGACGATCATGGACGAGGCTGCGGTCCGCCGCGTCGTCGGCAGCTCCGCGATCATGCGCGAGCAGGTCGAGACACTGATCGGACGGGCCGGGCAGGCGAACATCACCATCCAGCTCATCCCGTTCGAGGCCGGCGCGCATCCTGCGCTCAACAGCACCTTCGAGATCCTGCACTTCGAGGAGGCGGCGCCGGACGTCGTGTACGTCGAGGGTCTGCTCGGCCAGCACTATCTCGAGAATCCCGCGGACATCGCCCGCTATCGCCGCGTTTTCGATCACCTGCGAGCCATTGCGCTCGGGCCGAAGGACACGATCGCGCGGCTTACCGCGATCGCCAAAGACTTCGCCGGCTAAGGGGCCGGCGGGAACGAGGAGGAAGGCTGAAATGTCTCCACCCAAGCTGGAGCGCGCCACACTGGCGTGGCGCAAGGCTGCGTACAGCGCCTCGAACGGGTCTTGTGTTGAGGTGGCGCCGATCGACGGTGGCGTCGCCGTCCGCGACTCAAAGGATCCGGACGGACCGATCCTTTCGTACACGGCGGCGGAATGGTTCGCATTCCTGCACGGTGCGAAGAACGGGGAGTTCGACTTCTGAGCGCTATGAGCGCTTGCGGCGGGGCGGCGCAGGTCGCCCCGTTCGCGAAACGTAACACCGGGCGCGTCGCGCATCGGTGACCATGGATGGGTGAGGCGGGGCGAGGTCGCTCTCGGCGCGGTGGCCGGGTTGGTTGCGGGCGGCGTCACTCTCGCCGTTGGTGAACTCGTCGCGGCCTTCGTTCGGCCGGCAGCCGCGCCGGTGATCGCCGTCGGCAACCGGGTCATCGTGCTGACGCCGGAGTCGATCAAGCGGTGGGCAACCCGGGAGTTCGGCACGAACGACAAGAGCGTGCTGCTCACCGGCATATATCTGCTGCTCGGCGCGTGCGCCGTGGTGGTCGGCATCCTCGCGGTGCGCTGGCTGTGGGCCGGCGTGGTCGGCGTCGCTGCGCTGGGCGGGTTCGCGGTGTACTGCGCGCTCACCGCTCCCGGACATCACACCGGCGACGCCGTGCCCGCGATCCTCGGCGCGATCGCCGGCGTCATCGCGCTACGTGGCCTGCTGCGAAGCGCCGAGACGAGCGCATCGAGGCGGCGGTTCCTCGGCGCGAGCGCGGCCCTGGCAGGCGGAGCGCTCGCAGTGGGCTTCGGTGGCCGCGCGCTCCAGCACGCGCGCCATGACGTGAGCAAGCAGCGCGCCGCGCTCAAGCTGCCGCCACCCGCGTCGCCGGCGCCGGTGGCGTCGGGTGCCGACCTCGGCAAGGGGGCCGTCCCCTTCGACACCCCGAATGCGCGCTTCTACCGGATCGACACTGTGCTTACGTTCCCGCAGATCGACCCGAAGCACTGGCGGCTGCGTATCCACGGCCAGGTCGAGCGCGAACTCACGCTGAGCTATGACGACCTGCTGCGCCGCCCACTGGTCGAGCGGTGGATCACGCTCACCTGCGTCTCGAACGAAATCGGCGGCAACCTGATCAGCAACGCCCGCTTCCTCGGGGTGCGGCTCGCCGACGTGCTGCGCGAGGTGGGTATCGCGAACGGCGCCGACCAGCTGCTCGCCCGGTCCTACGACGGCATGACGATCGGCTCGCCGACCGCCGTCGTGATGGATGGCCGCGACGCCATGCTCGCGATCGGTATGAATGGGGAGCCGCTGCCGATCGCACACGGGTTCCCGGTGCGGATGGTCGTTCCTGGGCTGTACGGGTACGTGTCGGCGTGCAAGTGGATCGTCGACCTGGAGGCGACGACGTTCGCTGACGCGCAGGCGTTCTGGGTTCAGGGCGGCTGGGCCGCACAAGGGCCGATCCGGCTGGCTTCACGCATCGACACCCCGCAGTCCGGGGCGAAGCTGCCGGTCGGAGGCGCGGTGCCGATTGCCGGCATCGCGTGGGATCAGCACGTGGGCGTCTCCCGGGTCGAGGTGCAGGTGGACGACGGCGAGTGGCAACAGGCGCGGCTGGCCGCAGTGCCATCGACCGACACGTGGCGGCAATGGGTGCTGCCCTGGACGGTCGGTCCCGCGGGCCAGCACACGATTCGGGTTCGGGCCTACGACGCGTACGGAATCGTTCAGGATCCACAACATCGCGACCCGTTCCCGTCAGGCGCTACCGGCTACCACCAGATCGGGGTCACTGCTCAGGCGCCCTGATCGTCGCTGATCTCGACCAGGGCCATGGTGACGTTGTCCGGGGCGCCTGCCTGGATTGCGGCCTGCCACAGCTTGAAGACCGCCTCACCCGCCTCGTGGTCGTGCACGGTGGCGGCGATGCTCGCTTCGTCGACCGGATCGGTGAGCCCGTCGCTGCACACCAAATAGCGGGACGGGGCGGCGCTCGGCCGGCTGCTGATGTGCGGCTCGATCGCGCCGAGGTCGAATCTTCCGCCGAGGGTCTGCGTTACGACCGGGCTGCGGGTCCGGCCGCGCGCCGCCGGCTCGTTGTCGTCCACACTGAGCCGGGTAATGCCATGGTCCTCGATCGCGTACACGCGGCTGTCGCCGATGTTGAAGATCAGCACGTCCGTCTCGCCGACGACGAGACCAGCGATTGTGGTTCCCATCGCGATGCGCTCAGGGTCGAGTTCGGCCTCGGCATACACGAAGCGGTTGCATTCCTCGAGCACCTCGCGCAGCTCCGCCTCGTCGGTCACCGCGGGGCCCACCCGAGCCAGGTGCGTAACGACCAGGGAGCTGGCTATCTCGCCGGCAGGATGCCCGCCCAGCCCGTCGGCAACGGCAACCACCAAGGGTGACCCGATCGGGAAGAACATCGTCGCGGGCACGAGGCTGACCGACGCGCAGAGCGTCCACGGACCGACAACCAGGCTGTCCTCGTTGTGGTCGCGCACCAGTCCGTCGTGACTCAGCGCGGATACGCCGACAAAGCGCACACCGAGGACGGTACCGATCTGGTTCGCGGTACGCCGCGCGGGGCTCAGCGGCTCGGCATCCTGACCTACGCTCTAGGTGTGACCACTCGCGGACCCGAGCCGCCGATGCCGCGGCCGCGTCCTGCCGCCGAGCCGCAACGCAACACGCAAGGGCAGTCGGAGCCGCGAAGCTGGGGCGGCGCGCTGGCGTTCATGGTGTCCTGCGTCGGGGTGCTGTGGGCGGTCGAGATCGCGAATGCCATCGACGGATACGGCCTGAACCGTTTCGGGCTGCGCCCCCGCGAACTCGCTGGGCTGTGGGGCATCCTGACCGCGCCCTTCTTGCACGCAAGCGCGTGGCAGTTGCTGTCCAGCACCGGACCGTTCGTGCTGATCGGCTGGGTGGTGCTGCTGGCCGGGCTGCGCATGTGGCTGATCGTCACAGCACTCGTGGCGTTCGTAGGCGGGCTTGCGACGTGGCTCGTCGCGCCGAGCGGGCTGATCATCGGCTCGAATGCGCTGATCTTCGGCTGGCTGGGCTACCTGCTGGCGCGCGCCTACTTCTCGCGGCGGGTCGTGTGGATCCTCGCGGCGGTGCTGGTCGCATTCTTCTTCAGCGGGCTGTTCTCCGGGCTGCTTCCGTCGATCGATTCGGACAGCTCATGGCAGGCCCACGTGTGCAGCTTCTGCGCCGGCGTCTTCGCCGGATGGCTGCTGCACCCGCGCGGCTCGCGAGCCGAAAAACGTGCCTCACTATCCTGACGGCGTGCGTTCATCTATCGGAATGGTCGACTCCGGGGTCGGCGGGCTGACCGTCGCCCGCGCGGTGCTCGACCAACTGCCCCACGAGGCGCTGCACTACATCGGCGACACCGCACACAGCCCGTACGGTCCGCAGCCGATAGCCGAAGTACGCCGGCATGCGCTCGCCGTAATGGACGAGCTCGTTGCGTCCGGCGTCAAGGCGCTCGTCATCGCGTGCAACGCCGCGAGCGCTGCCTGCCTGCGCGACGCCCGCGAGCGCTACGACATCCCGGTGGTCGAGGTGATCGCGCCGGCCGTACGCCGGGCTGTGACCGCCACTCGCAATGGGCGCATCGGTGTCATCGGTACCACGGCGACGATCACGAGCGGCGCCTACCAGGACATGTTCGCCGCCGCCCCGGGTGTCGAGGTCGTCACCGCTGCGTGCCCGCGCTTCGCTGAGTTCGTCGAGCGGGGCGTCACCAGCGGACGGCAGCTGCTCGGTCTCGCCGAGGCTTACCTCGCGCCGTTGAACGAGGCCGGCGTAGACACTTTGGTGCTCGGCTGCACGCACTACCCGATGCTGACTGGCCTGCTGTCCGTGGTTCTGGGCGACGCCGTGACCATGGTTTCCAGCGCCGACGAGACCGCGAAGGACGTGTACCGGGTGTTGCTCGAGGGCGGGCTGCTGCGCCCGGATGACAGCGCGCCGCCGCGGCATCTGTTCCGCTCGACCGGCCCGACAGAGCCCTTCGTCCGACTGGGCCGTCGCTTCCTCGGGCCCGAGATCCTGGACGTGGTGCCGGCATGAAGCTCACGGTTCTCGGTTGCTCGGGCTCCTTGCCGGGCCCCGACTCGCCCGCGTCCGGCTACCTCGTCGAAGAGGACGGGTATCGGCTCGTCCTGGACCTGGGCCATGGCGCGCTCGGCGCGTTGCAGCAGCACGTGGAAGCGCCTGACGTGGACGCGATCGTCCTCTCGCACCTGCATGGCGACCACTGCATAGACCTCACCGCCTACGTGAACGCGCTGCGCTACGGCCCGCGCCGGCGCGAGGGGCGCATCCCGGTCATCGGGCCGTCGGGCACGCGCGTCCGGATCGAGACCGCCTACGACCCGCTCGCGCGCAAGCTGGGGCTGCAGGAGCTGTTCGAATTCTCCACGCCGCGTAGCGGTGAGCTGGGGCCGTTCGCCGTGTCAGTGACGCGCGTGAACCACCCGGTGCCCGCATATGCGATCAGCCTGAGCGTCGGCGACCGCCGGCTCGTGTACTCCGGAGACACCGGCGAGAGCGATGCGCTGGTCTCGCTTGCGCACGGCGCCGATGTGCTGCTGTGCGAGGCGTCCTTCGGCCCGGACGATCCGTATGTGCCCGACCTGCACCTGACCGGGAAGCAGGCCGGTGAGCACGCGGCCCGGGCCGAGGTGGACCGGCTGATCGTCACGCATGTACCGCCGTGGAACTCCCGCGACGTGGCCGTCGCCGAAGCGGCGGCGGCGTTCCCCGGACGGATCGAGGCCGCCCAGCCCGGCGGCGTCTACTGGATCTAATCCGCGGGATTCGGACTTAATCCGCCGGAATCGGCTCTGCGGGTGCGCCGCTCGCTTCGCTCGGGCGCGACCCTCGAGCCGAGCCCCGCTGCGCGGGCCCGCGTCGCGGTCGGCGGGCTGTTCGCGCAAGCGCTCATCGCGCCGGTCAGCGTCAGAGCATGCTCAATATGACTGTGCGGTCGGGGTTGTCGACGTTCGTGTCGACGAGGCAGATCGACTGCCAGGTGCCCAGTTGCAGGCGCCCACCCAGCACCGGCACCACGATCGACGGCGCAACGACGGCCGGCAGCACGTGGTCGCGTCCGTGGCCGGGCGAGCCGTGCCGATGCCGCCACCGGTCGTCCGCCGGCAGCAGCTTGTCCAGCGTGGCAATCAGGTCGGTGTCACTACCGGCGCCGGTCTCGATGATCGCGATGCCCGCCGTGGCGTGCGGCACGAACACGTTGAGCAGCCCGTCTCCCTGGTCGCGGGTGAACGCCGTGCACGCATCGGTCAGATCGTGGACACGTGGCCGCCCGCCGGTGTGCACGTGGATCGTCTCGCTGCGCATATCTGGGACAGTAGACGGGTGGATATCGCGATCCTCGGCCCGCTCGAGGTGCGCGACGGCGACACCGTCATCGACGTCGCCGGCTCCCGGCTGCGCGGCCTGCTGATCCGCCTGGCACTCTCGGCCGGCCGGCCGGTGAGCGCGGCGGCGCTGGTCGACGCGATATGGGGGGAGCAGCCTCCAGCCGAGGCGGCCAACGCACTGCAGTCCTTGGTATCCAGGCTGCGCCGCACGCTCGGCGGGGCTGCGACCGTCGGGCAATCGCCGGCCGGCTACCGGCTGGCGATCGAGCCGCAGGACGTCGACGCGGCCCGCTTCGAGGAGCTGGCCCAAGCCGGCGCCGCCGCGTTGCGCATAGGTGAGCAGAGCAAGGCTGCCGGCACGCTGCGGCAGGCACTTGCCCTCTGGCGGGGCTCGGCGCTCGCCGACGTCCACGACGCGCCGTTCGCCGCCGCGACGATCACGCGGCTGGAACGCGTGCGCCTGACCGCGACCGAGGATCGCATCGAAGCCGACATCGCGCTGGGCCGCGCCGCAGACGTACTCGCCGAGCTCGACGCCCTCTGTCAGCAGCATCCGCTTGACGAGCGACTTGCCGGCGAGCGCATGGCCGCGCTGGCCGGGGTGGGTCGGCAGGCTGATGCGCTGGCCGGCTATGACCGGATCCGGACGCAGCTCGCCGATGAGCTCGGCGTCGACCCGGGCCCGGATCTTTCGGCCAGCCACCTCGCTGTGCTGCGCGGCGAGCTCGCCGCGGCGACGCCCGCCGCAACCCCCCGCACCAACCTGCGGGCCCAGCTGACCAGCTTCGTCGGCCGCGACGAGGAGGTCAGTCGCATCGCCAAGCTGCTCGACGAGAGCCGGCTGGTTACCTTGGTCGGTCCCGGCGGTGCGGGCAAGACCAGGCTCGCGATCGAGGCCGGCTCGACGCTGGTCGACGACGTGCCCGACGGCATCTGGTTCGTCGAACTAGCCTCGGTCAGCGACGCCGCTGACGTGCCCCAGACGGTGCTCGGTTCCCTGGGGCTGCGCGAGTCACATCTCATCGACCAGCCCACCAAGCTCAGCCCTCGCGACGCGATGTCGCGGTTGTTGGAAGCCTTGTCCGACAAGCAGATCGTGGTCGTCCTCGACAACTGCGAGCACCTCGTGGACGCTACCGCCCAGCTCGTCGATCAGCTGCTGGCACAGTCTCCGCAGCTGCGCGTGCTCACCACGACCCGTGAACCGCTGGGCATCTTCGGTGAATCGCTGGTCGTCGTGGCACCGCTCGGGCAACCTGCCTCCGACGCAGCGCCGGAAGATGCCTACACCTATCCGTCAGTGCGCTTGTTCGCCGATCGCGCAGCTGCGGTGCGTCCCGACTTCACGGTCGACGCGGCCAACGTGCGCCCGGTCGTCGAAATCGTGCGGCGCCTGGACGGTCTGCCGCTGGCGATCGAGCTGGCCGCGGCCCGCACCCGGGCGCTGCAGGTGGACGAGATCGCGGCACGTCTCACAGATCGATTCCGGCTGCTCACCGGCGGCAGCCGCACGGCGCTCCCGCGGCACCGGACGCTGCGCGCGGTCGTCGCGTGGAGCTGGGATCTCCTCAGCGACGCGGAACAGACGCTCGTCGAGCGGCTCGCGGTCTTTCCTGCCGGCGCCACCCCGCAGAGCGCGGAGGCAGTGTGCAGGGAGGCTGACGTCCTGGACCTGCTGACCTCCCTGGTCGACAAGTCGCTGCTGCAACCGTCCGATCACCGATACCGCATGCTCGAGACGATCCGCGAGTATGGGCAGGAGCGGCTGGCCGAGCGCGGCGAACTGGAGGCCGTCCGCGATCTGCACGCCCGCTACTTCGCCGACCTGCTGAGTGAGGCCGAGCCGCACCTGCGGCGGCGGGAGCAGCTCGAGTGGATGAAGCGGCTCAATGCGGAGCGCGACAACATCCTCGCCGCGATCCGTCACTTCGGCGAGCGTGGCGACGCCCAGTCCGCGCTCGAGACGGCCTGCCGGATGGGGTGGTACTGGTCGCTGTTGGGCAGTCATGCGGAGGCGCTGACCTGGGTCGATTTCGCACTGCACGTCCCCGGCGAGGCGACGCCGGAGGTCCGCGCGCTGGCCGAGGCGATCAGAGTGTTGAACTCGGCGTCGTCACCGAGCGCGATGATCCCCGACGATGTAGCCGCAGGCCTCGCGGCAATCGCCGATCTGGACGCCCGCTTGGCGCGACTCGACGCCGACGAGGTGCCACTGCTCGCCCTGGTGCGCCCGGTGATCGCGATGTTCGCCAACGACCTCGAGCGTGCGGAGCGGCTGGTCGAGGAGGGACTCGGCCACCCCGACCCGTGGATGGCGGCCGCGCTGCGTTCGTTCCGGGCGGCGATGGCCGAGAACGCCGGTGACGTCGACAGGATGCGGGTCGAGGCCGCGCGCGCCGTCGCGGAGTTTCGCGAGCTCGGCGAACGGTGGGGGCTGGCCAACAGCCTGCAGATGCTCGGCATGCTCGAGTCGATGGAGGGCAACCTGGACGGCGCTGTCGCCACCTTCGAGGAGGCGCTGGCCCTGGTCGGTGAGATGGGCGCCCGCGAGGACCAGGCACTAATGCAGGTGCGGCTGGCCGGCTTATGGATCCGAAAGGGTGACCTGGACACCGCGCGGGTACACGTCCGGCGTGCCCAGGAGATGAGTGAGGCGACCGGCTCGACGATGGAGGCGTTGTTTGCGAGCTCCGTGCTCGCCGAGTGCGCCCGGTTCGCCGGCGACATGGCTGAAGCGCGCCGGATCGTAGACGACGCCACACGCCGGCTCCAGCAGGTCCCGGTGACGCATCCCATCGTGAGCCACGCCTGGGCGCTGATGCTGGCGGTCGCCGGCAAGCAGGACCTCGCCGACGGCGACCCGGAGCGGGCACGCGAGCGCCTGCGGTCCGCCTACGAGGCCGCGCTGGGCAGCAAGGACATGCCGATCGTGGCCGCGGTCGGCGTCGCCATCGCCGACCTCGCGGCATCCGATGGCCGCGCGGTCGACGCCGCGCAGGTGCTCGGCGCCGCGGCACGGCTGCGTGGCGCCGCCGACCTGACCGACCTTGACATCCGGCGTATCACGGCTGCCCTGCAGGCGGCGCTCGGCGCGGCATTCGACGAGCAGTACGCCGCCGGGCGTGCCCTGGAGCGCGACGCGGCTATAGCGCGACTGAATCCAGCCGCGCTATAGCCCGGATACGCGTCGGATTGCGCAAGGATTCCTCGCGTGAGGCGAGGAATCCTTGCGCAATCGGAGAGTTAGGCCCGGCGGCGGTACGCGCGCAGCGCCAGCGGTACGAACACGGCTAGCAGAATGGCCACCCACAACAGCGTCCAGCCGACGTGCGCCGCGGCCGGACCGCCCACCGTCAGCCCGCGCACTGCGCCGGCCAGCTGGCTCATCGGATTCACGTGCACGAACCCTTGCAGCCACCCCGGCATGGTCGACGGATCGACGTAGACGTTGGAGCCGAACGCCAGCGGGAAGATCAGCAGGAACATGATCCCCTGCACCGCCCCCGACGTGCGCGCGATCATGCCGACGAACACCGAGATCCAGCAGAAACTGAGAGCGAACCCGATCGAGAGAGCGACCGCCGCGACCGCCGGCATCAGACCGGTCTCCACCCGGAAACCAAGCACGTAGCCGAATCCGAGGTAGATCACGCACAGCGTCAGGTAGCGGAAGAAGTCGGCCAGCACCGCACCGACTAGCGGCGCCGACCGGGAGATCGGCAGCGACCGGAACCGGTCGAAGACGCCCTTCTCGATATCGGCGTTGAGGTTCTGTCCCAAGGCGACGCTGCCCATCGCAATGCCCTGCGCGAGCAGCCCGGGCAGCAGGAACTGGAGGTAGTCGTGCCGCGACCCGCCGCCCAGCGCGCCGCCGAAGACGTACACGAACAGCAGCAGGAAGATGATCGGCTGGACAGTCACATCAATCAGCTGCTCCGGCGTGCGCCGGGTCTTGATCAGGTTGCGGCGAGCGAGTGCGAACGCATGGCGCAACGTGCGCGCACGGCTCGCGGTGGCGCCAGGCGCGGCCGGTATCTCGGTTGCTGGGGGACTGAGCGTTGCGGTCATCCTGCGGCCTCCTGGTTGTCGGTGTGGTGGCCGGTCAGGGTGAAGAACACCTCGTCCAGGCTGGGCAGGTGCAGGGACAGCTCGATGACCGCGATGCCGGCGGCGCCGAGGCGCTGCACAGCGTGGCCCAGCGCATCGTCGCCCTCAACCGGGACGCTCAGCACGCCGCGTCCCGGAGACTCGGGTGGGGCGTCGGCGATGGCGCCGCGAATCACGCGTACGTCCTCCAGCCGGGACGGGTCGGCGGGCTTCACCTCCAGGCGCTGGCCGCCGACGATCCGCTT